>JAAYBZ010000173.1 GCA_012744445.1 Myxococcales bacterium | reverse complement strand
GATCTCGTCGAGGTGCGCGTGCGGCCCGAGGTCTCCTTGCGCGAGGTGGCCGAGCGCGCGCGCTCGCTCGTGCTCGCCGGGCGGCGAAGCCGGGTGATGGTCATCATCGATCCATCCGTCTGGCCCGTGACCCTCGAGACGGATCCCGACCGCTTGCTCCAGGTGCTCGTGAACCTCGTGCAGAACGCGGTCGACGCCGTGCGGGAGGGGGGCTCGGAGGTCGTCGTGGCCGCGGAGACGCAGAGCGACGCGCTCGTCATCGAGGTGATGGACGACGGCCCGGGTCTCCATCCGGAGATGGAAGGACGCCTCTTCGAGCCCTTCGCCACGACCAAGCCGCCCGGCGAAGGCACCGGCCTCGGCCTCTACGCGAGCCACATGCTCGTGGAGACGCTCGGCGGGCGGCTCGAGCTCGAACGACGTCCCGAACGAGGGACGGTCGCGCGCCTCACGCTCCCCCGGGTTGCGCCCGCCGCGCATGAGGGCCACCGTCTATCTCCATGAGCGAAGGTCGTGTGCTCCTCATCGACGACGACGCCGCGTTCCGCTTCGCCATGCGGAAGGCGCTCAGCCGTCACGGCTTCGAGGTCCTCGAGGCCGATGGGGGCGAGGCGGCGCTCTCCATCCTCCGCTCGTCGCGGCCTCCGGATGCGGCGCTCCTCGACCTCCGCATGAAGGATATGAGCGGCCTCGACGTGATGCGCCGCCTCGGGCCGACCGAGACGCGCATCCTCGTGCTCACCGGGCACGGGACGGTGAGCGCCGCCGTCGAAGCGATGAAGCTCGGCGCGTTCAGCTTCCTCGAGAAGCCGGTCGACGCGGTGACGCTCACGCCCGTCCTCTCGCAGGCCATCGCCGACGGCCGCCGCACGCGGAGCGGCGACGAGCCCTTCGCACCCCCGCTCATCGGCGAGAGCGAGGGCATGCGCGAGGTGCGGCGCTTCATCGACCGCGTCGGACCCAGCAACGAGACGGTCGCGCTCTTCGGCGAGACCGGCACGGGCAAGGAGGTGGCCGCGCGACACATCCACCTCGTGAGTAAGCGCGCGCGCGGCCCCTTCATCGCGCTCAACTGCGCCTGCGTGCCCAAGGAGCTCTTCGAGAGCGAGCTCTTCGGGCACAAGAAGGGCAGCTTCACGGGCGCCGACCGCGATCGCCTCGGGCTGATCCGCGAGGCCGAGGGCGGCACGCTCTTCATCGACGAGATCGGCGAGCTTCCGCTCGAGCTCCAGGCGAAGCTCCTCCGGGCGCTCGAGACTCGCACCGTCCGCCCGGTCGGCGAGAGCCGCGAGATCCCGTTCGACGCGCGGATCGTCGTCGCGACCAACCGCGACCTCGAAGAGGAAGTGCGCGAGGGACGCTTCCGACGCGATCTCTTCTACCGCCTCAACGTCTTCCCCGTGACCATCCCGCCGCTCCGCGAGCGTCGCGAGGACATCCCCGAGCTCGCCGAGCACCTCCTCGGACGCATCGACGGCCCGCGCGCCTCGCTCGATCCTTCGGCGCTCGAGGTGCTCACGGCCTACGACTACCCGGGCAACGTGCGGGAGCTGCTCAACGTGCTCCGCCGCGCGGCGGTCTTCGCCGGCGGCGAGCCCATCGACGGCCCGCTCGTCTCCAAGATGATCCACGGCAGCGTCTTCGGGCGCGCCGAGGGCGAGGGCCGCACGAGCGCGGTGCCGAGCGAGGAGTGGGACTCCACGCAGACGCTCAGCGAGGTCGAGCGCGCGCACATCGAGCGCGTGCTCGAGCTCCACGGCGGCAACGTCACGCGCGCGGCCATCGCGCTCGGCATCGATCGGCGGACGCTCCAGCGAAAGCTCCGCACCCTGGGGGCGCGGCATTGACGATGCGGACGCTCGGTGCGTTCGTCGTCGCCGTGCTCCTCTCGTCGATCCTCTTGGGCTTCGGTCCCGAGCGCGTCGCGCGCGTGGAGTCGCGCCGCGTGCTCGTCCCCGCGGGGACGTTCCTGCGCGGCAGCGACTCGGCGGCGATCCGTCGGGCGGTGGCGCTCTGCCGTCGCACGCACCGCGTGGGGGGCGCGCTCGGCGTCTGCGACGCGGAGCTCTTCGCGCCGGAGATCCCCTTCGGCGCGGTCTACGTGCCCGCCTTCGAGATCGACCGGACCGAGGTGACGCGCGCGGAGTACGCGCGATGTGAGCAGGCCGGCGCGTGCGCCACCCCGAGGCTCGGCGCCGGCGACGATCGGATCGGGCGCCCCGAGCACCCCGTGGTCGGCGTCTCGGCGTACGACGCGGAGGACTACTGCCGGTTCGTGGGCGGCCGCTTGCCAACGGACGACGAGTGGGAGAAGGCGGCGCGGGGCGCGCGGGACGCACGCACCTTTCCGTGGGGCGAGGTCTTCGACGTGAGGCTCGCGAACCACGGCGCCGAAGACGGGGAGCTCGCCGTCCGCGATGGTCATCGATACCTCGCGCCCGTGGGCAGCTTCTCCGAAGGCGCGAGCCCCTACGGGCTCGTCGACGTGGCGGGGAACGTCTGGGAGTGGACGTCGTCGGCTTTCACGCCCGGACCGAGGACCGCGCGCCTCGACGCCTCGAACGGCGCGCGGAGCATCCGCGGAGGCTCGTACCGCTCGACGCCGCTCATGCTGCGCGTGGCGTATCGCGTCGGCTTCCCCGCGGCCGACTACGCGGCCGACGTCGGGTTCCGCTGCGCCTACGACGTCCGACGCTGAATGACGTCCCTTCCGACGCGTCCGACGGCAACGGCATCTTCGATGACTTCGTTCGATGCTCGCACCCGTCTCCTTTTCTCCACGGCGCGCTCGATGTAGTAAGAGGGCACCGTGCCGAAATCAGCGCTCCACTGGATCTTTGCCTGCCTTGCAGGCCTCCTCCTCCTCGTCGCCGGCTGCAAGGGCGACGACGGCGACGCCTGCTTCGAGAACGACCACTGCCGCGGCTCGCTCATCTGCTGCGGCGCGACGGGCACCACGCGCGGGACGTGCGAGAC
The DNA here is from genome assembly GCA_012744445.1 of Myxococcales bacterium. Lineage (GTDB taxonomy): Bacteria > Myxococcota_A > Polyangia > Polyangiales > Houyiibacteriaceae > JAAYBZ01. Next base: position 37,898 of record JAAYBZ010000173.1, on the reverse strand, counting down.
GTCATGCGAGGACGTGCCGCGTCCGGACGCCGGTGCCGACGCGGGCAACGACGCCGGAGACGCCGGTGACGACGCGGGTGAGGACGACGCCGGTGAGGACGACGCCGGTGAAGACGACGCCGGTGAGGACGACGCCGGTGAGGACGCCGGCGAAGACGATGACGGCGACGCCGGCGAGGACGACGCCGGTGAGGACGCCGGCGAAGACGATGACGGCGACGCCGGCGAGGACGACGGCGGTGAAGACGGCGAGGCGCCCGTCGACTGATCGCGTCCCATGCGTTGGCTCGCCCTGATCCTGGCGCTCGGGCTCGTCGCGTCGCCGGTGCGCGCGCAAGAGGCCGACGCCGAAGTCGACGTCGGCCTCGTCTCCGACGACGCGGACGCGTTGCTCGCGTTCGCCGAGGCGAGGCTGGACGCCGGCGATGGAGGGCTCGCCATCGAAGCGCTCGAACGCTTCCTCGAGGCCTACCCCTACGATGCGCGGGTGCCCGAGGTCGCGAGCCGTCTCCGGGCGCTCCGAAAATCGAGGAGCGTCGTGTCGATCGAATCGCCGCATGTCGAGGCGTCGGTGTGGATCGGGGGCTCGCGCGTCGCGCCGAGGACGCCCGCGCGGATCGAGCTCCCCGCGGGGCGCCACTCGCTCGTGGTGAGCGCGCGCGACGGCCGCGTGACGGTCGTGGAGCTCGTCCTTCCCCCGGCCTCGCGCCGGAGCGTGGAGGTGAGCTTCCAGGGAGACTTCGATCCGCTCGAGCGCCAACGCTTCGGCGCCGGCGGCCCGCTCGAGGTGGAGGAGCCCGAGGTGGAAGCGCCCGCGCTCGACGCGAGGAAGAAGAAACGGCGCGTGGTGGCCCTCGCCGGGACCTCGAGCTCGGCGCTCGTGCTCACCGGCGTCTTCGGGATGATGGCGCTCGCCGATCGCGAGGAGTTCCGCCGCGAGCCGAGCGAGAAGGTCGCACGGCGCGGGGAGCGGATGGCCATCCTCGCCGATGTCTCCTTCGGCGTGGCGCTCGTCACCGGCGTGACCGCGCTCGTCTTGCGCCTCCAGGATCGCGAGAAGAAATCCAAGTCGCCCGTTGCGATCGCGCCCGCCGTGGAGCGAGGCGGCGCGGGGCTGATCTTGCGAGGTTCGCTGTGAGGCCTTTCGCGTTCGTCGTCGTGCTCGCCACGCTCTCGTCGTGCTCGCTCCTCGTCGACTTCGATCGGAGCCGGATCCTCGACGCTGGAGCAGACGCCGACGTGGACGGGGAGACCGACGAAGAGGTGGACGATGCGGGATGAGCTCGAGCGTGTGGGGCCGTTCGCCCGCCTGCTCCGCTGGCTCGGGCCGTGGACGAGCGATACCGACGTGCCGCAGGACGTGCGCGTCGAGCATTGGATCTTGCGGCGTGGTCGGCTGCACGGGCTCCGGGCGTTCAAGGCGGGCGTGCGGCTGGACGAACCGGGGCCGAGCATCCTCGACGCCTACGTCTACAGCCCGCGCGGGCGCGCCTATGGCACCTTCGTGATCTCGCCCGGGCTCCACTTCGCCGGGCCCGACGACCCGCGCTTCATCCGCTTCTGCCGCGTGCTCTCCGGCGCGGGCTTCGTGGTGGTGGCGCCCTTCATCCCGGCCTACGTCGATCTGCGCGTCGTGCGCTCGGCGGTCGACGACTTCGAGATCGTCGTCGAGGAGACGGCCAGGCGCTTCGCCTCGCTCGGGAGGCCGACGCTCTTCAGCATCTCCTTCGGCTCGTGGCTCGCGCTCGAGGTCGCCGCGCGGCGCCCCGAGCTCGTCGACGGAGTGATCACCTTTGGAGGATACGAGGACTTCGAGGGCGTCTGCCGCTTCGCCGTCACGGGGATCATGCGCACCGACGAGGGCGAGGTGGTGCTCGCGCGCGATCCGCTCAACGCACCGGCGCTCTTCTTGAACCTCCTCCGGTACCTCGACGTCCCCGGCGAGACCTACGACCTCGAGGTCGCGCTCTCGAAGATGTGCCACATGACGTGGGGCCGGATGGAGCTCAAGGAAGAGGGCCGCCTCCTGCCCTTCGTCGAGTCGCTCGTCGCGACGGTCCCGGCGCCGCAGCGCGACTACTTCCGCGTGTTCTGCGGCGTCGAAGGCGGCGCGCCCGCGCTCGTCGACACGGCCCTCGCACGTTCGGCCGCGGTCGACGCGCACGCGAGCCCGCGCGAGGCGCTGCAGCGCTTCGAGCGCCCCGTCGTCATCTGCCATGCGCGGGACGACGACGTCATCCCCTACGGCGAAGCCCTCCGGCTCGAGCGCGCCCTCCGCGGGCGCGTGCCGTGCCGGCTCCACCTCACCGGCCTCTATGGCCACTCGGGGCAGGGCACCGTGAGCCCGCGTGGCATCGCGGCCGAGGTCGGCGCGCTCCTCTCCATCGCCAAGGCGCTCTCCGACGGAGGCCGGCTCCGCGAGACGCTCACGGGGGGCGGATGATCCGCGTAGTGGCGCGCGCGGCGCTCGTCGTGGGCCTCGCCAACCTCGTCGCCGAGCTGGCCATCTTCGGCGCGCTCTTCGCGCCGGGACTCGCCGCGGGCGAGCCCATGCCGTGGTGGATGTGGGTGGTGATGTACCTCCCCGTCCTCGCGGCGATGGTGTGGGTCGCGCGCGCGTTCACGCGGCTCGTTCAGCCCATCGCCGCCGGGATCGCGACGGGGTGCGTGGCGCAGGTCGAGAAGTGGGCGCTCGCGGTGTGGGGCGCCGCAGGTCACGACGCGGCGCTCGCGAGCGTCGCGCCGACCACCTTCTGGACCGTGCACTTCGCGCGGATGACCTTCGGCTTCGTCGCGGTCTATGCGCTCCTCTACGCCTTCGGCCGCATCGTTCGCCGCGAGGCTTGAGCGGAGGCCACGGGGAGGGGAGGATGGGCTCGTGCCTCCTCGATTCCGCATGGATCGGCGCTCCCTGCGCCTCTGGCTCTTCGCGGCGCTCTTCGCGACGGTGATGGTCTGGCTCGAGGTGAGCGCCCGGCGACGCGAGGCGACCCCACCCGAGCCCCTCCCACCAACCGACGCGTTCATCGAGATCGAATAGTCCCAAGAGACGTTTTCGGCGCTACCATCAAGGCCGATGTCGAGTTCCGTGAGAGTGCTCGTCCTGGCCTCCCTGGTCGCGATCCATCTCACGGCGTGCGGCTCGAACGTGACGCCCACCGCGGGTGCACGCGCTCCGAAGTCGACGCCGCATTGGGTGAGCGGACGCGTGCGCTTCGAGGCCCGCGACGCCACGCCGCGCGGCGTGAGCCGGCAGGTCTCGCTCCGCCCCGCGCGGTACGTGCTCGTCGAGGCCATCGACGCGCACGGCGCCATCGTCGGACGCACCACCACCGATCCGACGGGGCACTTCCAGATCGAGGTGCACGAGGCCTCGCGGCTCCGGGTCTCGGCCGCGGTCTCGCATCGAGGGCACGTGGTCGCCGTCTCGCCCAGCCGCGAAGGCACGCCCGCGCACCACTTCGACTTCCCGCTCGAGCGGAGCAGCGAGCCGCTCGAGCTCGTGCTCCCCGACGTCGACCCGCACGGCGTGGGCGGCGCCTTCCACATCCTCGACACCGCGCTCCGCGGCCTCTTCGCCGTGCGCGAATGGACCGGCCACACGCTCCCCGAGCTCGTCATCCAGTGGGAGCGCGGCGGGCCGAACCGCTGGAGCACCTACGAGGGTGAGTTCCCCAAGGGCTCCGGCAAGCGCCTCGTGCGCCTCCTCGGCGGCGAGCCCGGCAACCGCGAGCACAGCGACGGCGACGAGCACGACGAGCACGTCGTCCTGCACGAGCTCGGGCACTTCGTCTTCGACGTGCTCAGCACGGACTCCACCCCTGGCGGGAGTCATCCGGGCGGCCACCTCGTGGAGCCGGGGCTCGCCTGGGAAGAGGGGCGGGCCACCTGGTTCGCGGCCGCCGTGCTCGGCGCCCCGCGCTACCTCGACACCGTGGGCATGGAGCCCTTCGGCCGCCTCGTCGTCGACGCCGACCTCGAGCGCTCCGCGAGCGGCCCCAAGGGGCTCGGCTCGCAGGAGTCCGTGGCCGAGATCCTCTGGGATCTCGCCGACGGCGCCGGGGGGCTCCTCGACCTCGACGGCGATCCCGTCGCCCTCGGGCCGAGCGTCGTCCTGCGCGAGATGATCGCGCTCTCGGAGGACCACGGGGCCTACCCCTCGCTCTCCACCTTCCTGGCGCACCTCTCGGACCGAAAGCTCGTCGAAGGGCGGAGCCTCCACGAGCTCCTCCTCGCTGGCGGTCACGACCCCGAGCTCCCGCAGCGGACCTGGCCCTTCGACATCCGCCCCGGCGAGCGCGTCGCCGGCAAGATCGACTCGGTGAACGCGCCCGAGCTCGGCGGCCCGGCGCTCAAGGCCACCGGCATCGACGCGGTGCGCGTCTACCGCTTCTACCTCGATCGTCCGAGCTTCGTCGAAGCGCGCCTCAAGATCTTCGGCTCGGGCCACCCCGATTCGGGCGAGGACCTCGACCTCGAGCTCCGCGACATCCGCGCCAAGCTGATCAGCCGCTCGAACGGCACCTCCAACGAGGAGACCGTCGCGCGGTTCCTGCGGCCGGGCTGGTACGTCATCTACGTGCGGGACGCCGGCCGGGGGGCCAACGCGGCGTTCGAGCTCACGGTCCGCGCGGAGTGAGTCCGCCAAGGGCGGAATTCGACCGACCCAGCCGGCTCCTTCCTTTTCAAGCCGCGCCGGGATGGTAGAAGCAGCGTCATGAAGATCTTCATCGACACGGCGGAACTGAACGAGATCCGCGAAGCCGCGGCCATGGGCGTGGTCGACGGCGTCACCACCAACCCCACGCTCGTCGCCAAGACCGGCCGCCCCCTCAAGGAGGTGATCACGGAGATCTGCGCCATCGTCGACGGGCCGATCAGCGCCGAGGTCCTCTCCACCGACGCCGACGGCATCGTCGCCGAGGGCCGTGAGCTCGCCGCGCTCCACCCGAACGTCGTGGTGAAGGTCCCGCTCATCGGCGAGGGCCTCAAGGCCGTGAAGGTCCTCTCGAGCGAGGGCATCCGCACCAACGTCACGCTCTGCTTCAGCGCGCCGCAGGCCCTCCTCGCCGCCAAGGCAGGCGCCACGTACATCAGCCCGTTCATCGGCCGCCTCGACGACATCAGCCACGACGGCATGGAGCTCATCTCGCAGATCGTCCGCATCTACGAGAACTACGGCTTCGCCACCGAGGTGCTCGCGGCGAGCATCCGCCACCCGATCCACGTGGTGCAGGCCGCCCTCGTGGGCGCGCACGTCGCGACGCTGCCGCCCTCGGTCATCAAGCAACTCCTCAAGCACCCGCTCACGGACTCGGGGCTCGCCCGCTTCCTCGAGGACGCGAAGCAGATCCCGAAGTCGTGATCCGGCGTCTCGGACTCATCGTCGCTCTCGTCGTGGGGCTCGCTCCCGAGAGCGCGAGCGCGTCCGAGCCCAGCGTCACGCTCTCCGGCCATGCGGCGATCGGCGCCGGCTCGCTCGTCGGCGATCGAGCCGAGCTCGGCGGCGGTGGGTTCGCCGAGGTGCTCTTCGGAGGTGGTCCGCTCATGCTCGGGCTCGGCCTCGGGACGTGGTTCGTGGACGACGCGGACGGCGGGCGGCTCGCCACGCCGATCGCGCTCTCGACCGCCATCCGGCTCGAGCCCGACCCCGTGGGCGCCACGTTCCGCGCGCGCGCGGGCTTCGGCGCGGGGGCGATCGGCGGGGGCTTCCACGCCCATGCCTTTCTCTCCATGGGCGTCTACCTCGACTTCCGCCTGGACGAGGTCATTTCCCTCGGCGTCGGCTCTGACGTATCGTTCCTCGTCGGGAAGACGGGATACACCGACTTCATGCCCGGCGTGCTCCTGACCTTCACGCCACGATCGCGCTCATGAGCTCTCGGCCTCGCATCCTGGTCGTCTACAAGAAGACGACCTACCAGCGCTACCGTGGCGGCAGCAGCGAGCGCCTCACGAAGCTCCTCGCCGAGAACGACGTCTCGGTGGAGAACCTGGTCGAGGAGCACGAGTCGCACCTCGAGACGCTGGAGCGCACGCGCGCGGTGCTCGAGCGGCTCGGCGCCGACGCGACCTTCGAGCACGATCACCAGCCGACGTCGGCCGGTCCCTGGGATCTCGTCGTGACGGTGGGCGGCGATGGGACGCTGCTCTGGAACTCGCACGCCGTGGGCGCCGACACCAAGATGGTCGCCATCAACTCGGCGCCGAAGACGAGCGTGGGCTACTTCTGCGCGGGCCGGCGCGAGAACGTCGAGGAGACGCTCACGGCCGCGCTCGAGGGGCGGCTCAAGGCCACGCGCCTCAGCCGCATGCAGGTGCAGATCGACGGGGAGATCGTCTCGAAGCGCATCCTCAACGACATCCTCTTCTCCCACTCCTGTCCGGCGGCCGCGTCCAAGTACGTGCTCCGCGTCGGCGACGTCGAGGAGTCGCAGCTCTCGAGCGGCATCTGGGCCGGGCCCGCGGCGGGCTCCACCGCGGCGCAGCGCTCGGCGGGCGGGCGGGTCCTGCCCATCGGCTCGCGCAAGATCCAATGGGTCGTCCGCGAGCCCTACCACGGCCTCGAGGAGCGCTTCGCCCTCGTCCGCGGCGTGATCGGGCCGGGCGAGGCCATCGTCATCAAGAGCAAGATGCGCGAAGGCGTCATCTACCTCGACGGCGCGAACCGGGTGATCCCGGTGGACATCGGCTCGGTGATCACGCTCGAGGAGTCGAACGAGCCCCTCCACCTCCTCGGGCTCGAGCGGAGGCATCGCGAGCACCCGCATCGCGCGGCGCTCGCGCGCGACCCACTCATCGACTCCTGAGCGAGCGCGCGCCGCGGAGGAGCGCCGAGAAGAGCCACGCGAGGAGCATCGGCGTGAGCACGTCGCCCAGGCGCGCGTAGACCGTGAGCTCGTCCGCGAGCCGGGCCTCGGCCACGAAGGAGGCCTCGACGAAGGTCTCGGTGCGTACGAGATCACGCCCCGTGGAGGAGACGTGCGCGCTCACGCCCGTGTTCACCGCGCGGAGGAGATCGCGGCGCGCCTCGATCGCGCGGAGCCTCGAGACCATGTGGTGGAGGTGGGGCTCGGCCGTGTCGCCGAACCACGCGTCGTTGGTGAGGTTCACGAGGAGCGCGGCGCCGGCGCGCGCGAGCGCACGCGAACGCACGGGGAGCAGATCCTCGTAACAATTCAGGATGCCGAGCGGCGCGCCGGCGGCCTCGAGGAGCGGCTCGTGCTCCCCGGGGACGAAGCCCGCGCACGGGGCGAGCTCGAGCAGCCACGCCGGGTAGTGCGCGTGGAGCGGCGCGAACTCGCCGAAGGGGAGGAGCACGATCTTGTCGGCGACCCCCGCGATGCGTCCCGAGGGCTCGCCGGCGACCACCGAGTTCCAACGCATGCAGCGATCCACCTGCGTGACCAGGCCGGTGACGATGGGCACGGAGATGCCCGGAGGACGAATGGCGAGCCCGCCCTCGTAGTCCTCGCCACGGCCTCGCGGGACGCGGAACGGATAGGCCGACTCGGGCCACACGACGAGCTCGGCGCCCTCGGCGACGAGGGGCGCGCTCGCGGCGTGGAGCTTCTTCAGGTTGTCGTGGAAGCGCGTGCGATCGTGCTTGTCCTCGATGGAGACGTTGGGCTGCACGACGCCTACGCGAAGGAGCGGCCGCTCCTCGCGCGCGCGCTCGATCGCCTCGATCCGCGCCGCGCCGTAGAGCGTGGGCAGCGCGAGCGCGAGCGCGAAGACGACGCGCGGCGCGCGCTTCGACGTGCGGAAGGATTCGACGAACGCGACGCCCAGGAAGGCGAAGGCGAGGTCGACGAGGGGCGCGCCGCCGATCTCGGCGAGCTGCGCGTAAGGAAGCGCCGAGGAGGTGAGCACGTCGGCCGGACGCCACGGGAAGAGCGTCGGCAGTCGCGCCGCGATCGCGACGAGGCTCACCGGGAGCGCGACGAGGAGCGGCGCGCCGCGGAGGCGGAGCCACGCCGCCACGCCGAGCGCGAGGGCGTACGGGAGGGCCTGCGCGACGTAGAGCAGCGCGGCGACGGCCCACGCCGCCACCGCGGGGAACCCTGCGAAGCGCTCGAGGAGCCCCGGGATCCACGCGAAGGCGAGGAGCTGCATCGTGAGCCCCGAGAGGCCGCCGAGGAGGAAGGCGCGCCAAGGGGTGATCGGCGCGCGATCGTCGCCGAAGGCGTGGGCCCAGAGCGCGGGCGCCGCGAAGATCAACCCGGGCACACCATACGGCTCGGCGGAGAAGACGAACGCCAGCCCCGCGGCGATGCCTGCGGCGAGCAACCCGGCGTGGCGAAGAAAAATGAGCATCGACGATCCGCCCGAGGCAATATGGGCCGCCTCCGAGGATGAACCGCCTCGCGCATGAAGTCTCCGACGAAAAACCGGATCGCCCTCGTCCGCGCCGTCCTCCTCGGCGCGATGCTCGCGATGCTCCTCTGGAACCTGGTCTCGCTCGGCGCGGTCGCCGAAGGGCGTGAGGCCTTCGTGCGCGCGCTACGCCAGGCGCCGATCTCCGCGGAGGTGCGCTACGCCGTCGGGCTCCTCCTCCTCGGGGCCTCGGCCGCGCTCGAGCTCGTGCTCGTCTCGCTCGGGCGCCTCGAGCTCCGCACCCCAGGGATCGCGCGCCTCCAGCTCTGGACCTCGGCCGTCGTCCTCGCCTACACGATCGCCGTGCCGCTTGCGCTCCCCATCTTCGACGGCGATCTCCGCGTGTTCTACGAGTCGGCGCGACGCCTCGCGGGCACCGGCCGCGGCGCGGGCGTCGCGCTCGTGGGGCTCGGCGCCCTCGCGCTCTACGTCTTCCAAGCCGTCGAGCGGATCGGGCTCGGTCTGCGTGATAAGCTCGCGACGCTCGTGGCCTTCACGGTGGCGGCCGCGATCTTCGGACTCGGTCTCCGCGCCCTCGCCTCGCTCGCGAGCGGCGCTCCGATCCTCTCCGGCTGAAATGCAGCGCATCCTCGCCATCGCACTGAACACCTTCCGCGAATCGATCCGCGACAAGCTCCTGAGCGCGGCCGTCGTGTTGGGGCTCGGGCTCGTCGCGTTCTCGCTGGTGCTCGCCGAGCTCGCGCACGATCAGCGCGTGCGCGTCGTCTTCGACGTGGGCCTCGCCTGCGTCTCGGTCCTCGGCGTGCTCATCGCCGTCTTCCTCGGCTCCTCGATGCTCTACCAGGAGATCGAGCGGAAGACGCTCTACGGCATCCTCTCGCGCAACGTCCGGCGCGGCGAGTTCGTCGTCGGCAAGTGGCTCGGCATCACGGCGGCCGGCGCGACGGTCGTCGCGATCCTGGCGGCGCTCCACGTGGCCGTCGCGGCGCTCTCGGCCGGGGCGTCGCTCGCGCACTTCGCGGCCGTCACGGGCGGGCTCGTCGCGCTCGTCGTCGTCGTGCTCTTCTTGGTCAAGAGCCGCGCGCTCGTCGCCCTCCCGCTCTCGCTCGCGGGGTACGGCGCGGCGCTCGTCCTCGGCTTCACCACCGAGCTCGACGCCTCCCTCCTCGCGGCGCTCCACGGCCTCGTCGTGGCCGAGGTGGCGCTCATCGCCGCGCTCGCGCTCTTCTTCTCCTCGTTCTCGACGCCGCTCACCACGGGCGTCATCACGCTGGGCGTCTGGCTCATCGGACGCTCTGGCGACGCGATGGCCACCGTGAGCTCGCGCGCGCTGCCGGAGATCGTCCGCGAGGGCCTCCACGCCCTCGCCTGGGTGGCGCCCAACTTCCACCTCTTCGTGCCGGGGCGGGGCATCCTCTCGGCCGCGCGAGCCGACGGCGCCCTCGCGGCCTACCTCGGCTCCACGATCGGCTACGGCGCCATCTACGCAGGGCTCCTCCTCGCCTTCGGCGCCTTCCTCTTCGGACGCAGGGATCTGCCGTGAGCCTCCGCGCCAAGATCGTCGTCGCGGTCGCCCTCGCCGTGTCCATGATGGGCCTCCTGGGGCTCCGCCTCGCCCACATCCAATCGCGCGCGCTCGCGGAGGGGCGCGAGGCCGTCGAGGCCGGGCGCGAGGACGAGGCCATCGACGCCTTCCGGCGCGCCATCCGGGCCCACCACCCCTTCTCCCGCATCACCTACGAGGCCGCCGGCGAGCTCATCGGCATCGCCGAGGAGGCGGAGTCGCGAGGAGACGTCCAAGGTGCGCGCCTCGCCTACGCGAGCGCCCTCGGCGCGCTGAACGCCGTCACGGTCTACGGCGTCGCCCCCCACGCCGTCGTAAAGGACGCCGAGCGTGGCCTCGTCCGCGTCCGCGGCGGCGAGCCCCTCCCGCGGGGCCCCGAGCCCGCGCGCCCGCTCGGAAAGCTCGGCGTCGGCCTCGGCCTCCTCCTCGTCCTCTTCGCCGGGTATCGGATGCTCACGCCCTTCGGCGTGCAGACCACGCGGCGCGTGATCCTCGACGTCTCGTTCTTCTTCGCGGGGATGGCCGTCTTCGTGGTGAGCGCGCTCTACGCCTGAGAACGGAAGAGAGCGCTTGCCCTGGCATTTTCGCTGAAGTAACAGGGGGCCGTGGACAACATCCGGATCGTCGGGGGCCGCCGGCTCGAGGGCGTCGTCCCGATCAGCGGGGCGAAGAATGCGGCGCTGCCCATCCTCTGCGCGTCGCTCCTCGCGGAGGGCGAGCATCGCTTTCGCAACGTCCCCGAGCTCCAGGACATCAAGACGCTCTGCGAGCTCCTGAACCACCTCGACCAAGAGGCCGTCTTCGAGAACGGCGAGGTCCGGGTGCTCGGGCGCCCCGTCTCCGACCCCACGGCGCCCTACGAGCTCGTGAAGAAGATGCGCGCGTCCGTGCTCGTGCTCGGGCCGCTCGTCGCGCGCTACGGCCGCGCGGTCGTCTCGCTCCCGGGCGGGTGCGCCATCGGCGCGCGCCCCATCGACCAGCACCTCAAGGGCCTCGAGCTCATGGGCGCCGAGATCGAGCTCGCGCACGGCTACGTCCGCGTGGAGGTCCCGCGCGGAAGGCTCCAGGCGGCGGAGATCGTCTTCGACATCCCCACCGTCACCGGCACCGAGAACCTCATGTGCGCCGCGGCCCTCGCCGAGGGACGCACCACGCTCGTCAACGCCGCGCGTGAGCCCGAGGTGGAGGAGCTCGCGCGCGTCCTCAACAAGATGGGCGCGAACGTCTTCGGCGCCGGGACCGACGTCATCGTCATCGACGGAGTCGAGTCGCTCCACCCGGTCGACCACGCGATCATGCCCGACCGCATCGAGGCGGGGACGTACATGGTCGCGGCGGCCATGACGGCGGGCAACGTCCTCGTCGAGGGCGTCCAGCTCGAGCACCTCGAGGCCCTCTCGGCCAAGCTCCGCGCGGCGGGCGTCGACGTCGAGCGCGAGGGCTCGGGCGTGCGCATCGTGCGCGAAGGTCCGCTCCGCGCCGTCGACGTCACCACCGCGCCGCACCCCGGCTTCCCGACCGACATGCAGGCGCAGTTCATGGTCCTCATGTGCTTCGCCGAGGGGCAGAGCCGCATCACCGAGACCATCTTCGAGAACCGCTTCATGCACGTGCCCGAGCTCAACCGCATGGGCGCCCAGATCGACGTCCACGGACGGACGGCCACCGTGACGGGCGTGCGCGCGCTCCAGGGCGCGAACGTGATGGCCACCGATCTCCGCGCGAGCGCCTCGCTCATCATCGCCGGCCTCGTCGCCGACGGCGAGACGGAGGTGCGTCGCGTCTACCACCTCGATCGAGGCTACGAGCACATCGAGCGCAAGCTCGCCGGGCTCGGGGCGCGCATCGAGCGCATCCGAGGCAAGCTATGACGCAATCCCAGAGCGCCCCCCGCGAGCTCGTGGTGGCCGTGCCCAAGGGCCGCGTGCTCGATCAGCTCGGCCCTCGCCTCGAGGCGGCGGGGCTCGATCCCGCGCCGCTCTACGCCAAGGGGCGTGAGCTCATCCGCGTCGATCGCGAGCGCGGCATCCGCTACCTCCTGCTCAAGCCCGACGACGTGCCCACCTGGGTGGAGTACGGCGCGGCCGACCTCGGCATCGTGGGGCGCGACGTCCTCCTCGAGCGCGAATACGACCTCTACGCGCCGGTCGATCTGGGCATCGGGCGTTGCCGCATGATGGTCTGCGGCAAGCCGGGCCAGCCCGTGCGCGGCGAGGGCGGCCGCACGCTCCGCGTGGCGACCAAGTTCATGAACATCGCCGCGCGCCACTTCCGGGAGAAGGGCGTCGCCGTCGAGCTCATCTACGTGCAGGGCTCGGTCGAGCTCGCGCCGCTCACGGGCCTCGCCGACGTCATCGTCGACCTCGTCGAGACGGGGGAGACGCTCCGCGCGAACGGCCTCTCGCCCCTCGAGCCCATCTGCGAGATCTCGTCCGTGGTCGTGGCGAACCGCGCCTCGCTCAAGCTCGAGCGCGAGCGCATCGCGCCGCTCCTCGAGAGGCTCGCGGCGCGCGGCTGAGCCTCAGTCGGTCTCGAGGCGCTTCCGGTACTGGATCTGCACCTCTTTGAAGCCGAGGGCTTCGTGCGCCCGGCGGGCCGAGTCGTTGAACGCCCACGTGGCCGACTCGAGGAGCTCGCAGCCGGCGTCACGGAGCGAGGCCTCGAGCCCGTAGAGCAGCGAAGCGCCGTAGCCCTTGCCGCGATACGCCTCGTCGACGTACCAGTCTTCGATGACGCCGCGCCGGCGGAGGAGGCGGCGCGGCTCCTGTTGGATGCGCCCGCTGATGTAGCCGACCGCCTTCCCCGACTCGAGGCCGAGGAGGACGATCGTCTGGTCGTTCTTCAACATCGCGTCGACGTCTTCGCGGAGCACGTTGTCGAAGTCGCGATATGCGATCAGCTCCAGGATGCCCGGGGGCAGGACGCGATCGCGATGCGTGATGTAGAGCGCGCGGTGGAACGAAAGGACGATGGCGCGGTCGGCGAGCGTGGCACGGCGGATCTCGAGTTCGTTCGACACGCACGAAAGGTACCAGGAAGCGAGGCGGATTAGCGATTCCCGACGGTGATCCGATCGCGGATTCGTAGGTAGGTCGCCTTGCCGATCCCGCTCACCCGCTGGATGGCGGCCGGGCTCGCGAAGCGGCGCTTCGAGCGGTACTCGACGATGGCCTGCGCCTTGGCGGGGCCGATGCCCGGCAGGCGCATGAGCTCCTCGACGCTCGCCGTGTTGATGTCGACGAGGGAGGGCGCCGCCGTCTCGGGCGGGGGCTCGGCGCGGGCCACTCGCGGCGCGAGGGGGAAGGCGAGGATCAGGAAGAACGCGAAGGTACGCAGTGACATGGTTCACCTCCGCCGCGGTGTCATGCACCGCGCGCGCCGGACGCCCTCGGCCGGAACGTCGCTCGTTCGCCCGCCAGGGTGGCGGAGATCACCCCGGGTGGCGGCGGATCGTCGATTGTGATGGCGCGCGCTGCGTGGCAGGTTGAAGGCGCCATGAAGATCACCGTCACGAGCGATACGCTCACGAACCTCGCAGTCGACCTCGTCGTCATCGGGACCTCTTCGCTCGAGGTCGAAACGGACCATCCCCTCTCGGCGCTCGAGTCGCTCCTCGGCAAGGAGAAGCTCAAGAAGCTCCTCGCCGACGAGGGCTTCAAGGCGAAGCGCGGCCAGACCTTCCGCATCCACGCGCCCGAGTCGATGAAGGCGCGCTGGATCGCCGTCGTGGGCCTCGAGGGGATCCAGGGCGAGGGGGAGATCGCCTTCCAGCTCGCGGCCGCCGCCGTGGGCGCCTGCCGTGGCCAGAAGACCGTCGCCGTCTTCCTCCCGGGCGACACGCCCGTCACGGTGGAGAGCGCCGCGCAGGGCGCCCTCTCCGCGGCGTACAAATACACGGCGCATCGCTCGACGAAGCCCGAGGACGAAGGACCCAAGGCCGTCTCGCTCGTGGTGAAGAAGGAGTCCGCCGAGCTCAAGAAGGCGCTCAACACCGGCAAGATCCTCGCCGAGGCCGTCGCCTTCGCGCGCGACCTGGTGAACGCGCCGCCCAACGAGCTCAACCCCGTCCGCATGGCCGAGATCGCGCAGAAGGACGCCAAGGCGCGCGGCTACGGCATCGAGGTCTACGGCAAGAAGGAGCTCCAGCAGCTCAAGATGGAGCTCTTCCTCGCGGTGAACAAGGGCAGCGCCATCGAGCCGCGGATGATCCACGTGGTCCACAAGCCCAAGAAGAAGGCCAAGACGCGCGTGGTCTTCGTGGGCAAGGGCCTCACCTTCGACTCGGGCGGCCTGTGCATCAAGCCGGCCGACGCGATGATCGACATGAAGTGCGACATGGCCGGCGCTGCCACGACGCTCGCGATCGTGCAGGCGGCGGCGCGCCTCGACCTCCCCGTGGAGGTGCACGGCGTGATCGGCGCGACGGAGAACATGTCGGGCTCGCACGCGTACCGCCCCGGCGACGTCTATCGCTCCTACCTCGGCAAGACGGTGGAGATCATCAACACCGACGCCGAGGGGCGCCTCGTGCTCGCCGACGTCCTCGCCTGGGCCGTGAAGGAGCTCTCGCCCGACTACCTCGTCGACCACGCGACGCTCACCGGCGCGTGCATGGTCGCGCTCGGCAATTTCCGCGCGGGCCTCTTCGCCAACGACGACGCCTTCGCCGAGTCCTACCTCGCGGCGGCCGACGGCGAGAACTTCTGGCGGCTCCCGCTCGACGCCGAGCTCCGCTCGCAGCTCGAGAGCCAGGTGGCCGACCTCAAGCACACCGGCTCGCGCTTCGGCGGCACGATCACGGCGGCGCTCTTCCTCAAGGAGTTCGTCGGTGACGCCAAGTGGATCCACCTCGACATCGCCGGCCCCGCCTTCCTCGATCGGCCGCACGGTCGCCATCCGAAGGGCGGCACCGGCTTCGGCGTGGCCACCGGAGTTCGCTTCCTGCGGAGCCTCTCGGGGCGCGCGTGATCCGGCGGGCGCTCCTCACCATCTTCGCGATCCTCGTCGCCGCGTCCACCGCGGAGGCCCACCTCGGTCACGCGGTCGAGCGCGCCGAGCGCTACCTCAAGCTGGAGCTCCGCGAGCGCGAGGTGCGGCTCGTCGTGACGCTCACGCTCGGTGAGGTCGAGGGTGAGGCGCTCCTCCGCGCGGCCGACGAGGACGGCGACGGTCGCGTGAGCGACGAGGAGGCCACCGAGCACCTCGGGCGCTGGGCCGCCGCCCTCGAGGAGGAGATCGTCCTCCGCGCGAACGGCACGCGGATCCCGCTCCATTTCGGCGACGGCTTCTTCGATCCGAAAGGCCGTGCGCGTCGCACCGTGGCCACGCTCGAGATGGTCGGCCGAGGCCGGCTCCCGCCGGGGAACGCCACGCTCGAGCTCGAGGATCGCATGGCGCGGCGCGACGCCTTCGAGCGCACCGACGTCTCGCTCGTGGCGCGGCCGCCGGTGCGCATCCTGGGCGATGGTTTCGACGAGGCGCGGCGGCCACCCCGGCTCGCCTACGCCTTCCCGCCGGAGCGCGCGCCCGAGAAGCTCACGCTCGAGGTCGAGAGCCCCGAGGCGACCTTCTGGGAAGAGGCGCCGCTCCTCGTCCTCCTCGGCGTGCCCGTGGCGCTCGTCGCGCTCCTCACGCTCGTGGCGGTGCGGCGGCGAAAGAACCCGCGCCGCTGATCGCTCGCGCCAATCCTCCGCCCCCAGAACGAAGAACGCCGCCGGAAGTCCTTCCGGCGGCGCCTCTGGGCCAAAGCCTCAGAAGAGGCTCACTGCACGCGGTAGGGGTAGGTCACGTTGAAGGTGCTCTGCCGGAAGGGCGGGACCTTCACGCCCTTCACCGCGCGCTCGACGCACTTGGCGACCGAGTCCGAGACGCCGGTGACCGAGACGTTCGAGACGGCGCCGGAGGAGCCGGAGAAGGTGACGGCGGCGCGCGCCGTGCCCGCCTCGCCGTTGCCGCAGACGCGCACGGTGGCGGCGACGCTGCCGAGCGCGCTCGCGACCGAGTTGCGATCGGGGGTGTCGGGGAGGCTGCTGCCCGAGCTCGACGAGCTCATGGTCGTGGAGGTGGTCGTCGAGCCGGAGACGGCGCGATCGAGGAGCGAGCCGATGTCCTTGCTGCCCGAGGACGACGACGAGGTGCTCGTCATCGAGCTGGAGCTCGTGCTGGTCATGCTCGACCCGCTGCTCGTGCTGGTGCTCGCGGTCTTGGTGGACGACGAGGACGACGAGGTCGAGGTCTTGCTGCTGCTCGACGACGAGGCCGGCTTGCTCGTGCTCGAGGAGGCCGTCTTGGTCTCCTCCGGCTTCGCCGCCTCCGCGGGCGCGGAAGGTTCGGGCGCCGCTGCGGCGCCGGCGGCCTCGGCCGGCTGCTCGGCCGTGGCGACCGGAACCGGCGTCTTGACCTCGATGGTCTTCTCGACGACGATCGTCTGCGGCTCGCGCATCGCGAGGAAGGCGACCGCCGCGCCGAGGCCGAGGAAGCCCACCGTGGCGAGGATGGGCATCAGCTTACTGCTCTTGGGCGCGGCGACCGGGGCCGCCACGGCCTGCTCTTCGGCGACGCCGCCGAGGAGCGGGCTGCCGCCGAGCGCGGGGCTGCCGCCGAGGAGCGGGCTACCGCCGAGCCCACCGGTGAACCCGGCGCCGGTGCCGACCGAGAGGAGCTCGTCGACCGCGCTCTCCGCGCTCTCCTTCTTGGGCCCGCCGATGGCGGCGTTGGCCGAAGCGAGGTTGCGGATGTCGATGAGGCCCGAGGCGTCACCCGAGGCCGCGCCCGCGGGGGCCGCCTGCGGACGCGACACGCTCGACGCCGACGGCGTGGAGGAGGAGCCGCTGCCCGCGAGCGCCTGGAGGTTGGAGAGCGAGAAGAGGACGGAGTTCTCGTTGCGCGCGCCCGTCATCGCCTGCGACTCGGAGACGCGCGGGCTCGACGCGGCGGGGGCCGGCGACGAGACCACGTCGCTGCTCGTCTCGCCGAAGGGGCTCGCCGAGCTCGACGAAGCGAAGGGATCCTCCGCCGGCGCGCTCGACGCGAAGAGGTCTTGCGAAGGCGCCGAAGCCGCCGCGCCACCCGAGAACTCGCCGCCGCTGCTCGCGAAGGGATCGTCTTCCGCCGGCGCGGCCTCTTCGGTGGTCGGCGCCTCGCCCTCGGACGATGCCGGGGGCGGGCCGTCGCCGCCGATCGCCTGGACGAGCTCGTCGACCTGACGAAGCGGGAGCCAGCCGTCGAAGCCCTCCTTCCAGACGTACGCCTCCCAGTCGATCCGGCCGGTGTTCAGGAGACCGACGATCTGGATCGGCGCGTAGGGGCCCTGCTGCTGACCGTCGACCACGACGTGCCAGATGGCGTCCGCACCGTGATCGAAGACGCGCGTCGCCTCATCGTCGTCGTGACCCTCGGCGTCGCCGCGAACGACGATCGTGTTGGAGCACTTCTTACAACGGATCTTGAATACTTTTCCGGCGACCTTTTCGTCGGCGATCGAGTACTTGGCTCCGCAACTATCACAGACGATCTTCATCTTCGGCGGGTCCTCCGTCGGCATCCCTGCGCGAGTGCCGGGATACGGGATTTTCTTAGTGGGCTCGCGATGATAGACGGCGTTTCGCGCGCCGATCAAGAAGCGAGTGATCTTGGCACTTTTGGGAACGGGCCCGCGTGAGGGACGAGCCGCGTACCCAGCGGTCGGATCGACACGGCGGTCGCGACGATCCTTGGGGCGATGTCCCGCGATCGCTACCACTTTTTTGCGCCCGTTCGTGGAGAAATCGCGCCTGCGCGGCAGGTCGCCGAGCGTTCGGGCCGGGGCGAGGGTGGGGGCACGTGAGCGGCGGCGCACGCCGACGTCGATTTTGCGTTGGCGTGACCGCCCCGCTTCGATTACTCTCCCTCGAAATTGGTCAAACCAATTCGCGGAGCCACCATGATCGCCTTGATTCGGAGCGCGATGCTCGACTTCTACCCGTCCACGGAGCACCTCCCCGGGCTCGACCGCGTGGACCTCGACGGCTTCCTCGAGCGCTACAAGCGCGAAGCGCCTGCGCTCTTGTGGAGCGGCCTCGTGGCGGCGGCGATCGCCTACAACCTCTCGCCGATCGTCACCATCAAGAAGCCGCTCCCCGCGACGCGGCTCTCGCCCGAGGATCGTGCGCGACACGTCGATCTCGTGGGCTCGACGGAGAACTACCAGCTCCGGCAGTTGATGTTCCTCTTGAAGATGGTCGCCGGCATGGCGTGGGGGCAGAGCCCCGAGGTGCGGCAGGCCATGGGACTTTCCCCTTACCCCGAGGATCCGGGCACCTGGAGGCAAGCATGAGCCACCTGAGCTACGTCGAAGGAGCCAAAGTCGAGGTCGAGGCCGACTACGTCGTGGTCGGCTCGGGGGCGGGCGGATCGGCCGCGGCCGTGACGCTCGCGCGCGGCGGCGAGCGCGTCGCCATCGTCGAGGCCGGCCCGTGGCGCGATCCGGAGGACTATCCGTACAGCGCCTACGGCGGCATGCGCGACATGATGGACGACTGGAACTCGCTCGTGACGATGGGCCGCGCGACCTGGCCCATCGTGCAGGCGAGGCTCGTCGGCGGCACCACGGTGGTGAACTCCGCGATCGCCGTGCGCACGCCGGGCGACGTCTTCGAGACGTGGCGCGAGAAATTCGGCGTGGGCGGCCCCGCGATGGCCGACGCCGTCTGGCGCGCGCAGGACCGCATCGAGCGCGAGCTCTTCGTCTCGCGCGCGAGCGACGCGGCCCTCGGCGGCTCGAACCGCCTCGCGCTCCTCGCCGATCAGCGGCTCGGCCTCGAGGGCCACCGCATGGACCGCTACATCAAGGACTGCGTGGGCTCGGGGCAGTGCCTCCAGGGCTGCCGCGACAAGCGCAAGCAGAGCACGAACCTCAACTACATCCCCGAGGTGATGCAGCGCGGCGGCACCGTCGTCTCTTGCGCCCCGGTCGAGAAGATCGTGGTCGAGCGCGGCCGCGCCGAGGCCGTCGTCGGCCGCTTCGTGCACCCCGTCACGCGGAAGAAGGGCGCGGCGTTCGAGGTGCGCGCCAAGAAGGGTGTCTTCATCGCGGCCTCCGTGACCAAGACGCCGATCCTCCTCGCGGCGTCGGGCATCAAGCCCAAGGCGCTCGGCACGCGCTTCATGGCGCATCCGGGGAGCGGCATCTTCGGCTTCTACGACGAGATCGTCGACACCAACGTCGGCGCGACGCAGGGCTGGGCGTCGGTGAAGCACCGCCTCGATCACGGGATCAAGCTGGAGACGCTCTCGATCCCGCTCGAGCTCGCGGCGAGCCGCTTCCCCGGCGGGGGCCGGCCGCTCATGGAGCGCCTGCGTGAGTATCGGCACTGCGCGATGTGGATCCAGGCGTGCTGGGCGGAGACGCAGGGCAAGATCGTGCGCGGCCCCGGCGGCAAGCCCATCGTCCGCTACTCGCTCGAGAAGCGCGACCTCGAGCGCTTCCGCGTCGGGATGCGGCTCGTGGCCGAGATGCACTTCGCGGCGGGCGCCAAGGCGATCTACACGGGCATCCACGGCTTCCCGTGGAAGATCGGGCCCGACGATCTCCACCTCATCGACCAGGCGCCGCTCGAGGCGCGCAACTACATCGCCGTGCTCAGCCACCTCTTCGGCGGCGCGGTGATGGGCAACGATCCCAAGACCTCGGTGACCGACGAGCGCGGACGCGTGCACGATGTGCCCAACCTCGTCGTCGCCGACGCCTCGGTGATGCCGTCGAACATCGGCGTGAACCCCCAGCACACCATCATGGGGCTCGCGACGCACTTCGCCGAGCTCGCGCTCGGCGGCTGAGCGCGGTCACTCGAAGACGACGGTCTTGTTCGCGTAGGTGAGGATGCGGTCCTCGAGGTGCCAGCGGACGGCACGCGCGAGGACCACCTTCTCGAGATCGCGTCCCTTGCGGATGAGATCGGCCACCGTGTCGCGGTGCGTGCAGCGCGCCACGTCCTGCTCGATGATCGGCCCCTCGTCGAGATCGGGCGTGGCGTAGTGCGCCGTGGCGCCCACCAGCTTCACGCCTCGCTCGTGCGCGCGGTGGTAGGGCTTGCCGCCCATGAACGCCGGCAGGAACGAGTGGTGGATGTTGATGACGCTGCCCTCGAAGCGCTGGAGGAAGTCGTTGGAGAGCACCTGCATGTAGCGGGCGAGGACCACCAGCTCGATCTGGTGCTCGCGCAGGAGCTCGAGCTCACGCGTCTCCTGCTCGACCTTGTTCTCCGGCGTGATGGGCACGACGTGGAAGGGGATGCCGAAGCTCTCGGCGACGCCGCGCAGATCCTCGTGGTTGGAGACGATGAGCGGGATCTCGCAGCGGAGCTCGCCCGCCCGCTGGCGCCAGAGGAGGTCGAAGAGGCAGTGGTCGGTCTTCGAGACGAAGATCGCCATGCGCTTCTTCCGATCGTCGCGCTCGAGGCGGAAGCTCATCTCGAAGCGATCGGCCACCTCGCGGAGCGCGCGCTCGAGCGTGTGGCGGTCGGTGTGGAGCTCGCTCTCGTCGAAGCGGATGCGCTGGAAGAACTGACCCGCGATGGGATCGGTGTGCTGATCGGCGTCGAGGATGTTGGCGCCGTGCCCGTAGAGCACCTGCGCGAGCGCCGCCACGATGCCCTTGCGATCGGGGCAGCTCACCAAGAGGGTCGCCGTCTGGGCCATGGCGACGGATCAGCCCCCGAACCAGGTGGAGATGGCGGGGACCTCCTGGCCGAAGATGTAGACGAGCTGGAGGACGCCCGCGACGCCGCCGAGCACGGCGCCCGCGACGATGAGCTTCCACTCGTCCTGCTGGAACGCGGGGCGGAGGACGCCCTCGAACTGGTCGCTCGGGAGCGCCTTCATGCGGCGCTCGAGGTTGTCGCGGATGTCGACGGCCTTGGCCGCGAAGGTGTGGAGGATGCCGCCCGGCTTGGCGATGTCGGCGCGCGTCCGCTCCTTGATGTCGCGGCGGAGGGCCTCGCGCTCCTCTTGGCTCGGGAGGACCATCGCCGCCATCGGGTGCTGCTCGTACTTGGCGACGAGCTCGTCGATGCGGTGGTCGACGATCTCGAGGACCTTGGCGCCCGTCTCGCCGGTCGTGACGGTGCGCACGATGTTGTCGGCGTTGAGGATCTTGCTCGAGACCATGTTGGCGAAGGCCGCGGAGACCTCGGGCTGGCGCTTGTGGAAGAGGCCTTGGAGGGTGAACGGGCCGATGCGCTTGGGCTGCTGCGGCTCGAAGACGAGCTTGAGCGCGATCCAGTTGGTCACGTAGCCGACGAGGAAGCCGAAGAAGGGAAGGATCCACCACTCCGGGTAGACGATCCACACGCCCATCTGCACGAGGCCGAAGAGGAAGCCGAAGTAGAGGCCCGAGCGCTCGATGAGCTTGAACTCCTCGGTGCCCACGTCGAGGAACATGCGGCTCATCAGCTCGCGGTTCTCGAGGACGGCGTCGACGACGACCTGCTCGAGGTCGAGGATGCTCGTGATGTTGGCGCTGAAGTCGCCGGAGATGCGGAGGAGCACGTTCTCGACCTCGGCGCGGACCGCCTCACGCGCCTTCTGCTGCATGAACTCGCCCGCGTTCTGCCACATCATCGGGGCGCGCTTCTCGGCGACCTCCTGGATGATCTGCTCGGTGATGTCGTCGATCACGTGGCCGAGGTTCTTGCCGAAGACCTCCGGCTTGAAGTCGGCGAAGAGCTCCTCGAGGGTGAGGAGCTTGGTCATCACGAGCTTGTTGGAGACGCGCGCGAGGCGGACGGCGTTTGCCGGGACGATGCCTTGCCAACCCAGGAAGGGTTTGATGCCGACGAAATTCGTCGGGTAGAACATCATCTTCACGGCGACGACGTTGGTGAACCACCCGATGAGGGCGCTCACGACGGGGATCAGCAGGACCTCGAATTCCAACACTGGATGCGGCTCCGATGGAAGGCGGACCGAGAGGATGCCCGCTCGACCCGGATTGTCAACGAAGCCGTGGCTGGCCCGCCACGAAACGCGTCAGCGTCGCTCGCGGACGAATCGGTCGTAGTAGAGGAGGGTGGCGATGGTCTTCGCGTCCTCGATGCGGCCGTCGCGGACCATCTCGAGCGCCTCGTCGAGCGGCGTGGGCACCACGTCGATGCACTCGCCCTCGTCGAGGTTCTGCGCCGTCGGCTCGAGGCCCTCGGCGAGGTAGGCGTACATCCGCTCGTCGCACATCCCGGGCGTTGCGAGGAACTCGGTGAGCTTCGCGAGCCTCTCGGCCCGGTGGCCCGTCTCCTCCTCGAGCTCGCGGGGGGCCGCGTCGTCGGGGTGCTCGCCGGGCTCGAGCGTGCCCGCCGGGATCTCGTGGAGCCACTTCCGCACCACCTCGCGGAAGTTGCGGATGAGGAGGATCCGCCCGTCGTCGAGCAGCGGCAGGATGACGACGGCGCCCGGGTGGCGAACGGCGTCGCGGACGACGGTCTTCCCGTTGGGGAGCTCGATCTCGAAACGCTCGACGCGGAAGATCGGACCTTCGAAGAGGGTTTGGCTCATTTGTTCTTGGCGGCGTGCCGCACGTCGGGAGTGGTGTCGTCCTCGGTGGCGTCGACGTCTTCGTAGCCCTCGAGGAGGGCGCCGAGGAGGACCTCACCGAGCCGCTCGTAGCCGCGGCGCCGGAAGTGGATGTGGTCGGGCGCGGCGTAGGGCGGGTCGATCTGGTTCCACGCCACCATCGAGAGCGGCCCGCCCTGGAAGGCCACCATGTCGAAGAAGCCGCAGCCGTGCGAGAGCGCGACGCGCCACTGCGCCTCGATGATCTCGCGGGTGCGAGGACGATCGGAGTAGCCGTCCTTGCCGTTCTTGCCGAGGGGGACGGGCCGATCGGACGGACCGATGAGGAGGCACGAAGCCTCGGGCACCGCGCTCCGCACGCGCGCGACGACCTGGTGCAGCTCGGCCTCGTACTCGGAGATGGGCTGATCGTCGCCGCTCTCGTTGGTGCCGTAGGCGAGCACGACGAGGTCGGGCTTCCGCTTCTGCAGGTGCTCGCGGTAGAGGTTCTCCTCCCAGAGGAGGTGGGCGCGGGCGCGCGAGCCGTTGATGCCGAGCGTGTCGACGATGACACCGGGGGTGTCTCGCTCGGCCGCGACGCCGAAGATGCGGACGGGGCCCTCTTCGACGATGCGCACCTCGAAGCGGTGCGGCCCCTCGGGGACGTCGAAGGTCGCGTAGCCGGGGGCGCGCTCGGGCGCGGCCGTGGGGATGCGGCGGACGACCTGGTCGTCGATGAGCACCTCGAACGTCCCGCCGTTCGGCTGCTCGAGGTAGAAGAGCTCGAAGCGCGAGACCTTGCTCCCGAGCCCCTCGGTGGGCGTGATGATGCGCCCCCACGCGCCGACGTGGCTCGCCTCGACCGCGACGCCCGCGAGGCCGTAGTGGTCGAGGACGTTGGGCGCGGGGCCGATCTTGAGGGTCTGCCACTCGTCGCCGTTGCTCTCGATGGTGAGCTGGTGGTGGCGATAGCGACGCCACGGATGGACCGGCAGGACGAAGCCGGGGCCCGCGTCGCCATAGCGGCTCTGGAGCGCGTTGCGGAGGAGGCCCGTGTAGAGGTCCGCGGCGGTGTGCGACGCGCCGTAGAAGACGAGCCGCGCCTGACCTTCGCCCCGGGCCGCGCGCGCGAGGGCGGCGTGGAAGCGATCCATCGAGCGTCCGTCGAGGTCTTCGATGGCGATCTCGAGGCCGGGGATGGCCTCCTCGCCCGGCTCGCGGCGGAGCCGGGGCGGCTCGCGCCGCTCGGGGAGCGTCACGGCGCGAGGTGATGCGCCGATCTCGAGGAGGAGCCGCGTGTCGGGGGCCTCGGCCGAGGCGTGTCGCGGGCCGGGCATCTCGCCGTCGCCGAAGTAGGCGAAGGCGTAGAGCGAGCAGATGCCCGCGAGGAAGCTCGCGATCGGTGAGTTACCGAGGGCCTTCATGCGCACCGCTCGAACATGAGGAATGTCGTTGCAAAAGGCAATTCCTCAGTGCGCCTCCTCGTGGGGCGCGGGTGTGGGGGTGGGTGAGGTCGGTTGCGCCGCGGTGTCCGCGAGGGAGCCGGCGAAGCTCGCGAGGAGCGCCTTGTAGAGCATGTTGCCGATGACCTCGTAGCCGGCGGGCGTCGCGTGGCGGTAGTCCGAGAGGGCGAGGCGCGGCTTGGACCTGGACCACGCGCGCATCGCGCCCTCGCCGCCCATCGCCTCGAAGGTGTTGAAGAAGGCGCAACCCTCGGCGAAGGCGGCTCGGCGCTGCGCCTCGACCAGGACCGGGACGGTGGGGATCGTCCGCACGCGCCCGCGCGAGTCGACCTCGCCCTGATCGAGCGGCGCCATGACGAGGCAGCCGAGGTCCTCGCGGTCGCCCCGCACGTGGCGGATCACGGCGCGCATCTGCTCCTCGTAGCGGTCCCCCGAGATGTTGTCGCTCGCCTCGTTGCCGCCGAAGCCGAGCACCACGAGGTGCACCCCGCGGCGCGCGATCTGGGCGCGGAGATGCTCCGCGTCGAAGTTGAGGAGGCGCGACGCGCGCGCGCCCACGAGGCCGAGCGAGTCGTAGACGACGCCGGGCCCCGCGAGCTCGAGGACCACGCCGTAGAGGTGGACCTTGCCGCCGGCGTGCCGGATCTCGAGCTGGTGATCGCCGCGCGGGACGTCGACGACCTCGACGCCGTCTTCGTCGGCAGGGGCGGAGGTATCGACCTCCACGAACTCCCCGTCGTCGACGCGGTAACGGAACTTCCCGCCGTTCTTCTGCTTCTCGTACCAGATCTCGAAGCGATCGACCTCGCGGCCGACGGGGGCGCTCGGGTCGGGGCCGAAGACCGCGCGCGCGCCGGCGCGGGCGAGGATCTGGTTGCCGCCGTAGCCGTAGCGGCCGTCGCTCACCGTGCCGCGCGTGACCTCGCGCACGACGAAGCTCCCGTTGTCGCGCGCGATCACGTCGCGGTGACGATAGGGGAGGTGGCCGCTCGAGACGAGGACGAAGCCGTGCCCCGAGTCGCCGAAGCGGTGCTGGAGGCGGCGGCGGACGGTGTGCGTGATGAGGTCGGTCGCGATGCTCGAGTCGCCGTAGTGCGCGATGCGGGTGACGGCGCCCTCCTCGCCGCGGTGCGTGCGGGCGAGCGCGGCGAAGAAGGGCGTGAGGCCGCGGCCAGTGGGGTCCTCGATGTGCTGCGTGACGCCGTCGTACTCGGTGGGCTCGATCGCGAGGTGCGCACGAGGCCCGGCGCGCTCGATCACGGCCTCGGGCTCGCCGAGGTGGCTCGCGACCGCCGTCCCGAGCGACTCCTCGAGGCGCTTGCGGTTCTCGGCCACGCCGGCGCTCTGGTAGCCGGCGCCGGCGAAGGAGGGCACGTCGGTGGGCGTGAGCCGGAAGTGGTCGGCGAAGGGCGGCGGATCGCCGGGCACCCAAGCGCGCAGGTCTTCGAGCGCGGGGAAGAAGTAGGGCACGACGAGCGCCACGAGGAACGCGGCGGCGAGCCTCCGGAGGTGCCGGAGCGCGTCGGGGGTCTCGTCGATCGGCGCGTCGGGGGTCGGCATCAGAACTGGAAATAGATGTAGGGCACGACCTGGGTCGTGGCGATCTGCGCGAGCACGCCTGCGGTGCCCGCGGCGGCGAGGCCTTGGGCCGGCGCCGGGAGCGCCTTGAAGGTGTCGCGGAGCCGCTCGTACCAGGCGCGCGGCGTGTAGTGGAGGATGAAGAAGCCGATGAGCACGGCCCAAACCGTCGGCGCGATCTGCGCCATCGAGCTCGTGCCGCTGAAGAGGCGCTCGGTGACCTCGCGCGCGTTCGAGATGTCGTTCGCGCGGAAGAGGATGCGCGAGAAGACCACGAACTGCATGGAGAGGAAGACCTTGAGGGCGAGCACGGCGAAGGGGTCCTTCGCGTCGCGCGGGCGCTTGCTCGAGCGGACGACGAAGCGGTGGATCACGATCACCGTCGCCTGGAGCGCGCCGTAGATCACGAAGGTCCAGCTCGCGCCGTGCCAGACGCCGATGAGGAAGAAGGTGATCCAGAGGTTGAAGTAAGCCCGGACCGGGCCGCTCCTCGAGCCGCCGAGCGGGAAGTAGAGGTAGTCGCGGAGCCAGCGCGAGAGCGTCATGTGCCAGCGCCGCCAGAACTCCGCCGGATTGGGCGCCTGGTAGGGACGGTCGAAGTTCTCGGGGAGGTCGTACCCCATGAGCATCGCCGAGCCGCGGGCCATGTCGGTATAGCCGCTGAAGTCGGCGTAGATCTGGGCGGTGAACCCGTAGAGCGCGATCACGACCTCGGTGGCCGTGTAGAGCTCGGGGTTGTCGAAGACGCGGTCGACGAGGTTCACCGAGAGGTAGTCGGCGACGACGATCTTCTTCACGAGCCCGGTGAGGATGAGGAAGACGCCCTCGCTCACGCGCTCGGGGGTGAGGCGCGGCTTCTCCGCGAGCTGCGGGAGGAGCTCGCTCGCGCGCACGATGGGCCCCGCGACGAGCGCCGGGAAGTACGTGACGAAGACCGCGTACTCACGGAACGTCTTCGCCGGCTCGATCTTCCGACGATAGATGTCGATCGTGTAGCTCATCGTCTGGAACGTGTAGAAGCTGATTCCGACGGGGAGCAGCACGTCGAGGTACGGCGCCTGGAAGTGGACGCCGAAGAGCCCGAAGAGATCGCCGATCGAGCGGCTCGCGAAGTTGAAGTACTTGAAGACCCCGAGGAAGGCGAGGTTGCCGACGATCGAGACGGTGACCCAACGCTTCCGCACCCGCTCGTCGTCGCTCGCGTGGATCGCGTTGCCGATGAAGTAGTCGTAGAAGGTCGAGGCGAGGAGGAGGACGATGTACTTGGGGTTCCACGCCATGTAGAAGAGGCAGCTCGAGACGAAGAGCAGCCGCAGGCGTGGCGCCTCGTAGTTCCGTAGGAGCCAGAAGATCGTCAGCGCGATCCCGAGGAAGATGAAGTATTCCTGGCTGTTGAATTGCATGCGCTGACGTGCCGCTTCGAGGCGGCCGGGCGCCCGGCGCCGGTCGGTGGCCGGGGGAGGGCTCGGGGGAAATCTCGGCCCGTTGTAGCGACTGGCCCGTGGAACGCAATGGCGCGTCGCGCCGTTTCGAGGTGGGCGGGGGTAGGGCCGTCCACGGGCGCCTGCCCCGCATTTCGGGCATAACGCGACTCGCCATGACCGATTCCACATCGCGTCGCTTCGTCGGGCGCAAGGTCGTCTTGGGCTTCCTCGCGCTCATCGCGCTCACCGTGGGGACGACGATCTTCCTCTTCATCCGCGGGATGGAGCCCTCGGGGCGCATCCTCGCGCTCCGCGCCGAAGGCGAGCGCTCGGCGCTCCTGCTCCGCGCGACGAAGGGCAAGCGCAACCACGTCCAGCTCGTGCGCGTCCTCGACGACGGAACGCAGCCCCACAAGATCACGCTCTACGGCATCGAAGAGGGCGCCGTGCCCTTCGTCGTCGGCGATCGCGTGCTGCTCGAGGTGACGAACCCACGCGGCTATCCCACCGTGCAGGCCTTCGACGTCCGCGACCTCTCCTTCGCCTACTGGGCCCCCGAGCCGTCCAAGACCCTCGCCGACGGGGCGCGCGGGGCCACCCTCGTCGCGACCGTCGATCGCGAGTCGGTCGTCGTCACGGTCCACGCTGGCTCGCCCGGCGAGCTCCTCGTCTTCGGCGTGCGCGACGGAAAGGAGCGGCTCCGCAAGGCGCTCGACGGCGTGACGGCCCCGGCGACGCTCGTGCCGCTCGAGGGCGGCGGCGTGCGGGTGGGGCTCGAGGGCGGGCGCGCGCTCGATCTCGATCTCCGCGACGGAAGCGAGCTCGACGGAGGCGTCCCCGTGGAGGCCGAGCCGGCGTGTCGCGTGGCGTCGGGACGGCTCGAGCACCGCGGCTTCGACCTCGGCCCCGTCTCGTCGGGGGAGCGCGCCGAGCTCTTCGAGATCGAGCGCGGCTGCCTCGTCCGCGATGGCCGGCGCTTCGAGGTCCGCACGCCGAGCGCCGCACGGAGGTTCGAGCTGACGGGGGCACGGATCGGCGAGACCTCCCAGGCGCACGTCGACGCGCGGACGCTCTTCGTGATCGTCGACGAGACCAAGGTCGCGATCGTGGACCTCGACGGTCCGGCTCTCCGTACCGCGGGCCAAGGCCTCTCCATCCGGGAGTTGCCGGCCGGCGATGCGTCGATCCGTTGACGAGGCCGTGGCCCCATCGTGCGCGTCCGTGGCATGATGGGGGCGTGTCGAAGTCGAGGAACCTTCCGCTCCTCCTGCCCGGCGAGCCCGCCGAGTTCCTCGTCTACGACGAGCTCGAGCGCTGCCCGTACCTGCCGGAGCAGCGCGCGAGGCTCCCGTTCCGACTCCCGGTTCGCGCGCTGAGCGGCGAGGAGCTCGACAAGCGGCTCGAAGCCGGCGACCGCCGCAACGGGCCGCTGCTCTACAAGCCGAGCTGTCCTTCGTGCCGCGCATGCGAGCCCATCCGCATCGACGCCTACCGCTTCGGGCTCCGTGAGCGACACCGCCGCACGCTCCGGCGCGGCGATCGCGAGCTCGCCATCGAGATCGGCCCCACGGTGGCCACCGAGGATCGCGTCGCGCTCTACAACCTCCACCTCGAGACGCGCGGGCTCTCGCAGACCGGCCCGCGCATGGACCTCGAGGGCTATCGGCACTTCCTCGTGGAGAGCTGCTGCAACAGCTTCGAGATCCGCTACTACCACGAGGGTCGGCTCGCGGGCGTCGCCGTCACCGATCGCGGCGCGCGCTCACTCTCCGCGGTCTACTGCTACTACGACACGACGCTCTCGCACCTCGGGATCGGCACCTATTCGATCCTCAAGCAGCTCGAGCTCTGCCGGCACTACGGCCTGCGTCACCTCTACCTCGGCCTCTACGTCGAGGGCTGCGAGGCCATGGGTTACAAGGCGCGCTTCTACCCGCACGAGCGGCTCGTCGACGGCAAGTGGCGCGTCTTCGACAAGCCGCCTCAGACGGCCGAGAGCTGATCGCGGAGCCAGGCCGAGAGCGGCGGCACGTCCTCGTCCTTCCGGCGCGGCATCACGCACCAGCGGAGGAGATGGAGTCCGAGCGGGAGGTGGATCCAACCGTCGCGTGACCGCACGCGGACCAGCGGCGGCGGGGCGAGATCCGTGTCCTCGTCGGGGCGTGACTCGGCCCACTCGACCTTCGCGCGGCCGGCCTCCACCGCCACCACGGCCACCGCGTCGCAGAGCGCCTGGAACGTCGTGTGCGGGAGGAGGCGGAGCGTCCCGTAGCTCTCGGGGAAGAGGGCGCGCTCGAGGCGAACGAGGCCGTCGTAGGTGGGCGCGAAGGCGGGGAGCCCGCGCTTCTCCGCGAGCACGTGCCCGAGCCGCCGCGCGAAGGCCCCGGGCTTCTCGCCGAAGACCTCCTTGCCCACGGCGAAGCGGAGCGCGGCCTCGACGTCGTCGAGCCCGGCCGGCGCGACGCGCGCGACGAAGCTCACCTCGGGATCTCCGTCGAAGACGAGCCCGGTGCGCTGCGCCTCGCCGCGGAGGTGGGCGATCTCTTCGCCGAGCCCCTCGACCGACGTGAGCGGCTCGAAGCCGAACGCCGCAAGCGCGGCCTGCGCGTCGGGGAGGGTGTGGAAGAGGTGGAAGCGGAGCGCGCCGAGCCCGAACTCGGGCGCCCGATGGGGCGGGCAGGAGAGCTCGGCGAGGAGCGCGGCCTCGACGCGCGGGCGCGCCGCGCGGTGGAGGGCGAGGGCGTCCTTCGCCTCGAACGACGCGAAGACCAACGCGCGCACGCCGCCCGCGTGGCTCTCGAGGACGCGCGCGTGCACCGGCTCGCGCGGGAGGGGTTCGGCCAGATCCTGGAGCGGGAAGAGCTCGCCCAGGACGCCGCCGATGGGCTTGGGAGTTTCGTCGCTCACGCTGGTTCCTCCGCGAGCTCGGCGCGCAGCGCCTCGAGCTCGGTCTCGACCTCGATCCACGTCTCCTGGGCGACGTCGAGCTCGGCTTGCTTCATGGCGAGCTCGCGCGTGACGTCGAGGCGCCGCTTGTCGTCGGCATAGACCGCCGGGTCTTCGAGCGAGCGCGCGAGCTCGGCGATCTCTCGCTCGAGCCGCTCGATGGTCGCCTCGAGCTCCTTGCCGCGCTTCTCGAGCGGCGTGAGCTTCTTGCTGCGCTCGCGGCGGCGCTCGGCCTCGGCGCGCTTCCGCGCCTTCTCCTCCTCACGCGTGAGCTTGGGCGCCTTGGGCGCGGCGGCGGGCTTGTCGACGCCTTTCGCCACGTCGGGGGCGACGAGGCTCGCGCCGGGCGCCGCGCGACCTTCCTCGATGCGCATCCGGCACGACTCGAGGTACTCGTCGAAGGTGCCGGGATAGATCTCGACCGTCCCGTCTTCCACCGTCCAGATCGACGTCGCGATCTTGCGGATGAACGCGCGGTTGTGGCTCACGAAGAGGAGCGTCCCCTCGAAGGTCGCGAGCGCGTCGGCGAGCCGATCGCTCGATTGGAGATCGAGGTGGTTCGTCGGCTCGTCCATGAGCAGGAGGTTGCCCGGATCGACGAGGAGCCGCGCGAGCGCGACGCGGGCGCGCTCGCCACCGGAGAGGACGCCGATCTTCTTCTCCACGTCGTCGTCGCGGAAGAGGAGGGCGCCGAGCGCGGCGCGCACCTGGCGGTGGCCGTGCTTGGAGATCTCGTTGACGGTGTCGTAGATGGTCGACTCGGGGGAGAGCGTCTCGGCGTGGTGCTGGGCGTAATAGCCGAGCTTGACGTTGTGGCCGTACTCGACGCGGCCCGCGTTGGCCTCGAGCTCGCCGGCGAGGATGCGGAGGAGCGTGGTCTTGCCGGCGCCGTTTGCGCCGATGAGCGCGATGCGCTCGCCGCGCGTCACGCGGATGTTCACGTCGCGGAGCACCTGCTTGGGCCCGAACGACTTGCAGATGCCCTCGGCGGTGATGACGTCGCGCCCTGTGCGCTCCACCGAGGGGAACCGGAAGTTCATCGTCTCGCGCTCGCCGAGGAGCTTCACCTCTTCGAGCTTCTCGAGGCGCTTCATGCGGCTCTGCGCCTGCGTGGCCTTGCTCGCCTTGGCCTTGAAGCGCTCGACGAAGCGCTCGAGGTGCTCGCGCTCGCGCTGCACGTTCTTGGCGCGCGCCTCGAGGAGGACGCGCTCCTCTTCGCGCTGGCGCTCGTAGCGATCGAGGTTGCCCGCGTACGAGCGCACGCCCTCGACCTCGAAGCTCACCACGCGGTCGATCTGCTCGTTCAAGAACTCGCGGTCGTGGCTGATCATCACGATCGCGCGGTCGTAGCGCTTGAGGAAGCCGGAGAACCAGCCGACCGAGGGCATGTCGAGGTGGTTGGTGGGCTCGTCGAGGAGGAGGAGATCGGGGCGTTGGTAGAGCAGCGCGGCGAGCACGGCGCGCATCCGCCAGCCGCCGCTCAGCTCCTGGATGCTTCGGTCGAAGTCGGCGGGGCGGAAGCCGAGGCCCACGAGGATGCTCTTGGCCTCGTGCTCGGAGAAGTGCGCCTCGAAATGGAGGAGCTCCTGGTGGAGATCGCCGAGGCGGAGACCGAGCTCGGTGAGCGCCTCCTCGGAGCCGCCCTCGAGCGTGAGGCGCTCGAGCTCGGCGGTGGCCTCGTCGATCTGCCGGCCGAGCTCGTCCCGCCCCGGCACGCTGGTGAGCACGTACTCGAGGAGCGGGCGGTCGGCGTCGATCTCCACGTCCTGCGGGAGATGCCCGATGCGGACGTTCTTCGGGACGACGATGCTCCCGCCGTCGGCCTGGAGCTGGCCGGAGAGCAGTTTGAGGAGCGAGCTCTTGCCCGAGCCGTTGGGCCCGATGAGGCCGATGCGCTCCTTCTCCGCGATGCGCAGATCGAGCCCCTCCACGATGGGCTTCCCGCCCAGCGTGAGCGAGACGTCTTGGAAGATGGCGAGGCTCACGGGCCCGCGTCATAAGGCCGCGCCACCGGGCGCGCAAGCGACGGGCACACGGCGCCGCTCAGCGCGGGAAGCCGAAGCGCTCGAAGAGCGGCTCGAGGCGCTCGTAGACCCAGTCCTCGCTCAGGCCGAAATCCTCGAGCGAATACTCGTGGCGGCTCTCGTAGTCGCGCTGGTGTCGCGTGGCCTCTTCGAGCATCTGGTTCACCTCGGGGCGGATCTCGACGCCGAGGAAGTCGTAGATGCGGCGGACCGTGCCGCGCGGATCCGCCACGAGCTTTCGGTAGTCGACCACCATGAAGCGCTCGGGGCCGATGCGATCCATGAGCTCGAGCGCGCGGTGGTAGTAGTAGACGGCGAGCTCGGCGAGCAGGCGCGTGTCGCGGCCGTCCTTGGGGAACTCCGCGTCGTCCGAGACCCACTTCTCCCACCACATGCTGAGGAAGGACGGGATGGCCTCGTACGGATGCCGGACGAGGTAGACGTACTTGGCGTCGGGGAAGCGCTCGTCGAGCCGCTCGAGGCGGCCGACCATGAAGACGTTCTTGTTGATGTAGCGGCGGTTCTTGCCGTCGGCGTAGAGGTGCCGACGCATCTGCGCCTCGTAGTACTCCATGAAGCGCCGCTGGTAGTTCACGTCGTCCTCGTCGCTCTTCGCGAGCGGCATGAGGGACTCCATGTCGGGCGCCATGAGCGAGAAGTTCACCGTGTTGAAGGCGAGGAGGAAGATCGCCTCGTCTTCCTCGGCCTTGTCGATCCCCATCTGGTGGATGCCGTCCCAGCCCGAGAAGAAGATCGCGTTGATCGCGTCGACGAGCCTCCGGCCGGGGTGGAAGGGGATCTTCTCGTCGAGGCGCGCCGCGGCGGAGATGGCCTTCCGGATGGTGACGGCGGGGAAGAAGCTGTGGGCGAGCGTGAGCGGCGCGAAGGTCGCCTCGTCCATGCTCACGAGGCGGTGCAGCATGGTCGTGCCGGAGCGCGGGTTGCCGATGATGAAGACGGGCTCGTCGATGGGCTGGTCGCGCCACTCGGGGAAGAGCACGTCGTCGAGGCGCTGGCCCACGCGGAGCGCGGCCTCGAAGGCGCCGATCGCCACGGCATACCCGGTCCAGTTGAGGACGCGCCAGGGCGTGGCCGTGTTCCAGAGCGCCTTGGCCACGCACCGGAAACCCAAGGGATTGAACGGCGTCACGCCGTAGTCGCGGCTCTTCCGCGAGAGCTCACGCAGGAGCTTGGCGCGGGTGAGCGCGCTCGTGCGAGCAGTGACGAGGGGGGTGGTCGCGACGCGAGTCATGGTCCTCCGCTTGGACGAGTATGAACGCGACCGATTCGACACCAAATCGACATTCGGGTCGTCCGTCGGATTCAGGCGCCGACCGGGCGGGAGTCCGGGCCGAGTGGTCGAGGGGTGAATGTAGGGAGATGTAAGGCAGTGTTCTCCTAGGATGTGCTTGGACCACCTCGAGATGGGTGTCTCGGCGCGCAAGCGGGACGACGGAATTGAAAGAGCGCACCGCCCAGGGGACGGTGCGCTCCGGATCACCCGAAGGTGACGATCAGATCACTCGCAGGGCTGCTTCTGGAAGGCCGCCTCGACGCCGAGGCTGAGCGCGTTGCACTCCGAGCTGCCGGTCGACGCGAGGTCGAGCTCCGGCGTGATGATGCCCTCGATCTGCTCGAGCGTGATGCCGAGGTCGAGGGCGTCGACGAGCCCCTCGAGGGTGTTGCGGAAGGAGTCGTTGCCCGCGCCGGTGTAGGGCACGCCGCCGCCGATGACAGCCGTGGCGGTGTTCGAGGCGCCGGGCGCCGGGATCTCGACGCGGCCGTCGCGGATCGTGAGCGAGACGTCGAAGGTCTTGATCTCGCCGAGGACGTCGATCTGAAGGCCCTCGAGCGAGATCGGAAGGCGCGAGATCTCGGCGGAGAGGTTACCGGCCTCATCGACGGTGACGGGGGTGGCGTTCACGACGCGCTCACCCTGGGAGTAGAGGGTGAGGGTGACGTTCTGGCTGCCCGCGCCGGTGTAGTTGGCGATGACGGCCTCGATCTTGAGCTTGCCGCTGTTGATGGCGTTGTCGATCTCGGCCTGGAGGTCGAGGTCGAGCGAACCGGAGAGGATGCCGCCGAGCGCGCCTTCCGCCGAGAGGAGGAAGCCGAGCTGGTTGTCGACGCCGCCCTCGAGGTCGACCACGCCGCAGCCCTCCGCCGGATCCTTGTCGTCGCCCGCGGTGGTGGTGTTCTGGCCGTCGAGGTCGAAGCCGATGACGTCGGCGCTGCTCGCCGGGAGCGTGAGGCCGGTGAGCCTCCAGACCTCTTGTCCCTCGCCGCAGCTGGGCCCGGGCTCGTTGGGGCCGCTGCCGTCGTCGCCGCAGCCGGTGGCGGCAAGGGGAAGGGATACGGCCAAGCTCAAGAGTAGTTTCTTCAGATCCATGATCGGGTCTCCTTGGGAGTCGCAGCGTGTCTTTCGCGCGTCATTCCTCTGCCCCGGCGATCATCCTCGGGGCCGACGCGGGAGGCTAACACGTACTTCAGTCCAACATAGTGCTTTCGAAAGAGCAACGCCTACGTTTATGACGCGTTGCGCAAGCCTCCCGGAAGAAGCGCGTCACCCGTCCGTATGCCGTGGGGATGGAAGTCCAGCCGCTCGCCATCCCCGAGGTGATGCTCCTCCGCCCGCGCATCCACGTGGACCCTCGGGGTTATTTCTTCGAGAGCTATCGTGAGCGCCCGTACATGGAGCTCGGCATCGGCCCCTTCGTGCAGGACAACGTCTCTCGCTCCACCCGGGGCGTGCTCCGGGGCCTCCACCTCCAGCATCCGCAAGGGCAGGGCAAGCTCGTCCACGTGCTCGTCGGCGAGGTCTTCGACGTGGCGGTCGACGTCCGCGTCGGGTCGCCGAGCTTCGGGCGCTGGGTGGGCGCGAAGCTCTCGGCCGAGAACAAGCTCCAGCTCTGGATCCCCGAGGGCTTCGCGCACGGCTTCTGCGTGCTGAGCGAGGAGGCCGTCTTCGCCTATAAGTGCACGGCCGAGTACTCGCCGGAGACGGAGCTCGGGGTGCGCTTCGACGACCCCGACCTCGCGATCGACTGGCCGATCGCCGATCCGCTCGTCTCGGCGAAGGACGCCGCCCACCCGCGCCTCCGGGACATCCCCGAGGGGAGGCTCCCGCGCCATGGCTGAGCTCCGCGGGGCACGCGTCGCGCTCCTCGGCGGGCGCGGCATGGTGGGGCGGGCGCTCGTGGAATCGCTCGCGCGGCATGGCGCCGAGGTCCACGTCTACTCGCGGCCGGAGGTCGATCTCGCGCGCCCTTCGACGCTCGCGCGGATCTTCGAGCGCGCGCGGCCCGATTGGGTGGTCAACGGCGCGGCCTACACCGCCGTCGACCGCGCCGAAGAGGAAGAGGCCCTCGCGACGCGCGTGAACGGCGAGGCCGTGGGCCTCCTCGCGCGCGCGTGCGCGGAGCGTGGCGCGAAGCTCGTGCACTACTCGACGGATTACGTCTTCGACGGGAGCGCGCGCGCGCCCATCCCGGTCGACGCCGCGATCGCGCCCATCAACGCCTACGGTCGGAGCAAGGCCGCGGGCGAGATCGCGGTGCGCGAGGCGTTGCCCGGCGCGCACCTCCTCATCCGCACGAGCTGGGTCTACGCGCCGTGGGGCACGAACTTCGTGCGCACCATCGCCGAGCTCGCGGCGACGCGCGACGTGCTCCGCGTGGTGGACGATCAACGCGGCCGCCCGACGAGCGCCGAGGAGCTCGCCGAGCGCACGTGCGCGCTCATGGGCCGCGACGCGCGCGGGACGCTGCACGTGACCGACGAAGGCGAGTGCACCTGGTACGAGCTCGCGTCCGCGGTGGTGGAGCTCACGGGCTCACGTTGCCGCGTCGAGCCTTGTACGACGGACGAATTCCCGCGGCCGGCGAGGCGACCGGCCTACGGGGTCTTGGATCTCTCGAAGACGCACGCGCTCGTCGGCCACGGCCGCCCTTGGAGGGAGGCCGTGGCGCGCGTGCTCGAGAAGATGGTGGAGGCGCCGAGAGTCGAACTCGGGTCCGAGAATGCTCCAGATTCGCTTCTACGTGCGTAGTCCAGTGTTTTGGGTTTCGCGTGTGGACTCGCCCACGGACAGGCTCTTCCTCACGCTAGCAGCTCGAAGTCTCGTCGGTTCGGCGAGCTGCGCTCGAACCAACCAGTCCGTTCGAATGACGCCTCCCCGAGGAGCACGGACGGCCTCCTCGGTTCGACGGCTCACTTGGCCCTAATCAGGCCGCGAGAGCGATGCCGTTGTCGTTGGCAATTGTGTTTCCCAAGCGTATTTACGCCGTGCCTGGGCCGGCGGACACGCCACGAACCCTTCATCATCCCCGTCGAAACCTTTTCGCCCCCTCGAGGGTTTCGCGCCCTGGCCGTGTGGCCCGAGCGCGTTCGAGGGCGAAGCCCCACTTTTCAAAGAAACCCGAAGGGTCAACATGGTCACGAACGGCCCCGATCGCAAGGCCGCGCGCGCCGAAAGGGCGCCGCGCGCATGCGGACGTGCTAAGGCGGCCGCCGTGACCATCCGGAGATGCCCGTGAGCCCTGCCCTCGGCTTCGCCTTCGCGGCGGCGCTCGGCTTCTCGGTCCTCGACGCGCTGAGGAAGCACCTCTCCACCTCGATCCGGCCGATGGCGCTCCTCGTGTACGTGGCGCTCTCGGCCGCGCCGATCTTCGGCGCTTGGGCCCTCGTCGACGGCCGCTTCATCGACTCGGCCGAATACTTCGCGCCGGCGGCGGGCGTCTTCGTCTTCCACGTGATCGCGGATCTCCTGTTCCTGCTCTCGGTGCGCTGGGGCGAGCTCGGCAAGACGGTGCCCTTCCTCTCGTTCAGCCCAGTCTTCGCCGCGCTGCTCGGCGTGGTGATGCTCGACGAGGTGCTCACGTCCGTGCAGTGGACGGGCGTCTCGGCCGTCGTGCTCGGGGGCCTCCTCCTCGGCTTCTCCTCGCTCGATCGCGCCTCGCTGGATCGCCGCGCGACGTGGGCGCAGCTCATGATGCTCGGCGTGGGCGCGTGCTGGGCGGGGACCACCGTCTTCGACAAGCTGGCGCTCGCGCACGCGTCGCCCGGCGCGCACGGCTTCTTCGTGCACGCCACGGTCGGCGTCGCGGCCCTCGCGGCGCTCCTCGTCTCGGGGGCCGGGCGCATGCTCGTCGTATCGCGCGAGAAGATCCTCCCCATCGTCGCGCTCGCGCCGGTCGGGGCCTTCGCGCTCGGCTCGCAGTTCCTCGCGCTCGCCGGGCTCGAGGCGGGGCTCGTCGAGTCGATCAAGCGCGCGCTCGGCACCACGCTCGCCTTCGTGCTCGGCGCGATCTTCTTCCACGAGCGCTTCCGCGCGCGCCACGTGCTGCCGCTCGCGCTCCTCGTCGTCGGCACCTTCCTCGTGCGTTGAGCGGCGCGAATCGCGTCCAACTGCTACGACAACGCCATGCGCGAAGGCGGCCCCGAGCTCCCGGCCAAGCACCTCGTCGCCGAGGCGATCCTCGGCGAGGGCAGCCTCTTCGTCCACTTCGATCCGCGGCGTCCCGGCGTGGTGGCCCCGGCGCGGTTCAAGGCGCAGCCGCAGCTGGTGTTCCAGTTCGGGCGCTCGCTCGCCGTGCCCATCCCCGATCTCCTCGTCGACGAGGAGGGCATCTCGGGCACGCTCAGCTTCCAGCGCACGCCGCACGCCTGCTTCGTCCCCTGGGACGCGGTCTTCGCCCTCGTCGGCGACGACGGCCGCGGCATGGTCTTCCCCGAGTCGATGCCGGCCGAGATCCGCGGCGAGATCGAGCGCGAGGCGGCGCGTCGCCTCGGGCGCCCCGCCGAGCCCGAGCCCGCGGAGGCCGAGGCCGAGGCGGACTTCGAGGCCCCGGCCGAGGAAGACGTCCCGGACAACGTCATCCACGTGGCCTTCGGCCGGAAGACCCCGCCCGACGAGCCCAAGGGGCCGCCGCCCAAGCCTTCGGGCGCGGGGCCGAACCTCCGCCGCATCAAGTGAGCGCGGCCGGGTCCCCGGTCCCGTCGGCGGCGCGTGCCCGGAGGCTTAAATAAACACGGCCTGCCG
>JAAYBZ010000172.1 GCA_012744445.1 Myxococcales bacterium | reverse complement strand
CTTCGTCGGGAGCGTCTCGCGCGAGCGGAAGTCCATCGACGGAGAGCGGTCGAGGAGCAGGAGCGTCCGCCGATCGCTCTCGTGCTCGAAGCGCTTGATCGTGGGCCGGTCGGTGCGCGCCCAGGCCCGCGCGTCGATGCGGCGCGGATCGTCGCCGGGGCGGTACTCGCGGTGCTCGGTGAAGACCACGCTCGAGCCCTCGTGAGGGCTATCGTGGGCGCCCACGTGGCGGCCCCTCGCGCGGGTGCGCGGACCCATGGAGAGCGCGGCGACGCGCGAGAGGAAGCTCGGATCGAGCCTCACTTCGCTCATGGACGCGGGACCAGCTCGAAGAGGCGAGAGAGGATCGACTCGACGTTCCGGCCCTCGGCGCGCGCGAGGAAGCTCGGCAGCACGCGGTGGCGGAGCACCGGGCGGGCCACGGCCATCACGTCGTCGATCTCGGCGGCGAAGCGTCCGTGGAGGGCGGCGCGCGCCTTGGCCGCGAGCACGAGCGACTGGCTCGCGCGGGGGCCGGCGCCGAATTCGACGAGCGGGGCGAGCTCGTCGGGGCAGCTCGGATCGCTCGGGCGCGTCGCGCGGACGAGATCGACCGCGTAGCGCACCACGTGATCGGCCACGGGGACACGGGGCACGAGCGCCTGGAGCTCGAGGATGGTCGCTTTGTCGAGGACCTTGGCCGGCTCGCTGGCGCGCGGGGCGGTGGTCCGCTTGACGATGGCGACCTCTTCTTCGGCGCTCGGATAGCGCACCACGATCTCGAGCAGGAAGCGGTCGAGCTGCGCTTCGGGGAGCGGGTAGGTGCCCTCTTGCTCGATGGGGTTCTGCGTGGCGAAGACGAGGAAGGGCGCGTCGAGCGGGTGCGTGCGCCCGCCGGCCGTCACCTCGCGCTCGGCCATGGACTGGAGGAGCGCGGCCTGCGTCTTGGGCGGCGTGCGGTTGATCTCGTCGGCGAGGAGGATGTTGGTGAAGATCGGCCCCGGCACGAAACGGAAGGCGCGCGCCCCCGTGCCCGGATCCTCGGCGAGCACGTCGCTGCCGGTGACGTCCGAGGGCATCAGGTCGGGCGTGAACTGGATGCGGTTCGAGCGGAGGTCGAGGATCGACGCGAGCGTGCGCACGAGGAGCGTCTTGGCGAGGCCGGGGACGCCCACGAGCAGGCCGTGGCCGTCGGCGAAGAGGCAGAGCAGGAGCTGCTCGACGACCTCTTCCTGACCGACGATGACCTTCTGGACCTCGGCGAGGATGGATTTCCGCGCCTCCCCGAGGCGCTCGACGAGCGCGACCTCTCGCGCATCTTGGCTTGCGATCACGGGCTTCGAGATAACCCGCCCGCGGGGCGCTCGCCAAGCGGGAATGTCCGCCTACCGGCCGCCCAGGCGTTCGCAGACGTCGCGCTCGCGCTTGCGCGTCGCGCCGTCTGCCGCCGACTCCGCGAGCACGCAATGCGGCGCGGGATCGAAGGGGTTGCGCGCGATGGCGTCGAGCGCGGCGCGTGCGGCCTCCTCGGGGCGCCCGGAGAGGAGGAGCGCCCGCGCGAGCAAGCTGTGCGCAGGGGCGTGATCCGGATGGAGGGTGATGGCGCGCTCGGCGGCGTGGACGGCGCTCGCGGCGTCGCCCGCCTCGAGCGCGGCGCGTCCGAGGCGGCTCAAGAGGATCGGGTTCTTCGGCGCGACCTTCGCCCCCCGCTCGTATTGGACCGCGGCGGCCTTCGGGCGGCGCCGCGCCCAGAGCAGATCGCCGAGGCGGAGCGCGTTGCGCGCGTCCTCGGACTTCACGTCGCGGAGGTCGTCGGCGTCGCTCGCCTCGTCCACGAAGCGCCGCTCGAGCGGCTCCACGCGGTCGCCCGCGAGGCCCGCGAGGCTCGCCTTCCACTCCTCCTCCATCACGGCGAAGGGCTTGCCGCTCACGGCCTCGAGCGCGGACTCGAGGGAGGCGCCGTGCGCGATGCGGTGGACCACCTGACGGAGCCCTTCCGCCCCGTGCTCGGTGAGGAATTTGGAGACGAAGGTCGCGGCCTCGGCGTAGGCGAGGGCCGCCTGCTCCTGGCTCGGCAAGAGCGCGATGGAGGGGTGGAAGGCCGAGAACGGGAGGAGCGTGCCCTTGGCCGCGTGCTTCGCGAGGAGGGCGCGGCTCGCGGGCTCGAGCGGCGCGTCCACGCCTTCGCCCTTGGGGAGGCGCTCGAGCACCTTCGCGAGCCCCTCGTGGAACCACACGGGGGCCTTCTCGCGCGAGACGCGGCTCAGGTAGAGGTGCGCGAGCTCGTGCGCGATGGTGTCGAGCCAGGGATAACCGCGGGCGAGCGCCTCCGGGGTGGTGACGAGCATCCGATCCCATTTGCAGAGGGCGATCGTGCCGGTGGTGAGGATCGCCTCTTCGCTCAGCGTCGAGACGCGCGAGAGGTCTTCGGGGCCGCGCACCACGTCGACGCGGATGGGGCCCGGGTGCGCCTCGCCGAAGACCTCGGCGTAGACGGTGTCGGCGTGCTCCAGCGCCTCCAGGGCGTAGGGGGCGAGGATCTCGGCGCGGCCGCGCGGCGTGCGGACCACGTAGCGACCGTCCGCGCTCTTGAACTCCGCGTGCTTACCGAGGCGCGCGTCGCTCTCCTCGAGGAGCTTCGCGAGATCGGGGCGCGGATCGGCGTCGGGGTAGGCGGGGAGGAGCTCGAGCGAGCGCCGCACGTGGCGGAGCCCCTCGGCGAAGCGCCCGCGGTGGAGCGCGATTCGCGCGCGGAGGTATTCGTTCGCCGCGGTCTCGGCCTGTCCGGCGATGGCGGCCTCGGCCTCTTCGAGGCGGAGCTGCTCGAGGAGGACGGCGGCGTCGTCGCCGGCGCGCGCGGGCGACGCGGAGATGGTGAGGGCGACGAGCAGCGCCGCGATGGAAGGAACACGCTTCATCGGAGCAGGGCCTCGAAATAACGCTTCACGGCGTCGCGATAATCCGGGGGCGGCTCCTCGCGGAGGCCGTCGCGGATGCGCCGGCGTCGCTCGTCCTCGGGGCGCTCCTCCCGGCCGGGGATGACGACCTTCTCGCTCGCCGACGCGCCGCTCGAACGTCCGCTGCCGCCGCCTTCGCCGGAGGACGAGCTCCGCTGGTGCTCCTCGAGGATCTCCCGGGTCTTGCGGAGCGCGTCGGCGGCGCGGCTCGCGCTCTCGCTCGAGACGACCGCGTCGTGCTCGGCCGCGGAGCGCGCGCCGCGATCGACCATGCCGGCCGCGCGGCGGAGCTCGCTCGCGCCTTCCTCGCTGAGGGGCGTCCCGTCGGGGCCCTCCGCGAGCGATTGCGCGACCTCCTGCGCCGCGCGCTCCACGGCCCGATGGCGGCTCGCGAGGCGCTCGAGGGCCTTCACGTCGCTCGGGCGGAGGTGGCGCTCGAGGTCGGGGATCGCGCGCTCCACCTCGGTGTGGAGCTTGGCGACGGATTCGGCGAGCCGCTCGGCGCTCTCCGCGGCGCGGCGCACCTCGCCGCTGCGTCCCGGGAACATCGTCGCCCGGAGCGAGAGGTCGCGGGCGAGCCCCATGGCCTCCGCGTTGGCTTCACGGGCCATCTTGGACGCCTCGCCGAGATCGCCCTGGTCGAGCGCGGCGCGCACGTCATCGATGCGCCCCTGGACGCGCGTCACGATGTCCTCGTCGATCCCGCCGACGTCGCGCTTCATGGCCTCGAGGTCCTTCTTGGCCGTGTCGAGGGCCGACTCCACGCGCTCGCGGTCGCGCACCTTGGTGGCGTCGCCGAGGGCACGGAGGGCGCGCTCGGCGAGGGCTCGGCGGAGCTCGCCGTGCTCGCGCGCGAGCTCGACCTCTTCGGCTTCGAGGCCGCGGACCCGATCGATGGCCTCGGCGAGCGCGCGCTGCCGCGGCCCGAAGCGCGACTCGGCCACCTCCGACTCGCCCTTGCCGAAGGCCTCGGCCATCGCGTG
This sequence comes from Myxococcales bacterium, assembly GCA_012744445.1. Classification (GTDB taxonomy): domain Bacteria; phylum Myxococcota_A; class Polyangia; order Polyangiales; family Houyiibacteriaceae; genus JAAYBZ01. Next base: position 4,222 of record JAAYBZ010000172.1, on the reverse strand, counting down.
GAGCTCGCGCTCGAGGGCGAGGAGCTTGGCCTCCGCGTCCGCGATGGCGTCCTCGGCCACGGCGGCCTCGAGCTCCTCGAGGAAGCGCTCGCTCTCCCGCTGCGCCGACTCACCGGCATTCACGAACTCGCGCGGCACGGCGCTCGAGCTCTCCGACATGCGCTGCTTCAGCGCCTCGAGCTTCTTCTTGGCCCGGTGGATGGCCCGGCCGAGCGCGTGCTTCACCTCGGGATCGTTGGTGCGCGCGTACTCGGCGAGGAGCGAGGCGATCTCGCGCCGGAGGGCTTCGAGCTCGAGCGCGACCTCCTGGAAGTCCTCGAGGCGCGCCCTCGCGCGGAGGTCGTCGAGGAGGAGCGCGCCGTCCTCGAGCGCGGAGACGAGGGAGTCTTCGAGCTTGGCGAGCGCGCGCGCGTTCGGGATCTTCCTGGCGAGCTCGAGCGTCTCGCGGTGGTAGGCGTCGCGGATGGCGTGGAGCGACTTCCGGACGAGGGGCGCGTCGGCGCCGCTCACGGCCGAGACGGCGCGCTCCAACGCGGGCGGGACGCGTGAGAGCGAGTCCATGGCCCGCCGCTCACGGCGCGCGTCGAGCGGGGAGGTGCGAGGCTCCTCGAGGCGATCGGCGAGCGCGTCGAGCGTCCGCGCGAGCGCCTCCTCGAGGATGGAGAGGTTCCGCTCGCGCTCGGACTCGGGCGAGGGCAGGGTGAGCACCACCGGCTCCGAGCGCGCGAACCGCGCCTCCGGCGGCCGGCCGCGATCCCGCGCCTCGAGGACCAGCGTGACGGAATCGCCCGGCTCGGCGCCGAGCTCGCGCAGATCGAGGGACTCGAGCCCGCGCTTCTCCTTGGGCGAGCCCGACTCCTCGCTGAGCTTCCGCCGCTTGGGCGGGAGGCCTTCGACCTCGGTGACGAGGCGGATCTCGGCGATGCCGTGATCGTCGCGCACGTTCCAGCGGAGGGCGACGCGCTCGCCCGGTTCGTCCTCGTCGAAGAGCGCCTCGAGCGCGACCTCGGGCAAGGGATCGGGGAGGATCCGGATGGAGCGCCCGCGGAGGTCTTCGATCCACTCGCCGCTGCGCGTGCGCATGCGGATGATCACGGGGCCACCCTCGTCGAGGGCGACGGAGCCGCGGAACGCGCCGGAGGGCTGCCGCTCGAGCTCGAGCCGGTGCGAGCCCACGCGGAGCACGGCGGCGGTGGCGTCGATGCGCGGCTCGATCTCGAACCGGAACGTGGATCCGGCGAGGCCTTCGACATGGGGCGCCGTGAGCCCGCGGAGCGGCGGCTCGTCGCGGTAGTCGGGCGCGGTGACGTCGACGCGGAGCTCGCGGACGACCTCGCCGATGGCGTAGCCCTCGTCGACGTGGAAGGGCGCGCGCGCGAGCGCCATGATGCCCGCGCTGGCGCGTCCGTCGGTGAGGAGCGCGGCGAGGAGGGCCACACCCGCGACGGCGAAGAGCGAAAGCGGCCGCGAGATGCTCGGCCAGAACGGCATCGCCTTCTCGGGCCGCACCTCGCGCAGCGCCTCGAGCACGCGCGCGAGGTGAGCCTCGGCGAGCTCGGCGCTGGTGGCCGGATCGGGGCGGCGGTGGAGCTCGAGGGCGCTCCGCGCGGCCTGCCCGAGCGAAGCGTCGGCGCGGGCGACGAGCGTGACGGCGCGATCCTTGCGTAGCGCGCCGGCCCCGCGGACGAAGGCCGCGGCGAGGACGAGGCCCGTGGCAGCGGCGGCGATCCAGGCGAAGAGGGCCACCGGGCGAGAGACGATGGGGCCCACCGCGGCCCCCGCGACGATGGCCGCGAAGGCGACGCCGGCCGACGACGCGAGCGCCCCACGGATCACCGTGATGGCGATCGCGCGCTTGCGGAAGGCGGCGACGCGGCGCTCGAGGGCTTCTCCTCGCGACGCGCGCTCGTGTACGGGGGACATTTCGCCAAACATATCAGCCACGCCCGCCGGAGGCCGCCGTCGCGGCCGGTACGTTGACCCGCTTTCGTGCCGATCGCTATAGTGCGCAGCCCGTGCGCGGCGTAGGGAAGCGTCCCGCCCGCCACACCGAGATCTCACGGAATGACCCGAAAAAACAACGATCATCCCTCCTCGCCCGCCGGTGAAGGGCTCGCCTCCTTGGTCGAAGCCTCCGCCGCCGGGGCGCGCGTGCTCTACATCGGGGATGGCGTGGGGCTTCCGCGCATCGCCCGCGCGGCCGAGCGTGTCCTTCACCTCGAGGTCGGCGAGACCGTCGACGTTCCCTCCTTGCCCAACGTTCAGCGCCGGAAGCTCAAGCCCGGCCGCATCGCCTTCCGGCCGGGGAGCTTCGACCTCGTCGTCGCGCCCGACCTGACGCGCGTCCCGGGGCACCCCGAGGACGTCCTCTACGACCTCGCCGAGGTCGCCGACGGCGGCCTCCTCGCCGTCGGCGTCCCCTTCGAGGGACGCGACGCGTACGAAGAGTTCGTCGAGATCGTCGACGAGATCCTCGAGGCCGCGCGGATCTTCGGCGTGGACGGCTTCCGCGGCCTCCGCGTCTCGGAGCTTGGCTTCGAGGACGAAGAGCTCTTCGTGAGCACCCGCGAGGTCACGGGCGCGCCCTCGCACGTCTTCGCCGTGGCCGGCGCCTACGACGAGGTGCCCATCTCGGTGCTCGTCGAGCTCGAGCCCCAGCCCGAGGGCGTGGACGTGCGCGCGCTCCGCGCGCTCGAGGCGCAGCTCGAGAAGGCCGTCGCCGACGCCGAGGACGTCGAGCGCGAGCTCGTCGCCGAGCGCAAGCGCGCCGCGCAGCTCGACGACCGCGTCCGCGAGCTCGAGGCCGCCGCGGCCAAGCACGCGCGCGAGATCGAGAAGCTCACCGAGAAATACGAGCGCGAGATCCAGAAGCTCGGCGAGAAGCTCGAGCGAGAGAAGGGCCGCCGCGCCGAGCTCGAGGAGCTCGAGGCCGAGCGGAAGGTCCTCGAGTCGAGGCTCGAGGCCCGCGGCGAGGAGCTCAAGGAGCTCCGCACCGAGGTCGAGCGTCGCGGCGTGATCGTCCGCGATCTCGTCGAGGAGCTCCGGGAGCTCCGGCGCCGGGGCACGGGCGGCTCCGAGCAGGCGAGGGAGCGGGCGCTCCGCGCGGAGGCCAAGGCCGAGGCGGCCGTGCTCGAGGCCGACGAGCTGCGCGCCAGGGTCCACGAGCTCGAGGAAGAGCGCGATCGTCTCCGCGCCGTCGCGGCGACGCAGGCCGCCGCGGCCGAGGCGCAGACGCCCGAGGCCACGCTGCCGCCCGAGATCGCCGAGGCGCTCGGCGAGCGCGACGGGCTCCGCCTCCGCGTAGCGCATCTCGAGGCCGCGCTCGAGGCGCTTCGCGCCCGGGACACCTCCGCAGTCGCCCGACCGGATCGCGGAAAGGAAGAGGAGCTCGAGCGTCTCCGCGCCGAGCTCATGGAGACGCGCGCTGGCGCCGAGGCCAAGCAGCACGCACTCGACGCGCAGGGCGATCTCGTACGTCGCCTCCAGCGCGATCTGGCCGCGACCGAGGTCGCGCTCCGCGCGGCGGAGGAGCGCTGCGATCACGACGGCGCCGAGATCGCGCGCCTCCGCGACGCGCTCGTCGAGGCCGTGGCCCAGGGCGATCGCGCGGCGGCGGAGCTCGCAGCGGCGCAGTCCGCCCTCGCCGCGCGGGCGCCTTCCGAGGATCTCGGCGACGTCCGCGCCGAGCTCGAGCGCGCCCGGGAAGAGCTCGCGCAGATGCGCGAGGAGCTCGAGCGGACGCGGGACGAGCTCGAGCGCACGCGCGTCGGCGAAGCGAGCGCGCTCGAGTCCGCCGAGGCGGCGCGGCGCGCGCTCGTGGAGGCCAAGGCCGCCCTGGTGGAGCTCGAGGCCAAGGCGGCCTCACGCGGCGTGCAGAACGACTGAGCCCGGCGCACGAAAAAGGGGCGCGATCCTGGGATCGCGCCCCTTTTCATTGGATGCCCCGTGCTCCGGGGCGCTCCTCAGGACCTCAGAAGTCCATGTCCTCCATGCCCGCGCCGGGCGCGGCCTTCTTCTTGGGCTTGGGCGCCTCGGCGACGAGCGCGTCGGTGGTGAGGAGGAGGCCCGAGACGCTCGCGGCGTTCTGGAGCGCGGTGCGGACGACCTTGGTGGGGTCGATCACGCCCGCGGCGACCAGATCCTCGTAGGTCTCGGTGGCGGCGTTGAAGCCGAAGGCCCCCTTGCCCTCGCGCACCTTGCCCACGACGACGGAGCCGTCGAG
>JAAYBZ010000171.1 GCA_012744445.1 Myxococcales bacterium | reverse complement strand
TCGGGCATCGTCCCGATCGGGTTCGAGGTGGACTTCGACGCGCCCGTCGATTGAGCGAAGGCGCCGCTCCGCGGGAGCACGCCGTGGCGGTGCGTCGTCACCGCGATCGAGCGCGCGCGGACGTAATGGCGTAACTCCCCGCGCGGCGAGCGCAGCACCGGCTCGCGGACGAGCTCCACGTCGCGCTCGGCGGCGAGGGCGAGGAGCTCGGCGGGGGCTTCGCCGACGACGCGGATGCGCTCGAAGCGCCGCTCGTCGATGGCGACGTCGAGCGCTCGCCCGGGCAGGACGTCGAGCCCGTGGAGTCCGAGCCCCGCGAGCTCGAGCGCGCCGAAGACGATCGCGTGCGGATGCGTCGCGAGGCGCGCGAGGACGGCCCGGAGCACGTCGGCGCGCGGCGCACCGTCGAAGACGGCGATCGCGAGATCGGAGATGGGCTCGTGCTCGAGCACGTCGGCCTCGCCGAGGAGCGGCATCGTCTCCTTCGCGCTGAAATGCGATTCCGCGTGGTGTGCGTCGAGCCGCGCGATGCGGAGGAGCGCCAGCCATCGCTCCGGCGTGGTGACACGGCGCGCGCGGATCGTCTCGAGGAACGCCACCGCCTCGGGCGTGGGATCGACGTGGGTGCCGCGCGCGAAGGAGAACGCGGGATCGTCGCCGAGCACGGCGAGCGACTCGACGAAGCCCGGCCCACCGGCCTTCGCGCCAGGACCGAACGACGACAGCCCGAAGCCACCGAAGGGTTGCCTCCCGACGCGCGCGCCGGTGATCGGGCGGTTCACGTAGACGTTCCCGGCGCGGACGTGTCTCGCGAAGTGCGCCTGCTCGTCCTCGCTCAGGCTCTCGATCCCGGCGGTGAGCGCGTAACCCGTCTGCGCGGCGATCGCGCACGCCTCGTCGACGTCGCGCGCGGGCATCACGGCGAGCACGGGCCCGAAGAGCTCGGTCGTGTGGAGGAGCGAGCCCGGCTCGACGTCGCCGTAGATCGCGGGCCCGAAGAGGCGCGGGTTCTCCGTGGGCTCGGCGCGGAGCCACGGGATGGCCCCCTCGGGCGTGCCGAGGAGCGCCTCGCGGAGCGGCCCCTCGGGCGGTCGGATGAGCGGCGTGATCTCCGCGTCTTCGTCCCACGCAGCCTTCACGGGGAGGCTCGCGGCGGCGTCGAGCAGGCGCTCGCGGAAGGCGTCGTCCTCGTAGACCTCGCGCTCGAGGAGGAGGAGGCTCGCCGCGGAGCACTTCTGGCCGGCGAAGGAGAAGGCGGAGCGTACCACGTCGCGGATGGCCGCCTCGCGATCGGCCGTGGCCGAGACGAAGATGGCGTTCTTGCCGCCCGTCTCGGCGATGAGGTGGAGCGAAGGCGCACGCTTCCGGAACGCGCGCGCCGTCGCGGTGGATCCCGTGAGGACCACCGCGTCGACGAGCGCGGGATCGATCGCGATCGAGGCCGCCTCGTCGCGCGCGAGGAGGAGCTGGACCAAGGGATCGAAGCCCGCGGACCAGAGCGCCTCGGCGAGCTTTCGGCCCACGTAGGGCGCCTCGGGCGCGGGCTTGAGCACCACCGTGTTGCCTGCCGCGAGCGCGGCACACACGCCGCCGCATGCGATGGAGAGCGGGAAGTTCCACGGACTCGCCACGAGCACCACGCCGCGCGGCTCGTTCCGGAGCGTGGGATCGCGCGTGAGATCGAGGAGCGCGCGGGCGTAGTACTCCGCGAAGTCGATGGCCTCGCTCACCTCCGCGTCGGCCTCGGCCGGCGGCTTGCCCACGTCGAGCACGATGGCCGCCGTGAGGCTCGTGCGGTTCGCGCGCAGGGTGTCGGCCACGGCGAGGAGGCGCGTCGCGCGAGCCTCGGCGCTCTCGCGCGTGAGCGATCGGAGGGCGGCGTGCGCGCGCTCGATCACGAGGCGCACGCCGTCCTCGTCGGCAAGGCCCACGCGATAGGGGACGTGGCCGGGGCGTGAGGGATCGAAGCCGTCCTCCACGGCCGCCGGCGGATGCGAGCCCTTGACGTCGAAGACGGCGCGGGCCGTCTCGAGCGCGAGCGCCTGCGCGAGCTTCGCGCGCTGCGCGGGCACGCGGAGATCGACGTCGGGCTCGTTCGAGAACGGTCGATCGAGCCGCCGCGCGCGGCGCGCCTCGAGGCGCGGGGGAGGGAGGGGCGCTTCGGAGGTGATCCGGAGGTAGCGCGCGCGGTGCTCGGCGTAGGGATCGCGCGCGCGATCGGCCGCGAGGCTCGACGGAAGGAAGTGCGCGGGCGCGGATTGCTCGTCGAGCCGCCGCGCGAGGTAGGCCACCGCGGCGTTGCGCTCCTCGGGATCGACGACCGGAAGGTAGACCCGCACGTCGACGTCGAGCGCGCGGAGCGCGCGCACGAGCGGATCGGCGAGCCCCGCGAGCACCTCGAAGGAGAGCGCGTCGTCCAGCGCCTCGGCCGCGCGATGGACGAGCGCGTGGGCCACGTCGAAGAGGTTGTGCGAGCCGAGGGCGACGTGGACGGCGTGCGTATGCTCCTTCGAGGCGAGGAGCTCGAGGAGGGCTTGCGCCGCGCGATCGGTCGCGTCCTTGTCGGCATGGACGGCCGAGGGATGGCCGCGGAGGCTCGCGCGGATCCGTTCGAGGCCGAGGTTCGCGCCCTTCACGAGCCGGACGCGGAGGGGCCGCGCCTTTCGCTCGTAGCGTGCGTGGCCGATCGCGAGGAGGCGATCGGTGATCGCGCGCGCGTCCACGAGGTAGGCCTGGAGGGCGAAGCCGAGATCCACGTCGGCGAAGCGCGGATCGGCGGCGAGGGCCTCGAGGAGGCGCAGCGTGAGCTCGAGGTCGTCGCTCGACTCCGCGTCGAGGACGAGGCTCCCTCCGCACCTGGCGGCGGCCTCGGCGATGCGCGCGGCGCGGGGGAGGGTGCGCTCGAGCGCGGCGTCGAGGCCCATGGGATCGATGCGGCTCGTGATCGACGAGACCTTGAGCGCGAGGTGGCGCACGCCGAGCCTCTCGTAGAGCGAGGCTTCGAGCTCAACGCGGGCTTCCGCCATGCGCTCCCCGACGACGTCTTCGCCGAGGAGGTGCGCGATGGGCTCGGCGCCGTCGCGTCGGATGGCCTCGACGCGGGCCTTCGCGCCGACGAGCGTGACGAGATAGGGGCGGAACTCACGCTCGATGGCCCGCTCGATCGCGCGCGCGGCCGCGGGCCGGAGCCGCTTGGGCATCCTGCGCATGGCCTCGAACGTCGCGCGCTCGCCGGGCCGCAGGAAGTCGAGGGGAGCGAGGTGCTCGGCGACCTCGACGACGCTGGCCACACGCCGCGCGGGATCACGCGAGCGACCGAAGCGATCCGCGATGGCCACGGCGAGCTCGACCCCGCGCGGCGAGGAGAGGCGCTGGGCGGCGCGTCGTCGGGCGCGGCGCTCGTCGCGTGTCTCGAGGGCGTGGACCCGATGCCCGAGGACGTCGGCGAGCGCGAGGGCGAGCGCGCTTCGATCGGCCCGCGACTCCGCGGTCTTCGCCTTCTCGAGGAGGGCGCGCGCCCTGAGCTTGTCTTCGGTCTCGGGCATGTATTCCGCTTCTAGAGCCGTGCCCCGACGGGCGCCTTGTCACCGAAGGGAGATGGCTTCACGTTGGCGCCGTGCTCGATCAGGGGATCCGCATCCTCCGTTTCGTCCTCGCGCTCTTGGTCGTCGTCTCGGCGGGCCTCCCCGCGCCTCGCGCGGCGGCCGATCGGCCCTTCGTCGTCGAGGAGGTCGAGCCCGTGGGCAAGAAGCTCGTCCGCCTCGAGTCGTGGGTGCTCGCGACGAAGGACGTCTTCGCCCACTCGGCGCTCCTCGGGATCGGAGCCGGCGATCACCTCGAGGTGAAGCTCGGCGCGATGCACGGCGGCGTCTTCGGCAACGGCATGAGCGGCTACGGCATCCTGGGGCCGCTCGTGCAGATCGACGCGATGTTCTTCGCGCCGACGAGCTGGGGACGCCCTGGGCTCGGCCTCTACGTGGGGACGCTGCCCAAGCTCGGCTACCAGGTCTTCTCGCCGCCCGGCTGGAGCGGGTTCGGCGGGTTCCGAATCACGCAGCCCATCCTCGACGAGGTGCTCTACGTGCACGGCAACCTGGGCGTCTCGCTCGGCGGGGACGGCGACGGGGTCTCGAGCGGGCGGCACGCCTCGCGTTGGCTCACGGGCGGCCTCGGCCTCGAGGCGCGCTTCTCCGAGGCGGCGAGCGGCATCCTCGAGTACTTCCACCGGGATCCCTACTCGCCCTACGCGCGCTGGGCGGGGCTCCAGGGCGGGTTCCGATACGCCTTCCGCGAGACCATCGCGCTCGACGGCGGGCTCGGGCTCACGCTCCCCTACGCGACGGGCGACTCGCGCGTGCGCGTCTTCGGCACGCTCGGCATCCGGCTCACCACGCCGGTCCGGTGGTGACGGAACGAAGAGAGCGAGCCCCGGAGGACTCGCTCTCTCCTCGTGCGAGCGTTTGGCTCAGCGGGCGAGCTTGAGGAGCCCGGGGAGCTTCATCGCGGCGGTCATGTCGCCGTCGATCTTGATCTTGCCGCCCATGAAGGCCTGCATCGGATCGAGGTCGCCGGAGACGAGGGCCGTCCAGTCGGCGCCGTCGAGCGAGATGGTGGCCACGGCCTCGGAGCTGGGCTCGCGGGTGAGGAAGTTGTCGGTCGTGCCCTTCTTCATGTTGAGCACGAACGTGCCGCCGTTGTCTCCCGTGATGTTGAACTGGAAGACGGCGTCGGCCTCGGTGGCCTTGTCGGGGTTCGCGGCGGCGGCGGCGGCGATCTTCTCGAAGATCTCGGCGGGTGTGGACATTACGGTTCTCCGTCGGTGAAGTGATGGGCACTCGCCCGTCCCTTCGCAGGAGCGAGCGGTCCGAGCGTTGTATCCGATCTCGGTGCAGGTTGCACCATCAGAATGAATCGCCATTCACCCCCGCTTGGACGGGAGGTGCGGCGAGAGCGCGACGATTCCGTCGACCACGGCCGGGGCCACCCGATCGATGCGGTGGAGGATCTTGGAGCCGGCGTCGACGAAGATCTTGAAGGCGTGCCCCTCGAGCCCCGCGAGCGCGGCGTCGACGACCTCGGCGGCCGAGTAGAGGCGCGAGAGCCGGTAGACCGGCGGCACCTCGTCGAGCGCGCGCACCATCGGCGTGTCGCCCGGCGGGGGGCAGAGCACGCGCACGTCGAAGGGGCGGCCGCGGAGCTCGCCGCGGAGCGCCTGCGCGTAGCCGAGCACGGCGAACTTGGACGCGGAATAGCCCGCGAGATCCGGGAAGCCCCGGAGCCCGGCCACGCTCGAGACGAAGAGGATCGTGGCGGGGCGGTCGGCCGAAGCCGCCGCCTCGAGCGAGGGGAGGAGGGCCGTGACGACGTTCACCGTGCCGTGGAAGTTCACGTCCATCATCGCGCGGAGGTCGTCGGCGGGCATGGTGGCGGCGGGGCCCACGCGGAGGATGCCCGCGCAGCTCACCACGTGCGCGAGCGGACCGGCCGCGTCGGCGCTCCTCTGCACGGCCTCGGCCACGGCCGCGGGATCGACCACGTCGACGATCTCCACGTGCGCGCCGAGCTCGCGGCCGATCTTCTTGAGGGGGACCTCGGCGCGGTCCCAGAGCACGAGGCGCTCGCCACGTTCGCGGAGCCGCCGCGCGAATTCCGCGCCGAAGCCGCTCGCCGCCCCCGTGATCACCCATGCGCCTTCTGCGCGCTTCATCGGCTCACCTCCGAAAGATGTCGTGCGAACGCGCGGACGGCCTCGCCTCGATGGCTGCGCGCGTGCTTCTCCTCGCTCGTGAGCTCGGCGCTCGTCTTCCCGAGCTCCGGCACGAAGAGGAGGGGATCGTAGCCGAAGCCGTTCTCGCCGGCCGGTGCCCGCGCGATGACGCCCTCGAAGGTCCCGCGCGTCTCGAAGAGGATCTCGCCCTCGGGGCTCGCGTAGCAGAGCGCGCAGACGAAGCGCGCCGCGCGCTCGCCGTCGGGGACGCCTTCCATGGCGGCGAGGAGCTTCTCGTTGTTGCGGAGATCGCGCGTCTTGCGATCGCCGTCGACGCCGGCATAGCGCGCCGAGTACACGCCCGGCGCCCCGCCGAGCGCGTCGACCTCGAGGCCCGAGTCCTCGGCCACGCAGGGGAGCCCCGCGGCGCGGGCGTAGGCGAGCGCCTTGATGCGCGCGTTCGCCTCGAAGGTCTCCCCGTCCTCGACCGGCTCCTCGATCTCGCGGCCGAGCGCGTCGAGGCCGATGACTTCGTGCGGGGTGTCTCGGAGGATTTCTCGGAACTCCCGGAGCTTGTCCGAGTTGGAAGTGGCGACGAGGATCCGCATGAGCGCACCTTAACGCGCGGCGGCCGAGGCCACGAGCGGGCGCTTTCGCTTCTTCACGTATTTGGGCGGGTGCCGCACGAGGAAATCCTCGAGGAGCTTGGAGCCGTCGATGCGCCGGCCGTTGCGGATCACCTCGAGGTGGAGGTGCGGCGACGAGACGCGCATCCCCGTGCGGCCCACCGTGCCGATGCGCTCGCCGAGGGCGACGCGCTGGCCGATCTCGACCTCGATGCGGTCGAGGTGCATGGAGCAGGAGACGTAGTCGTCGGGCCCGTCGACGTCGTGTCGGATGCAGACGAAGCGGCCGCCCTTGCCCATGCGGCGCGAGGGCACGGCGTTGGCCTTGGCCTTGGGCATGGTGCGGGCCGTGCCCCTCCCGGGGTAGTCGACGCCCGAGAAGGTCACGACGCCGGCGGCGATGGCGAGGACGGGCTCGCCGCGCACCGACTCGATGTCGATGCCGCGGTGACGCCGCAGGCCCTGATCGCGATCGGCCCCGGGGAAGCTCGAGACGACGCGCGGGGAGCCCTCGAGCGGCGGGCCGAGCTCGAGGCCGTGCTTGCGCACGGGGCGGGGGCCGCGGTGCGAGCCGTAGTGCTCGAGCAGGCGGCGGCGATCGGTGAGGACGCGATCCTCGGCGCGCGCGCCGCGCACCTTGTCGCCCCAGATCCAATGCGAGACGTAGTGGCGGTGCGGCTCCTGCTCGAAGATCTCGTCGAGCGTCTCGTGCTGCTCCTCGAGCACGCGTAGGAGCGCCGCGGTGAAGTAGACGTTCTCCTCCTGCCGGAAGAGCTTGGCCGGCCCGAAGCGGAAGCGGGGCATGGGCAAGAGGCGCTCGACGAGCGCGCCGCGCTGGGCCACGTGGTAGCGATAGGCGCCGTCCCGCAGGTGACCGTGGAAGAACTCCTTGGGCAGGAGCGTGAGGCCGCGCCCGCCGAGGTCTTCTTTGTCGGGTTGGCAGCGGGTCATGCGATGCGCGAGCGCGCCCACGAGGAAGGGATCGACGCCGAACTCGCGCGTGGACTCGAGGATGTGGCCGGCGAGCGTGGAGGCGGCCTTGGGCTTGATCTGGCAGACCTCACGGATCGCGTGCTCGAAGCGGGCGCGATCGACGTTCGTCGGCGACGGCGGCTCCTCGGGCCAGTCGTCGACGTGCGCGCGAAGGCTCGCCTCCGGGCTCGGCGTGACGCCGCGTCGCGCGCGCTCCTTCCACGGGAGCGAGTCGACGGATACGCCGGTGGCGGCCGACGACGCGATGAGCAGCGATGCGAAGAGAGCACGAAACATGAGGGCGGATCGCCGATGCTATGGATTTTCGCAATGAATCTCAACGAATTCGCGGAGTTCTCGGGTCGCAGGAGGTGCGATGCGTGCGGGCGCGGGCGAATTCACCGCGCATCCTCCGTGATCACCTCGCGGCTTGATGCAGGGGCGAGCGGTTGGTTGAATGCCGCACATGCAGCGACGTGAGTTCGACATCGTCCTCTTCGGCGCCACGGGCTTCACCGGTGAGCTCGTCGCCCGATACCTGGCCACGCGTGGCCCCGAAGACCTGCGCTTCGCGATCGCGGGGCGGAGCCGCGAGAAGCTCCGCGAAGTGCGCGAGCGCCTCGCCGCGCTCCGCCCGGAGCTCGCCTCGCTCGAGATGATCACCGCGTCGGTCGAGCGCCCCGAGTCGCTCCGCGCGATGGCGGAGCGCGCGCGCGTGATCATCACCACCGTCGGCCCCTACGTGCGCTACGGCGAGCCCGTCGTCCGCGCCGCCCTCGAGGCGGGCGCGGACTACGTGGACATCACGGGCGAGCCGGAGTTCGTCGACCGCGTGATCCGCACCTACGACGCGCGGGCGCGCGAGGCGAAGATCCGCATCGTCAATTGCTGCGGCTTCGACAGCATCCCGCACGACCTCGGCGCGTACTTCACCGTGAAGCAGCTCCCGAGCGATCGGCCGATCACGGTCGAGGCCTTCGTGCGCTTCCAGGGGCAGATCTCGGGCGGCACCTGGCACTCGGCGATCGGCGCGTTCAGCGAGCTCCGGCGCACGCGCGAGGCGTCCAAGCCCCCGGCGCCCACCACGGGTCGCAAGGTCTCGCTCGTCGAAAGGCCCCTCCGCCGCGGCCCTTACGGCACGGAGTGGGCGCTCCTCATGCCCACGATCGATCCGCAGGTCGTGCTCCGTAGCGCGGCGGCGCTCGAGGACTACGGCCCCGACTTCCGCTACGGGCACTACCTCCACGTACGCACCACCACCAAGCTGCTCGCCGTGACGGCCGGCGTCGGCGCGGCGGTGGCGCTCGCGCAATTCGGCCCCACGCGGCGCGCGATCCTCAAGTGGAAGGTGCCCGGCGAGGGGCCGAGCGAAGAGGAGCGCGCGAAGGGGGCGTTCGAGGTCACCTTTGTCGGCGAGGCCGAGGGCGGGCCCAAGGTCGAGACGCGCTTCGCGGGCGGCGACCCGGGCTATACCGAGACGGCGAAGATGCTGGCCGAGTCGGCGCTCTGTCTCGCGCGCGACGCGGAGAAGCTCCCGCCGCGCTACGGCGTGCTCACGCCGGCCGCGGCGATGGGCGACGCGCTCCTCGAGCGGCTCACGGCGGCTGGCCTCGTCATCGAGCGTGTGTCTTGATCCGCCCCCATGGAATCCATCGTCGTCGTGGGAGCCTCGCTCGGCGGGCTCCGGGTCGTCGAGAACATCCGCCGTGAGGGCTTCTCCGGGCGCCTCACGCTCGTCGGTGACGAGCCGCATCGCCCCTACGATCGCCCGCCGCTCTCCAAGGAATTCCTCCGCGGCGAGGTGGAGGCCGATCGCCTCTCGCTCGTGAAGAAGTCCGAGGCCGAGCTCTCGCTCGACACGCGCTACGGAACGCGCGCGGTCGGGCTCGATCTCGCCGCGCGGCGCGTGCAGCTCGACTCCGGCGAGGCGCTCGACTTCGACGGCCTCGTCATCGCGACGGGCGCGCGGCCGCGACGGATCGACGGAGCGGCGGGGAAGGAGAACGTCTTCGTGCTCCGCACCCTCGACGACGCCCGCGCGCTCGGCCTCGCCCTGCGCGCGGCCAAGCGGGCCGTGGTCGTCGGCGCGGGCTTCATCGGCCTCGAGGTCGCGGCGTCGTGCAAGGCCATGGGCGTCGAGACCACCGTGCTCGAGGCGGCGCCCACGCCGTGTGCGCGCGCGCTCCATCCGGCGCTCGGCGACTTCCTCGCCTCGTTCCATCATGCGCGCGGCGTCGATCTCCGCTGCGGCGTCTCCATCGAGGCCTTCGAGGGCGAAGGGCGCGTCGAGGCCGTCCGCCTCGCCTCGGGCGAGCGCATCGCCTGCGACGTGCTCGTGATCGGCATCGGCGTCACGCCCAACGTCGAGTGGCTCGAGGGCTCGGGCCTTTCGCTCGAAAACGGCGTGCGCTGCGACGAGAGCCTCCGCGCGAGCGTCGAAGGCGTCTACGCGCTTGGCGACGTCGCGAGCTTCCCGCACCCGCTCTTCGACGGAGAGCGCATGCGCATCGAGCACTGGACCACGACCGTGGAACAGGCTCGCCTCGTCGCGCAGAACCTCGTCCGCGGCGAAGCCAAGGCCTTCGAGAAGGCGCCGCTCTTCTGGTCCGATCAGTTCGAGCTGAAGATCCAGGGCGTGGGCCGGCCGTCACCCGGCGATGAGATGGCCATCGTCTGCGGGAGCTTCGAGGAGGGGCGGTTCCTCGCGCTCTTCGGCCGCGGAGGGCGGCTCGTGGGCGCGTATGGATTCGGTCGCCCCGCCGAGCTCGTCAAGGCACGGATGGCGATCGAGAAGCGCGCCTCGTTCGACGAGGCGCGCGCCTCGATTCAGGGCTGAAGCGAGAGCGACTGCGTGGGGCAGAGGTCGCAGGCGTCCTGCGCCTCTTCCAGCTCGGAGTCGTCGATCTCGGCCTTGAGGATCTTCACCTTGCCGTTGGAGCCGAAGGCGAGGAGCTCGGGCGCAGCGCCGACGCACTGGCCGTGACCGTCACACGTAGCTTCGTTGAGCACGAGCTTCATACATCACCGTCCTTCACGGAATGGCCAAACTATAACACGTTCTATTTTGCGTTGCTTGGACCTCTTCCGTCCTCTTTGCGATGGAACAAGTAGCGCGCGCCGATGCCGGTGACGTAGCTCGCGTCGATCGCGCCGCGCGCGTCGTATCGATCACCGGGCTCGGGGTGGAAGTCGTGGAAGAAGCGCCGGTACTCGAACGAGACGAAGATCTCGACGGCGTCGATCGCGCGGTAGGCGCCCTCGAGCCCTGCGGTGATGCCGCCCGAGGTGGCGCGGGGGAACCACGCGCTCGACTCGAGCCCGCCCGCGTCGAAGACGGGGAGGTAGGCGAACGACGGCGTGATCCGTACCGCCTGCGCGAGCCTCAGGATGGACTCGGCGTGGAGGCGCACGAAGCGGTACGTGGCGGAGGGCACGTCCGGGATGGCCTCGGGGATCGAGGGCTTCGCGCGCTCGAGCTCGAAGCGATGGGCGCCGTAGCCGATGCGCACGAGGAGCGCCTGACGCCGGATGCGATGGCGCGAGACGAGGCCGAGCTCGCGGGTGCCGTAGACCGTGTCGAAGCGCTCGCCATCGGCGTGGGTCGTCTCGAAGGGCCACGAGCGGGAGAGCTCGAAGTAGAGGCCGATCGCCGCGGCGGGCGGCGGCGGGAAGAAGGCGCCGGGGAAGACCTCGCCACGCACCGCGAACGTCGGCGCCGTCGCGCGGAGGTCGTGGAGCTCGGGCGCGTCGTCGTACGCGAAGGCGCGCGTGGTGACGTACGTGCCGGCGTCGATGCGCACGGCCTCGGGCGGGGGCGCGTCGGCGCGGACCGGAGCGGTGACGAACGCCGCGAGGAGCGCGAGGAGGCGAGTCCGCATGGATCTGCCGCCCTCGTATCACGATTCCCACCGGGGCGTCCTCCCGCGCTCATTCTCCTTCTCGACGCGCGCGCCCCGACCGCCTAGGTTTCGGCCCCATGAACGGAATCGACCTCCGAGCCGAGCTCAAGATCGCCCTCGATGCCGTGCGCAAGGCTGCTGCGGCGTGCACGCGCGTGCAGGACACGCTCATCAGCGCCGAGACGCTCGAGAAGAAGGACAAGAGCCCCGTCACCATCGGGGATTTCGCCGCGCAGGCGCTCGTCGGGCGCGAGCTCATGCGGAGCTCCGCGGTGCGCGCGATGATCGGCGAGGAGAGCGCCGACGAGCTCCGCAAGAATGACGATCTCCGTTCGCGCGTGGTCGCCCTCGTCTCGCACGTGAACCCCGAGATGGGCGAGGCCGAGGCGCTCGAGGCGATCGACTTCGGCGGCGCGGATCCGGCGACCACGGGCGGCACGCACTGGACGCTCGATCCCATCGACGGCACCAAGGGCTTCCTCCGCCGCGAGCAATACGCGATCGCGCTCGCGCTCATCGTCGAGGGCGAAGTCACGCTCGCGGTCCTCGGTTGCCCGCGCCTCCCCGGCCGTGACGGAAGCGTCGGCGGCCTGTTCTACGCCATCCGCGGCGAGGGCGCGTACTCGCTCCCGCTCTCGGGCGACGCCGAGCCCACGCGCATCCACGTCGACGACGTGGGCACGCCCGCGGCCGCGCGCTTTTGCGAGTCGGTGGAGGCGGGGCACAGCGATCAGAGCTGGTCGGAGGCCCTCGCGCGCACGCTCGGCATCACCGCGGAGCCCGTGCGGATGGACAGCCAGGCCAAGTACGCGGCGCTCGCGCGCGGCGACGCGAGCATCTACCTCCGCCTCCCCACGCGAAAGGGCTACGAGGAGCGCATCTGGGATCACGCCGCGGGCGCGCTGGTGGTCGAGGAGGCCGGCGGGCGGGTCACCGACATCGACGGGAAGCCGCTCGACTTCTCCCGCGGCAAGACGCTCGCGGCGAACCGCGGCGTCATCGCGAGCAACGGCGCGTTCCACGACGAGATCGTGAAGGCCGTGCTCGCGAACGAGCCCGCCTGATCGAAGGACACCGCGCGGCGCTCTCAGGCCGCGCGGGCGTCATTCGATCGGGATCGCGTGCCGCGCGCGGTAGGCGCCGAGGTTCGACTCGACGTACTCGGCGCTGAGGCCGAAGTCCTCGAGGCGGTAGGCGTGCGCGCCGTACTTGCCCTTGGGGTTCTTCTCCTTGGTGGCCATCACGGCTCGGCGCGTGCGCGTCTCGACGCTGAGGCCCGCGAACTCGAAGACGCGCTCGACCTCGGCGAGGGGATCGTCGACGAGGTCGTAGTAGCTCACGTCGAGGAAGCTCGCGTTCGGGTGCGCCTCGCGGCTCGCCATGCCCCGCTCGACCATGCGCGTGATCTTTCGGCCCCAGTGGCGGCCGACCTTGTGCGGATCGACCTCGTCGCTGAAGACCGCGCGGCCGTGCGCGACCATGCTCGCGAACGACGCCATGGTCTTCCGCGGGTCGCGGTGCGTCTGGATGATCTTGGCGTCGGGGAAGACCTCGAGGAGCGCGTCGAGGAACTCGAGGTGATGCGGCGTCTTGAGCACCCAGCGATCGCGGCGATGCTGGAAGCTCAAGATCTTGAGCATCCGCTCGAGGTAGCGGTAGGCCGGGAGCGGATCGGCCTCCTCGAGCCAGCGCGCATAGGTGGGTACGTGCATCGTGGCCTCGGGCGCCGTCGATCGGAAGGCCAGGTCGAGGAGGATGACCTCCTCCTCGGGCGCGTGGGCCTCGACGGGGTGGATCGCGAAGAACTCCGGCGCCATCACGCGGAGGCCCTTCTCGGCGATCACGGCCGAGCGGATGCGCGGGTCGCGATCACGAGGCGCGTCGAGTTTTTCGGGCACGGGCGAGAGCGCTTCCCAGCTCGCGAGCGAGCGCACGCGCGGATCGCTCGCGAGGAGGCGGTGGAGCATCGTCGTCCCGGTGCGCTGGAGCCCCGCGATGACGATGGGCGCCGTGATGGGGATCTGGTGGATCTCCGGGTGCCGCTTGAGCAGCGCCTCGGCGCGGAGGCGGGTCTCGAGCGCGCCGCGGATGCGCCCGTGGAGGATGAGGCGCCCGATGGGGTGCAGCTTGGCTTCGTTCTCGATCGAGTCGCAGAGGACCTCGAGGCCCTCGCGGAAGTCGTCGGGGCCGAAGTCGCTGAGCCCCGTCCGCTCGCGCGCGTCGCGGAGGAGCCGCGTGGGATCGAGGCGCGGGAGGCGGAGGAGCCTCTCGCCGCGCGCGAGCAACTGGTTCGCGAGCTTGAGCGGCAGCGGCCGCGCCGTCGGGTCGAAGGCGGACGAGGAGGCGAGGGCGCTCATCGAAGGCTCCGGACCTCGTCGATCTTCATGACGCGCGTCTTGGGCTGCGGCGTGTGCTCGGCGCGGATCCAGCGGAAGCACATCGTGCCGCGCTCGTGGGCGCAGGTGTCGAGCCAGTTGGGGTGCCCGGGATCCTCGTGCGCGACGACGATCCGGACGCTCCCGTCGGGCTCGTACCTGGCCGTGTGCGCGTTCACGTGGATCTTGGCGTAGCGGTAGTCGAGGCTCTCCATCCAGTGGTTGTTGATCTGGAAGTTCCACGAGTCGCAGGGCGGCGGCGTGGCCTCCACCACGAGCGCCTCGTCGGGGCCGAGCTCCCAATACGAGTGGTAGTAGGTGATGTTGGGATCGCCGCCGAAGGCGTTGCTCATGTTGCGATCGAACTCGGGGAGCTCGTTCTTGTGCTTCATGAAGCCCTCGGCCCAGTTGGCGAAGATCATCCCGGCGCCGCCGACGAGACGCGAGGCCTGGCCGAGCCCCTCGTCGAGGCGGCGCGGCGTGAACGGGCTGGGGCGCTTCTCGCGGCCGACGATCTCGAGCTCGAGCTCGGCGAGCTTCTCGTTCTCGCGATCGAGGAAGGTCTGACGGACGATGAGCGTGCCCGTCTCGGGCTTCATCGGGAGCCAGTTCTTGGCGCCGTCGGGGCGCTCGCAGGCGACGTGGATGACGAAGCTCTCGCCATCGTCTTCGAGCACGAGGTCCTTCGCCTCGATGAAGCCCGTGGGGGGCATCCCTCCGCCTTGGCCGTAGTGGCCGATCTGCGTGTAGAAGCCGAGGTAGTGCACCGTGCCGCGCTTGCCGCGGATCACGTAGCGCTCGCGGCCGGAGATGGGCGCGTTCTGGTAGTAGTTGTCGGGGTTGTCGGCGCCCATCTTGGCCGTCTCGTGGACGACGCGACGGAGCTCGGGCGCGTGGGGGTCGGAGTTCTCGATGAAGGTCTCGAGCCCCGCGCGGAGCATGCGCGTGAGGTAGCGATAACCCTCGGCCAGATCGAGCGGCGTCTTGGGTGAGCCCGGTCGGAGCACGATCTGCCCGGCCATCTTGAGCGTGTCGCAGAACTCCTCCCAAGCCTTTCCGCTCGCGAGGCGTTCGAGGATCTCTTCGTCGCTGCGTTCGATTCCAAACATCACACTTCACTCCTCACACGATCGAGAAGCGCGCGGGTCGCCTCCCAGAGCTGCGCTTGGCACGCGGGGTCGAGGGCCTGGTCCGCCGGGGCCTTCTCCGTGCGGATGTGCACGTAGACGCCCGTGCGGCCGTTCATCTCGTCGGCGCGCGCGAGGTAGAGGACGGGCTCGGCCGCCTTCTCGGGCGAGGCGAAGAACCGCCCCATCACCCACGAGAGGAGGGGCTTGAGGAAGGCGGGGGCGTCTCGCGAGATGTTGGAGTTCACCGCGCCGGGGCACATCGAGAAGACCTCGACCTCGGGCTTTCCGTCGACGACGAGCTTCGACGCGAGCGCCTGGGCGAAGGTGACGAGCGCGAGCTTCGAGTGCCCGTACTGCTTCATCCCGTCCTTGATGCCGTAGTGGCGGTACTCGCCGAAGCGATCGAAGTCGAGCGGGTGACCGCTGCGGTGCGCGTCGGAGGCCACGTAGACGATGCGCGGCGGGCGCGCGGCGTCGCGCGGCTCCCTCGCGAGGCTCCGGTTGGGGATGACGCCGTCTTCGAGGAGCCGGAGGGTGAGGCAGGCGTTCGCGAGGAAGTTCACGCCGAACATCAGCTCGAAGCCCTGCTTCGTCGCGGCGTCGCGCGCCGGCATCACGCCCGCGTTGAAGATGGCGCGATCGATCGTGACGCCGTCGTCGCGGAGCGAGTCGGCGAGCGCGTGCACCGATCGGAGATCGGCGAGATCGACGCGCCGCATCTCCACGTTCGCGTTCCCGGCCTCGCGCGAGATCGCCTCGCCTGCCTCGGGGATGCCGCTCCGGCAGGCGAGGATGATCCGGCTCGCCCCACGCCGCGCCACGTCCTTGGCGATGCCGAACCCGAGCCCCGAATTGGCGCCCGTGATGAGCACGGTGTCGCCGTCGAGTCGGACGTTCGGCGGGAGGGCGCCGACGGTGGGTTTGACCTTGCGTTGATCGAGGATGCCCGTGATGGTCGCGGTGAGCGCGTTGCCGTGGCGTGCCGAGTTCATTGCGGCAGCGACCCTAGCAAGGATCGGGACCGGGCGTCCCCCGGAATTGTACTCGAGTCCGAGATCAGCCGTGCATCGACGCGCCCATGATGAGGCTCGCGCACCAGAGGGCGATCATGAAGGCCACGCCGCCGCCGACGAGGATGAGGCCAAGGGTGTCTTTCTTTTCTCCGCTCATGTCGATTCCCGAATGATGAAAGGGCTCGCGCGAAGGCGCGGCCAAGGTTTCGCCGATTCCGTCCCTCGGCGCAAGTGGCGGCGCCGCGGAGGGGCTCCTCGGGGTGTCAGCGCCCCTGGGCGGTCGCGAGCTGCGCCCGCGCCCAGGCGATCGCGGAGGATCGCTTCTCGAAGATCTTGTGCGGGTAGGAGAGGGGCGAGACCCAGGTGACGGCGGTGAAGAAGCCGCGGACGATGGCGTTGGGGATCACCACCGCGAGGCCCACGCAGCGGCGCTCGGCGATGGGGCGGACGTTGGCCTCGTGCTCCGCCACGATGCGGCGTTGCGTGGCCGGGGCGTCGCGGACGTCGCTGGCGTCCACCACCCACGCGATGGGGCCGCGCGTGTTCTCGTAGATCGTGCGGATGGCGACGTGCGCGTCGTAGACGTCCTGATCGCTGCGCACCGTGGGGTAATGAACCACGTAGAGGGGGGCGTCGCTCGCGTCGATCCAGGGGTGCGTACTGCCTTGCACGCCGATCCAATACTTCAAGGCTCGGGGAATTGGAAAGGGGAATTACTTCGTTGGAAATGGAAACGGGAGATCCGCCGTTCGGGGTACACTCCAGAACATGGGCACCGGAACGAATACGCGCGCGGAAACCCTGATCGTCGAGAACGGCCTCTTCTTCGATGGCCGCGGCGGGAAGCCCGCCGTACGGCATCTACGTATCCGGGACGGCCGCGTGGAGAAGATCTCGGCCACCCGCTTCCCACACGAGGAGGGGGCGCGCGTGATCGACGCCCGCGGGAAGTGGGTGATGCCCGGCTTCATCGACGTGCACACGCACTACGACGCCGAGGTCGAGCTCGAGCCCTCCCTTGGCGAATCGCTGCGTCACGGCGTCACCACTGTCTTCCTCGGGAGCTGTTCCCTCAGCGTCGCGGTCGGGGATCCCGACGACCTCACCGATCAGTTCACGCGCGTCGAGGCCATCCCGGAGGCCTACCTCCGCCCCCTCATCCGCGAGAAGAAGACCTGGGAGACCGTCTCCGAGTACGTCGAGCATCTCGACGGGCTCCCGCTCGGCCCCAACGTCACCACCTTCGTCGGCTATTCGGCGGTGCGCAGCCACGTGCTCGGCCTCGAGCGCTCGCTCGATCCCAAGGAGAAGCCCTCGGGCCGTGAGCTCGCGCGCATGAAGGCCATCGTGAACGAGGGCCTCGACGCGGGCTGCGTGGGCCTCTCCACCAACACGCTCTACTGGGACAAGATGGGCGGCGATCGTTTCCGGAGCCGCTGTCTCCCCTCGACCTACGCGAGCTGGGGCGAACTCTCGGAGATGGTCGAGCTCGTGCGCGCGCGCGACCTCGTCTACCAGACCATCCCCAACGTCTCGACGAAGTACGAGATCGTCTACCTCGCCGCGTTCAGCGCGGGCCTCGGCCGCCGCGCGCCGCTCAAGACCTCGGTGGTCTCCATCATGGACCTGCGGTCGAACCGCCTGATCTACAAGGCGCTCCAGCGCATCGGCCGGTTCATCAACGGCCCACTCCGCGGGAATTTCCGCTTCCAAGCACTGCCCGTCCCCTTCGACCTCTACGCCGACGGCTTCGACATCGTGGTCTTCGAGGAGTTCGGCGCGGGCGCGGCGGCGCTCCACGTGAACGACGCGATCGAGCGGCGGAACCTCTTCCGCGACTCGAAGTACCGCGCGTGGTTCCGTCGCCAGTGGCGGAACCCCTTCATCCCCAAGGTCTTCCACCGCAATTTCGGGATGGCAGAGATCAAGGAGTGCCCCGACGCGCGCCTCGTGGGCCGCACCTTCGAGCAGGTCGCGCGCGAGCGAGGCCAGGACGTGGTCGACACCTTCTTCGACCTCGTGGTCGAGCACGGCGAGAAGCTGCGGTGGTACACCGTGGTGGGCAACGATCGCTTCGCGCCGCTCGCGAGCATCCTCGACCACGACACGATCACCATCGGGTTCTCCGACGCGGGCGCGCACTTGCGGAACATGGCCTTCTACAACTTCCCGCTCCGGATGCTGAAGTTCGTCCGCGACGCGGAGCGGGCAGGCCGGCCGGTGATGCCCATCGAGCGCGCCGTGCACCGCCTCACGGGCGAGCTCGGCGAGTGGTACGGCATCGACGCGGGCACGCTCCGCGAGGGCGGGCGCGCCGACGTCGTGATCGTGGATCCCGAGCGCCTCGATCACGAGCTCGAGCGCATGCACGAGGCCAAGATGGAGGGCTTTGGGGATCGCCCGCGCCTCGTGCGCCGCAACCCGGCCGCGGTGCCCGCCGTGATCGTCAACGGTCGCCTCGCGGTGGAAAACGGCGAGCCGCTCCCGGAGGTCGGCCGCACGCGCGGCTACGGGCGGTTCCTCCGGGCGCTCTGAGCTCCCCAGCGGCCTGGGACCCCACCCGAGGCTTGATCGATGGCAGGCCGCGGCGCGCGCGATTGCGTTATCTTCGTTGCATGAGCCTCGCGAAGATCATCGCCCACGGCATCCGCACCAAGATCCGCGAAGCGCTCGGCATCGAGGACCCGGCGCGCAAGATCCCGGCCCCGGTCGCCGAGCGGCGCGACTACACGGCCGACGAGCTGCGGCAATACGACGGAACCGATCCGTCGAAGCCCATCCTCCTCGCGGCGCGGGGACGCATCTTCGACGTGACCCGTGCGCGCTCCTTCTACGGACCGGGCGGGCCCTACGGCGTCTTCGCCGGCAAGGACTGCTCGCGCGCGCTCGCGCTCCTCTCCACCAAGGAAGAGGACTGCGTAGGCGATCTCACGGGGCTCTCCGACGCGGAGCTCGAGAAGCTCGACGACTGGATCGACACCTTCTCGGCGAAATACGACGAGATCGGAAAGCTGGTCTGAGCGCTACTTGTGACGGTACGTGATGACCCCGTGCGTGAGGTCGTAGGGCGAAAGGCGCACGGTGACGCGGTCGCCGAGCAGGACGCGGATGCGGTTCTTGCGCATGCGGCCGGCGAGGCTGGCGCGAATCTCGGCGCCGGCGTCGGTCTTCACGTTGAAGTTGCCACCCGCGTAGACGTTGGTGACGACTCCGTCGAGTTCCAGGTGATCAGATCGGGACATGCGGGGTTTTGCTCAGGCCTCTCTTCGAAGGGATTCCGTGTTCAGGTACGGAAGAGGCGCCGGGGACTTTCCCGGCGCAGAGTTGCTGGCGCGGAATACAACGGGATGGCCCGTGGGGCAACACGAGAGCTGTAAGGCGCGAGGTGGGCTTCAGCCCGCCTTGTGAAAGGGGCACCCGGGCGGCGGAGCGGGCATCTCCACGCGGGCGGCGGGCTCGCGCTTGGGCAGCGCGTCGCCGAGCTTGGAGAGCGGGAGGAGGCCGCGGAGGGCGACCTGGGTGATCTCCTGGAGGGCGACGCAGAGGGGGCCGGCGCCGCCGATCGACGCCGCGCGCGCGAAGGCCTCCGCCACCTCGGGCGCGGGCTTGTCGATCGCGAGTTCGTAGGCGCCGCCGAAGACGTGGTGCGTGAGATCGAGGAGCCGGCCCACGCTCAGCCACTCGCCGAAGTACACCACCCGCGCCGCGAGGAGATCTTCGAGCGAGCCTTCGCGGTTCACCCCGAGGGCCATGCGCTTCTTCGACGAGTCGAAGCCGAGCGGGCTCTCCCATCGATCCGCGTCGTCGATGCGGGGCTCGCGGAACTCGAAGACGAGGGGCTCCTCGGCGTACTGGGCCACGCGGTGGACGAGCGCGTGTGGCCCGACGAGGAGCTGCCGCAGGAGGCCTGCCATGCGGAGCTTGTCGTATGCGTCCCCCGAGCGGGATTTGGCGACGAGGTCCTGGCAGGTCTTGAGGAAGAGCCAGCGTGGATCGGTGGGGGCGGCGAGCATGGGCCCTAACCTAAGGCGATTTTCGTCCGAGGAAAGCCGACGCGGCAGGATCCCCAAGGGGACCTGTCCATCAGCTCGTGAGCTCGGGGCGGTTGCGGAAGTGCTCGAGGGCCTCGGGGTTGGCGAGGGCCTCGACGTTCTTGGGCTCCTCGCCCATCACCACGCAGCGAACCGTGAGCTCGCTGATCTTCCCGCTCCGCGTGCGCGGGATCGCGGGCACTGCGAGGATCTTCGCCGGGACGTGGCGGGGGCTGGTGTTCTCGCGGATCTCGTCCTTGATGCGGCGGATGAGCGCGTCGTCGAGCGTGACGCCCTCGGCGAGCACGACGAAGAGCACCACGCGGACGTCGCCGTCCCAGGGCTGCCCGATGACCACCGACTCGAGGACCTCGGGGAGGCGCTCCACCTGGCGGTAGATCTCGGCCGTGCCGATGCGGACGCCGCCCGGGTTGAGCACGGCGTCCGACCGTCCCGTGATGACGTAGCCGCCCTCCGGCGTCTCCATGGTGAAGTCGCCGTGACACCACACGCCCGGGAAGCGCTCGAAGTACGCCGCGCGGTAGCGGCTCCCGTCGGGGTCGTTCCAGAAGCACACGGGCATGGAGGGGAAGGGCGTGGCGCAGACCAGCTCGCCCTGCTCGCCGACGACGCGCTCGCCCTGGTCGTTCCAGATCTGGACGTCCATGCCGAGGCCCGGGCCTTGGATCTCGCCGCGGCGGACGGGGCGCGTGGGATCGCCGAGGACGAAGCACGAGACGATGTCGGTGCCGCCCGAGATGCTCGCGAGGAGCACGTCGCGCTTGACCTTCTCGTAGACGAAGTCGAAGGACTCGGGGGAGAGCGGCGAGCCGGTGGAGAGGATCGCGCGCACCGTCGAGAGCGAGTGCGTGTGGATGGGCTCGAGCCCGGACTTGTGCACGGCGTCGATGAACTTGGCGCTCGTGCCGAAGACGTGGATGCCTTCGCGATCGGCGAGGTCGAAGAGGACACGGCCGTCGTTCGCGAAGGGGTTCCCGTCGTAGAGGACGAGCGTCGCGCCCGAGGCGAGGCCGCTCGCGAGCCAGTTCCACATCATCCAGCCGCAGGTGGTGAAGTAGAAGAGGCGCTCGCCTTCGCGGAGGTCGGTGTGGAGGCGGTGCTCCTTGAGGTGCTGGAGGAGTGTGCCGCCCGCGCCGTGCACGATGCACTTGGGCTTGCCCGTGGTGCCGCTCGAGTAGAGCACGTAGAGCGGGTGCGAGAACGGGAGCCGCTCGAACGTGAGCGGCTCGTCCGGCGCGCCGGCGACGAAGTCGGCGTACCGATGAGCGCTGGGCACGCCTTCGAGCGCGGAGGACGCCTCGAGGTGCGAGACGAGGACGACCGCGCGGAGCGACGGGAGCTGCGCGACGATCTCGCGGACCTTGTCGCGTGTGTCGAAGCGCTTCCCGCCGTAGACGTAGCCGTCCACCGCGAAGAGGAGCGTGGGCTCGATCTGCCCGAAGCGATCCACCACGCCGGCCACGCCGAAGTCGGGCGAGCACGACGAGAAGACGGCGCCGAGGCTCGAAGCGGCGAGCATCACGGCGATGGTCTCCGGCATGTTGGGGAGGTACGCGGCCACGCGATCGCCCGCCTTCACGCCGAGCGCGCGCATCGCGGCGCGGAGCCTGCGCACCTCCTCGGCGAGCTCGGCGAAGGTGAGCTTGCGCTCGGTGCCGCCTTCGGTGGCGAAGACGAGCGCGAGGGAGTCGTCGCGCTTGCGGAGGAGGTTCTCCGCGAAGTTGAGCGCTGCGTCGGGGAAGAAGCGCGCGCCGGGCATGGCCTCGGGCGATTCGAGGACGCGCTCGCCCTTCTCGCCGACGACGCCGAGCTCGTCCCAGATGGCGTCCCAGAATTCGGCCACGTGATCGATGGACGCGCGATGGAGGGCGCGAGAGTCCGCGATCGGCGTCCCGACGCGATCGGCGAAGCGGGCGCGGAAGGTCTCCATGTACGTCCTCGCCACGGCTTCGGGGGAGGGCGCGTATAAAATCCTATTCGTCACGGCGCGATTATATGTGGGAGAGTGCGACGGACGATGGAAACTTTGCGAGAACGGCTCTCGGCGGCGCGCAGCATCCTCTTCATCACCGGCGCGGGGATCTCGGCGGACTCCGGGCTCCCCACGTATCGAGGCCTCGGCGGCCTCTACGAAGAGAAGGTGACGGATGAAGGCATCCCGATCGAAGAGGCGCTCAGCGCGCAAACGTTCGCGCGCGATCCTGCGCTGACGTGGAAGTACATCGGCGAGATCGAGGCGAATACGCGCGGCGCGAAGCCCAACCCCGCGCATGCGATCATCGCCGAGGCCGAGCGAGCGAAGCCGCGCGTCTGGACGCTCACGCAGAACATCGACGGTCTTCATCGCGCGGCGGGGAGCCAGAACCTCATCGAGATCCACGGCGACGTGCACCGCCTCCGCTGCCTCCGCTGCGGCGCGCGGCGGAGGCTCGACGACTTCTCCTCCATCGAGATCCCGCCGCGCTGTCCGAAGTGCGGCGCCATCGAGAGGCCCGAGGTCGTGCTCTTCGGCGAGATGCTCCCCCAAGACGACTTCGCCACGCTCGAGCGCGAGCTCACGAGCGGCTTCGACGCCGTGATCTCGATCGGCACCACGAGCGTCTTCCCCTACATCGCGCAGCCCGTCTATCGCGCCCGGATGAAGGGCGCGCTCACGGTCGAGGTGAACCCCGGCCACAGCCAGGTCTCGGACATCGTCGAGTACCGGCTGCGCATGCGCGCCGCGACCGCGCTCGAGGCGCTCCGCGACGCGCTGCTCTCCTCGCGCTGAGCGTCAGCGACGCGCGGGCGCGCTGCGTCCCCCGCTGCTGCCGCCGCCACGCGACGGAGAGGCCGCCGAGCCCCGCGCGGGAGGCGCGGAGGAGCGCGTCGACGAGCTGCCGCGGCTCGCCGGCGCGGCCGACGAGCGACCCGGCGGAGGCGCCGCTTGCGTGCCGCGGCCGCGGCCCGGCGACGTCTCGGCGGCGCCGCGACCGGGCGGGGGCGCCGCTTGCGTGCCGCGACCACGGTTGGGCGGGGGCGCTTCGTGGCGGGCAGGCGGAGGGGCCTCGCGGCCTCGCGCGGGAGGCGGCTGGTGGCGGGCAGGCGGCGGCGCTTCACGGCCGCGGCTGGGCGGCGGACGGTGCGGCTCCTGGCGCGGCGGCGGACGACGATCGGGCGCCGGGCGGTAGGTGCGGCGGACGTGGGCCGACGGGACCTCGCGGACCGCACCCGTACCGCGATAGCGCACGTACGCGCTCGGGCGGTCGATGCGGAGGACGACGGGCGGAACGCGCGAGACGTGGACGCGCGAGAAGCCGTAGTCGACGTACGTCGAGCGGTACCACATGCCGCCGCTCCACAGCCAGTAGTAGCCGTCTGCGTAGAAGACCGGCTGGTGGTAGTCGTAGACGGTCCACACGCCGGGTCCGACGGCCACCAAGCGCGTCGGGGCGACGGTCGCGGTGGCCGAATACGAGACGCGCGTGGCGCACCCGGTCGTGCCGAGCAGGACGGCACCGAGCGCGAAGACGAGGAGAGTTCGTTTTCTCATGGCGGCCTTCGGGAAGCGTATCACAGGGATGGCCACGCTCTCACCCCCGCGGTCGGCGATGGACGACGTACGTATCGCGCCCCACATGTCGGTTCGACACGGCGAGGGCGCACGACGGCGCCTTCGGGGGGAGAATGAACGATGCAGCTGATTCCGCGCAACGAACGAAACCCATTTCGCGAGCTGGAGGATCTCTCCACGCGCGTCTCGAGGCTCCTGGGGCGGCCGCTCTTCGGCCGGGCCGAAGACGGGGACGCGCTCGCGATTCCGGACTGGCTCCCCTCCTGCGAGGTGAGCGAGACCGATCAGGAGTACTGCCTCTCGGTCCATCTCCCGCGCGTGAAGAAGGAGGACGTGCACATCACGCTCGAAGACGGCGTGCTCACGCTCGAAGGCGAGCGGCGCGAGGAGACCGAGGAGAAAGGTCGGAAGTATCACCGCCGCGAGCTCGAATATGGGCACTTCCTCCGGCGGTTCACCGTCCCGCAGGACGCCGATCCCTCGAAGATCGACGCCAAGTTCGAGGACGGCATGCTGAACATCACCATCCAGAAGGCGAAGGACAAACGAGCCCGCGCCATGGAGATCCAGGTCCACTGACCTCCACGGATGGGAGCGCGCGCGCCGTGCTCGGACGGACTCCGACCGAGCACGGCCTCG
>JAAYBZ010000170.1 GCA_012744445.1 Myxococcales bacterium | reverse complement strand
GCCAACGCCGCGCTCGTCGAGCTCGTCCCGGCCGAGATCCTCGAGCCGCGCCGCTTCTTCGAGAAGGAAGGCCGCATCGACGAGTACCGCGCGTGGGTCTCGAACATGAAGTCTCAGCGCCGCGCCTTCCTCGAGCGCTTCGCGGTCGATCCCAAGATCATCGAAGCGACCTGCCCGGCCTGATCGCTAGCGCGTCTCTCCCGAAGCCCCCGTGGCGGGAGGAGGGACGCGCAGATCGCAGCCATCGAACTGCTCGATGAAACGGGCCCCGAACGCCATCGACGGCGTGAGGGCGCCCGTTTTCGCTTTTCCGTCGGCGACGCGGAGCGCGCACTCGACGCCGACGCGCGCCGTGAGCGTGTAGCCCTCGGGCGTGGTGAGCGTGCCCTCGACGGCGCGGCCGCTCGGATCGGAGGCGCGGCCCCAGAGCTGCGCACGCCCGCGACGGCGCGCTTCGAGGCTCGGCCCGGGGGTGGCCCTGGCGAGGAGGCGCTCGAGGCGTGGGAGGGCCAAGGAGAGGGCGCGCGAGGTGCGATGGCGCTCGAGCAGGCCGAGCGCCCGCAGGAGCCCGCCGTCGTCGGCCATGTAGACCGTGATGTCGGTGATGCCCGTCGAGCGATAGGCCGAGGCCACGTCGCCCCATGGGATGGAGACGCCCGAGCGCGTCGCGTCGCGGAAGCGGATCTCGCGGACGTGCTCGCCGACGGCGCAAGTGCGGAGGCGTCCCCCGCGACGCACGCGTCCTCCGCGTGGGAGCGCGCGGAGCATCGTCCGGAGCGTCCCGGGGCTCACGCCACCCTGGCTCGCGAAGGCGAGCTCGAGCACCGTGGCGCTCGGGAGGGCTTCGCCGAGCGCCTTGGCGAGGCAGTCGCTCGGGACGACGTCGAAGCCCACGCCAGGGAGGAGCGTGACGCCGCGAGCCTTGGCTTCGGCGTCGCGCGCGTAGACCGCCTCGAAGACGTCGATCTCGCCGGTGATGTCGAGGTAGTGCGTGCCCGTGCGCAAACACGCGTCGACGGCGGGGCGGCTCGTCTCCTCGAACGGGCCGGCCGCGAGGAGGAGCGCGTCGACCTCGCCGAGGGCCGCGTC
Source organism: Myxococcales bacterium (assembly GCA_012744445.1). Taxonomy (GTDB): domain Bacteria; phylum Myxococcota_A; class Polyangia; order Polyangiales; family Houyiibacteriaceae; genus JAAYBZ01. The sequence goes on along the minus strand of JAAYBZ010000170.1, from coordinate 33,519 downwards.
GAAGGCGCGGTGATCTTCGAGCGAGAAGCACCGCGCCTCGAGGCCGGTGGCGAGCGCGAGCTGCTCGACGGCCTTGGCGTTCCTGCCGCCGAGCAGGGGGCGCTGGCCGCGCCGGAGCGCCTCCTCGACGAGGAGACGACCGGTGTAGCCGTTGGCGCCGTAGATGAGGAATCGTGCGCTCATGGTCGGGGATCCCGTGCGGAGGGGCTCGACCCAGTAATCCATCCACGCGCGGGGCTTTCAAGCGGTGCGCCCGAGGACGCTTTGAGCTGCGTCATCCGTATCAACTGAGGGCAGCCTCGTGGAACGGGAGAGCGAGCGAACGTCGAAGGCGGGGATCCGGCGGGGCCGGGGCGTCACGTGCGCGCTCCTCGGGCTCCTCGCCGCGTGCGTGGGTGACGTCTCCGATCCCGATCGTTTCGGCGACGGGACGTATTGCCCCGAGGACTTCGAGATCGAGACACTCTTCGAGAGGCGCTGCGCCGGAGGCGCATGTCACGGCGCCGACGCCGTCGCGGGAAACCTCGATCTCGTCTCGCCGGGTTTCGCCGAGCGGATGATCGGCGTGCGCTCGGAGATCTGCGATTGGGCGACGCTCGTCGTGCCCGGAAACGCAGAAGAGAGCTTCCTCTACGTGAAGGTCACCAATCCACCGCTCTCGTGCGGAGAGCCGATGCCGCCCGTCGGCTATCTGACCAACAACGAGGTCCGCTGCGTAAGGGATTGGATCGAGTCGCTCGCCGAGCCCGAGCCCGAAGCCCCACCCGAAGACGAGGGCGACGCGAGCGAGGGAGAGGAGCCGTGACGCGCGCCCTCGCGCTCGCTGTCCTCGGCGTCCTCCTGCTCGCGCCCGCCGCCGCGTGGGCGCAGCCACTCCGCGTGGCGATCGCCAAGCTCGAGGGCGGCCGCGCCACGGCGACGCGCAAGGCGCTCGCCGAGGCGCTCGCCGCGCGCGGGGAGCTCGTCCTGGACTTCGCCGAGGTCGACGCCGCGCGGGCCCGGCACGGAGGGCGGGCGGCGCGGATCATGGACCGGCTCGACGCCGAGATCCTCGTCGAGGGGCGGGCGACGGCGAGCGTCCTCGATCTGCGCGTGCATCGTCGTGGCGCCCCGAGGGCCGAGCGGCTTCGTTCGACGGCCCGCGACGCGTCGACGCGGCTCGAGGAGATCCTCGCGGGGTACGAGGCGATCCGTCGCGAGGTCCGCGTGGAGTCCTCCGACGCCGACGAGGCCGAGTCTGCCGCGGAGGAGATCCCCCTCGAGCTTCCGTCCTCGCGAGCCGAAGGAGCCGAGCTCGAGGCGCCCGCCGCCGAGCCCCTTCCGCCACGAAAGAAGCGCCGCATCCCGCGCGACGAGGGGCTCTTCCCCCGCGCGATCGAGGCGGGTGTCTCGCTCGGCCTCCTCTCGCGAAAGCTGCGGTTCCAGGACGACGTCTTCGATCGGGTGGGGGGATATTCGCTCGGCGCGGCGCCTGCGCTGGGCTTCTACGCGCGCGCCTTCCCGGCGACGAGCCTCCACCTCGTGGGCCTCGAGGATCTCGGGATCGCGCTCCGGGGCGAGCAAGACTTCATCGAGTCGTCGAGCCGCGAGGGGGTCACGTTCCGCACGTACGGCGCCCGCTGGGATCTGGATCTCCTCTACCGTTTTCCCCTAGGGCGTTTCCAAGCCGTGGCGTGGCTCGGCTACCACCGGCGCGTCTTCTCCATCGACTCGGCGATCGCGCGGCCGCCGGGGAACAACCTCCCCGGCGTCCCGAATGTGCGATACCAGGCCGTGCGGCTCGGCGGTGAGGGGCGGATGCACCTCGTCGATCAGCTCTTCGCCGACCTCCGGCTCTCGTATCTCTTCGTGGTCGACGCCGGGGCCATCCACTCCGCGCTGTGGTTTCCGCATGGACGCGCGGGGGGATTGGAGATCTCGGGCAATTTGGTGTATCGATTCACGTCCTTCATGAGTGTGAAGCTCGGCGTCGGCTTCGAGCGGTATCACCACCGATTCAATCCCGAGCTCGGCGATCGAACCATCGTCGGAGGCGCGGCGGATCGATACACGGTGTACGAGCTCGGGCTCGGTTTCCATCGTTGAAGGCAATCTCACTCGAAAACGGTTGACCGAGTCCGCGCGGTTTGCGAAACATCCCCCAGGGAGGAGGAAGCGCTTGGGAGACGATCGACATCGTTCCATGTCTTATGACGAACCGATGAGCGGCGTCGTCGTGACGACCCGACGACCCGCGCGCGTCCTCGGTTTCCGCATCGCCGAAGAGCCCTCCCACGGGCGTCTCGCGGGCGATGGGCTCATCGAGCGCGTCACCCTCGAGTCCTTCCGCGGCGGCTTCCGCGCGCGCCTCTCGCGCCATCACGAGAAGCTCCCCGCGGTCGGCGCGTCGCTCCTCCTCGAGATCGACGTCGCGCTCGAAGGCGGCGGCGCGGCCTCGCTCCACTTGCCGGTCACCATCGCGGGGATCGAGCACTCGGGGCTCGTGGCCTTCCTCGAGCTCACGGTCGACGGCGCCGTCGAGACGCGCGCGGCCGAAGAGCCGCCGACGTTCAGCACGGCGCGCGCCGTCTGATCAATCCGCTTTGGCCTGGCTCGCGCGCTCGACGAGCGCTTCGCTCACGGCCCAGAGGCGCTGACAGGCCGCGTCGTCGCGCGCGTGACGCGAGGGGGCCTTGTCCTTCCGGTCGGCGAAGTAACGGCCCGTGCGGCCTTCGATCTCGGGCGAGCTTGCGGCGAAGATGACGGTGTCCGCGCCTTCCTCGGGCGTGCGGAGGAAGGGGCGCGCGAGGCGGAAGAACCAGCCGATGGGGCCCTTCGCGTCGTCCTTGCCGGCGAACTCGGTGGCGACCACGCCGGGGTGCACGGCGTTGACGGTGACGCCGGTGCCCTCGAGACGTCGCGCGAGCTCGCGCGCGAACATCACGTTGGCGAGCTTGCTCTTGGAGTAGACGTCGAAGCCGCGGAAGCGCCGCGTCGACATGAGGTCGTCCCAGTCGAGGCCGTCCTTGGCGCGGTAGTGCGCGTCGGACGCGACGACCACGATGCGCGCGGGCGCCGACTCGCGGATCCGCGGCAGGAGGAGGTCGGTGAGGAGGAAATGACCGAGGTGGTTCACGCCGAACATCGCCTCGAAGCCCTCGGCCGTGGTCTCACGACGGTCGAGGATGAGGCCGGCGTTGTTCACGAGGACGTCGATGCGCGGCGTGCTGTCGAGCACGCGCGCGGCGAAGCTCCGGATGGACGGAAACGAGGCGAGGTCGAGCAGCTCGAGCCGGACGGGCCTCCCCGCGGCGGCCTCGATCTCGGCCTTGGCGCGCTCGCCTTTTTCGGCGTTGCGAGAGGTGAAGATCACGTCGGCGCCCCTCTTGGCGAGCGCGATCGCGGTGGCCTTCCCGATGCCCGTGTTCCCCCCGGTGATGACGACGGTCTTGCCTTGCATGAGCGCGTTTCTACCTTGCCGGGCGGTTTCGGTCACGGAACCAGCCACGGAGCTCCTCCATCCGGGCGCGTTGCTCGTCGGGCGCGCGGCGCGTGCACCGGGCCATCTCGGCCGAGCCATCGGGGGCGCCCCAGCGTACCTCGACGCAATCGTTGGGGTTGTAGGCCACCTCGAGGCGCGCGGCGCGCTCGACGACGTCGCGGAGGCGGAGCTCGACCGGGCTTCCGTCGCTGCCCACGTAGGTGAAGCGTCGGCGGTCGAGCTCGCGGGCAAGGGCGGCCTCGAGGGCTGCCTGGTCCACCTCGCCGACGAAGCGGTCGGGATCGGCCGCCGCGCGCTTCGGGAAGCCGCGGACCTCGTCGACGCTGATGAGGAGGCGGAGGTCGCGCGAGGGCGTGGCGAAGTCCTCCCAAGGGCCGCTCGTCTGGAAGATCGCGGCGCCTTCGGGCATGGGGATGACGACGCCGCGCGCGCGGACGAAGGCCTCGCCGTTCTGCACCGAGAGGACGCGCCGCACGACGTTCTCCTCGAGCGCGTCGACCAGGCGGAGGAGCTCTCGCTCGGCGTCGAGCGGGCGCGGCGAGATGGCGCGATCCACGCGGCGGTAGAAGTCGTCGAGCGAGCCTTCGTATTGCTCCATCGAGAAGGCATGGGGGCCGCGGATCGCCTCGTAGGGCAAGGGGACGATCGCCCCGCTCTCACGATCGAGGACGAGCGGACGGAAGGCCTTGAAGCCCGCGCCCGCCGCGCGCGTGCTCGGGTCGAAGAGGAAGCTCCCGCGCCAGAAGGTGCGCATCCCCATGTTGCCGTCGGGTTGGGCGTCGACGGCGAGGAGGACGCCGGGCTCGTCCTTCCGCTGCGGCACCTGCCGGACGAGCACGAGGATGTGGCCGAAGGGATCGGCGAAGACGGTCCCGGGCGAGAGCGCGGCCGTGGTGAGCGCGACGGGGTAGGCGTCGGCGTGTTCGTCGCGCGGACGCGTGCGCATCGAGCTCGAATGGACGGTGTTCGCCGTGGTGCGCAGGAAGACGCGGAACGCCTCGACGTCATCCGGCGCGCTTACGGGCTCGAGCGAGGTGACGAGCGTCGGCTCGCAGCGCGGCGCCCGGTCGTCCCGGCCGCGGGTGCAGGCGCGGAAGCCGAAGGGGAGGCTGAGCTTCCACGCGAAGTACGCGCGCAGGAAATAGGGCAGATCGGCGCAGTCGGGGACGAGGCGGAGGCGGGCGTCTTCGCCGAGGCCGAGCGCGTCGTGGAGGAGGTTCTTCGCCGGATCGTCGAGGACGGCGTCGAGGTGTTCGAAGGTCTGGCCGGCCGCGGCGTCCGCGAAGAGGTGCTCGACGAAGGTGGCGAAGAGGTTCTCGGTGTCCTCCTCCCATTTCCATCGTGGCGTCCACGCGGGCGCCGGCGTCTCGGGGTCGCGCGGCGTCGGCTCGGGCGGCGCGCGGCGGACGACGACGCGCTGGCAGGCATGGCGCGTGGGTCCGTCGCCGAGGCGCGCCTCGTAGCGCCCGGGCGAGAGGCCCTCGGCGACGAGCACGTAGCCGTGGACGGGCCCGCCGAGCTTGCGGAAATCGACCGGGACGCGGCGGCCCTGCTCGTCGAAGAGGGAGAGGTCGGTGGGGCCGAGGTCGCGGCGCGTCGTCGCCACGACCCGGAGCGGCGCCCCCGTGTGCGGGACGCGCGGGAAGGCGAAGATGGCGACGTCGAGCGAGTCCTTGCACTCGCTCGCGGCGTGGGCGGGGCTCGCGCGACGGTACTCGGCCACGCCGGCGAGCGCCTCCGGCGTGCGCGCGCCGAGGACCGTGATGCGGCGGATCCGTTCGAGGAAGCTGGTGCGCGACGTGCCCTCGCCGAGGGAGAGGTCGCTGACGTCGACGCGATCGGCGCGGCGCACGGTCTCGCCGCCGCCGAGGCAGGGCTCGAGGTACTCGCTGAACGAGTGGAGGACCATCGGGCGGCCGTCCTCGTAGCGCCCGAGGTAGACCATGATGTGCCCGGCGAACTCGAGGAGGACGAGCCCGCTCTCGTGGGCCGCGTCGAGGAGCGCGAGCTTGGCCTCGAGGTTCTCCATGCCCTCGACGTCGATGGAGTAATGCCCGGCGAGCGCTTGGGACGCGCTGTTGCGTGGCATCTCGACGCCGAACTCGGCGAGGACGTCGAGCACGAAGCGAGAGCAATCGCGCCCGCCGCCGTGCCCGCCCCAGCCGTAGGGCTCGTCGAGGTGAGAGAACGCGCGCGTGAGGAAGGCGCGGCGCGTGAGGGGCGGCGCGGACTCCACGGCGGCGAGGCGTTCCTTCCGCGCCTGCACATGGTCGAGGGGCGGACCGAGCTTGGCGTCTCCCGCGATGAAGCCGAGGGCATAGCGCGTGCGTACGAGCTGCATGCCGTTCGGCCAGCGCCCGAGGACGCGCACCTCTTCGCCCTCGCGGACGAGGCTGCAATTGTTCCGATCGAAGGCGAGATCGACGGGCGCGCGATAGAAGCCCTCGGCGCGCGGCGCGCAGCGGAGCGGGATGGGCTCGAGCGCCACGCGGAGCTCGTCGGTCCTGCCGGGGAGCGCAGCTTCGTCGGCGATGGGCTCGAAAGGCCCCACCTCGATGGGCGCGCCCTCGGCGTCCACGAGCTTCCCCTCCTGGAGCGCGCGGTGGGTGTGCTCGAGGCGGACGTTCAACCGCTCGATGGTCTCGGCCCAGTCGACGGGCTCGTAGAGGCTCCCGGCCGAGAGCGGCGCGACGCCGCCCTCGCCGTGGACGGCGGCGTTGTGCGCGTGCTTCCACGCCGCGTCGACGAGCGGGGCGTCGAGATCGAGCGCGCGGCCGGTGGCGCCCAGCCAATAGTCGAGCGTGCGCGCTTCTTCGGGGATGCCCGGGAGCGGCTTCGGCGCGGGGAGGGTCTCGGGGCAGTGCGCGCCCGCGACGGCTTCTTGCGTGCGTTCTTGCTCGGGGGTCGCGGGGGCGCGGGAGGGATCGGGGGCGACGCAGCCGGCGAGCGCGGCGACGAGGAGGGCGAGGAGGGCTCGCGTGAACGGCTCAGCCGTCGTGTGTTTCCATCCACTGGATGGCTTGTGATTCGAGCGATCCACGGCTGCCCAATCCGAGGTCGACGCTTGGGGGGAAGCCGACGTGGCCGCCGCGCGTCAACCAGACGTTATAGAGGTTTTTCGCGGCGCTGAGAGCCGGCTCGACGGTGTGGGAGAGCACCATCGGATCGTGCTTGGTGGCGACGACCATGGTCGGCACCTCGATCTTGGGAAGGAGCGGGCCCGCGCCCACCTTTCGCCAATAGTCCTCTGGGCTCTCGAAGCCGAACTCCTCGGCGACGACGAGCGCGTCCCAATCGCGGAGCTTCTCGATGCGGAGCACGTCTTCGAGCGAGGCGGGGACGGGGCGCTTCCGATGGGTGGCGGCGTAGATCTCCTTGAGCCCGGCGAGGACGTGCATCCGGTAGAGCCGACGCTCCTCGCGGTCGATCTCCTTGCAGCCCGCCTCGAGGTCGATGGGCGCGCAGACCGTCGTGAGCGCACGGAGCTTGGGGTGGGGATCCAGCGCCGCGTATCGCAGGCTCGTGTGCCCGCCCATCGAATAGCCGAGGAGGAAGATGCGCTCGATGCGCGAGAAGACTTCGTCGTCGAGCGAGGCGCGGATCTCGTCGTAGAGCCCGGCGTGGTAGATGCCCGCGCCCGAACGGTCGGCGCCGCGCATGTTGAGCCGGAGGCAGGCGTACCCGCGCGCGGCGGCCTCGGCCGAGGCCTCGAGGGCGTAGGGGCTCGACGCGCTGCCGCCGAGCCCATGGACCACGACGAGGAGGGTGCGGGCCTCCTGTGGCCCGCTCACGCGACCGGTGACGGGCACGCGCGCGCCGCCCGCCGTGGTGACGCTCGTGCGGAATAGCCGAGACGGAGGCGGCTTGGGTGGGTTAATTTTGGACGCGACGAAAGGCCGCAGCGTCCAGAAATGTCCTCCGAGCGCGCTCATCCTCGAACCCTAGCACGCGTGGATGTGGCATTCTTACGTACCATGGCGCTTGACCCCGACAGGGCGGCGAGTAGTACCCGAACGGCACATCGATGAGCGTCCCCGCCCCGAGCCCCCCGCGGCAAGAGCCGCCCGAGTCGCTTCGCGCGCGCATCCTGCGTGAGGCCACGAGGCTCTTCGCGGAGCGCGGCTACGCGGCGACCAGCGTGCGCGAGATCACGATGGCGGCCGGCTGCACCAAGCCGGCGCTCTACTACCACTTCGGCGGCAAGGAGCAGCTCTTCCTCCAGGCCATCCGGCACGAGACCGAGGGCATCACGCGCCTCATCTTCGACGTGACCGGCGGAGACCTCCCGGTGCGCGATCTCATCGCGCGCGGCCTCGAGACCTTCGTGGAGCACGTGCACCGCAATCCGATGGGGATGCGGCTCCTCATGCGCGCCGAGCTCTGGCCCGACGAAGGCCAGCCCGAGTACGACTTCGAGTCGCTCCGCGCGACGCACCTCGAGCTCATCAAGGGCCTCCTCGCGCGCGGAGTCGAGGAGAAGAGCGTGCGCCCCGACGTCGATCTCGAGGACGCTGCCTACGCGCTCGCGGGGATCATCGATCAGCGCCTCCAACTCTGGCTTCGCGGCGAGCCCGTGCCCGCGGACTTCCCGGCGCGCGCGGTGTCGATCTTCTTCGACGGCGTGGCGGCGCGCTGAGCCCTCGGGTTTCACCGACGAAACGGGACCTCGCGAGAATGAAATGATGGTCGGGGAGTGTGCCGTCCCCGAACCGAGACGATGGGCGCGCTCGAGGGTCCGAGAATCGCCAATGATTCTCCGTCGACGCGGCGAGGCGCAGGAGAGCCCGAGTGTTGGCACGCGCCTTGGAGAGGTTGGGGTCGGCATGACTTTCACCCTCCTTTCGGGTCGACGAATCGTCGTCACCGGTGCCGGGTCCCTGCGCGGCATCGCTGCGATCCGCTTGCTCGAACGGCTCGGCGCAGAGATCTTCGCTTCGGACGTGAGCCTGCACTCCGCGGGGCTCTACCTCGTGCCGCGCGAGCGGCGCATCGTGCTCTCGCCGCCGGATTCTTCCGATTACGTGCCGGAGCTCCTCCGGGAGTGTCGCCGTCGATGTATCGAGCTGGTGGTCCCCACGGAGACGATCGGCCTCGTGGGCCTCGCCGCGGCGAAGTCCATCTTCGAGACGCACGGGGTGGCCATCCTCTCGCCCGGTATCGAGAGCACGGCGCTCTGCCTCGATCGTCTGAAGTTCCACCATCACGTCGACTCGGTCTTTCCGACGCCGCGCCTCGTGGGGATCTCCTCCCCGGCCGAGCTCATGAGCCTGCCGCGTCCCTTCGAGATCGAGGGGCGCGATCCGGAGAGCGGCATCGAGCGCGCCTTCCTCCTCGAGGTGCCCGACGATCTCCGCCGTGTCCGCAACCTCCGCGCCGTGGTGAGGCGCGTGCTGCCGGGGCCGGAGATGCGCGTGATGGTGCTCGGACGTGAGCGCGGGGCCGTCGATACGAGCCTCGCGGTGGAGCACATCACGGCGCTCGGCGAGAAGGAGCCGAGCGTCTTCCGCGTGGTCCACGATCGCGAGGTGGAGACGCTCGCCGAGAGCGTCTACGAGCACCTCGGGCTCGAAGGGCTCGTGACGGTGCGCGTGCTCCGTGACGTGCTCGGACGCCCCGAGGTGGTGAGCGTCGATCCCATCGCCGACGTGTCGATGCGCCTCGCCGCGATGGCCGGGCGGGATCTCGTGGGCGCGGCGGCGTGCCGTGCGCTCGGCATCGAGTACGAGCTCGGCTTCGAGCCGGCGGAGGAGCTCGCCTCGGTGCGTGTCTCCGACGAGCTCTTCGTGTCCGGCTGCGCCGCATTCGACTCGGCGGATCTCTCGGACTGGAGCACCGAGGTCGAGGCGCGGGTCGTCTCCTCCTGAGACCGCCGGGGGCGCGCGCGGGTCGCGGGGCTCCCGCTCCTCGCTCGCTTGGGGCGGCTCGGGATGCGGGGGGCTGCTCCTCGTCCGGGTGGGGGCCGCGCGGGGCGCGGGGCTTCCGGCCCGGTCCTCGCCGGGTGGGGGCCGTCCGGGACGCGGGGCTTCCGGCCCGGTCCTCGCCGCTCTTTCCGTTGGCGCTGGCGTTGCGCGTGGGGAGGGCGGGGTTTCCTCGTTGGGCTGGTGGGGGCGGCTGCGGATTGGGCCTCCACCCCGCGTCCCGAGCGGCCTCTGGGCTGAGTGCAGCTTTCACCCCGCGCCCCGCGCGGCCTCTGGGCTGAGGGCGGTCTCCACTCTGCGTCCCGAGCGGCCTCTGGGCTGAGGGCAGTCTCCACTCTGCGTCCCGCGCGGAGCCTCTCGGTTGTCGCCGGGGGGGCCGAGCCGCGCCTCGAGGCGGTTTCCAGCGCGGCGTGCCTCGTGGAGGATGTCTTGGTGTGGGTGGCGGCGGGGCGCCGTCGTCGCTCGGCGTCGACGGAACGACGACGCCCTCGGCGGGTGGGCCGAGGGCGTGTGATGCGTGCGGGGCCTCAGGGCGTGGTGCAGGAGGCGGTGTCGGAGGCGCCGGCCTGGATCCAGGCGTGGATGTCGGCGATGGCAACGTCGTCGAGCTTGCGGAAGCCGCTCGGCGCGTCGGGCATGAGCTCGCCGGCGAGGGAGTGGGCCTCGATGTACTCCTCATGGCTCTGGCCCTCGGAGAGCAGGCCGCCGATCTTGAGGAAGAGGTAGCTGCCGGCCGGGTTGCCCGGGGCGATGAGCGGGCGGGAGAGGGGATCGTCGACGGCCGCGAGGAGGAGGCGGTCGTAGACGCCGTCGCCGAGGAGCGCGAGGCCGCCGGCGGTGTCGTCGGAGCTGTCGTGGCAGCCGCCGCAGTTGGCGGCGAGGACGCGCTTCACGCGACGCTCCCAGCTGCAGTCCCCGGGCTCGCCCTCGACGGCGAGGCCGTCGAGCTTGGACGTGTCGAGCGCGTAGGAGCAGTGGCCGTAGTCGATGGGCGCGGCGAGGTTCACCGTGTCGAGCGCCGGATCGAGCCCTTCGATGAAGCAGAAGAGCGCGATCATCTCGGGGACGCTGAAGGGTTGGTTGGCGAGCGGCATGCGCGTGCCGGGGACTTCGTCGAGGTGCTCGGTGCCGCCCTCCACGCGCCGCATGAAGCCGCGCATCCGCGCGACGAGGTAGCTCGTCTCGGGGTTGCCCGGATCGATGAGCGGGATGGGGCCGTAGGAGACGGAGCCACGGGGACGCGCGCCGAAGACGCCGTTGCGGTTGAGATCCCCCTGCTCGATCCCCACGGCGAGGAGCGAGAGCACGGTGTTGACCTGATAGGGCCGCACGCCGGCGACGAGGTGCTTGCCGCCGTCGAAGACGTAGAGCGTGGTCGTGTACTCGGCGTAGCTCAGGTCCTCGACGGTGCGATCGGCGCGGACGAGCGTGCGGATGAGCCGGAGCGTGCGCCAACGTTCGTGGTGGCTCGTCGGCACGGGCTCGGCGAAGTGGAAGTGGAGGCCCGGCATCTCGGGGCTGGGCGGGGGCGTCTCGTCGCCCTCGGGCGGGACGAACTCGACCCAGCCGATCTCGAAGCGGCCCGGCGTGCCGTCGATCTCCACGCGATCCCCCACGCGCTCGCATCGGTCGAAGACGCCCTCGGGGTTGCCCGACTGGATGTTGCAGGGCGCGCCGATGGCGTCGACGAAGTTCGCCGGGGTGTGGAGGTCGGGGTACTCCTTTTGGTTGTGGCAGACGCCGTTGATGGGCCCACAGCTCCGCCGCACGACCTGCGATTGGAGCGTGAGGCCGTCGGGGATGCGGCGCTGCGCCTCGAGCACGTAGGGATCGCTCCCCGTGTAGGGCGCGTACGCGCCGGGGCCGCCGTAGAAGGGCGATCCCGAGTCCCAGTCGATGCCGCTCGGCGGGATGTTCACCTTGGGATCGTCGAGGACGTCGTTGCAGCCGAAGAGGCTCGCGAGCCCGACGATGGCGATGCACGTCGAGAGCCGGTTCATGAGAAGAGCTCCGGGACGCCGGGCGACGCCGGGAAGAAGACCGACGGATCGCAGCCGAGGCCGTCCATCAGGGTGTTGAGGACCGAGCGATAGGAGTAGCGCGTGCCCTCGGGCGCGAGATCGCTCGCGCGGGTCGTCGCGCCCACGACGCGGCCGCCCGCGATGGGGCCGCCGAAGAACGGCATGGACATGAAGCGGGTGGAGTAGTCGCCCGTGTGATCGCTGCCGTTGGCCGAGTTGAAGCGCTGCCCGCGCGCGGTGCGCGAGAACTCGGAGCCGAGCACCACGATGGTGTGGTCCCAATACGTGCCGCCGTCGGGGTGCTGCATCCGCGGGAGGACCGCGAGGAGGCCGCTGAGCAGGCGGTTGAGGCGCTCCATCGCGTTGGGGAGCGCGTTCTCCTCGCCCGAGTGGTAGTCGTATCCGCCCTGGTCGAAGTAGACGGCCGGGCAGCCGAAGCCGAAGAGGCGCAGCGCGAGCCGAACGTTCGTCGACTCGGACGAGTTGCCGAAGATGGCCGCGAGCTCCTGGTTGGAGATGCCGTCGATGGGCGTGGTGCCGTTGTTCTGCACCTTGAGCGCCTCGGAGCCGAAGATGGCCGCGTACTGCTGCACCGCCGCGCGCGTCTGCACGTAGGTGTCGACCACGCCGCGCGCCTGGGGGTGTTGCTTCTCGAGCATCCGCTGATCGGCGCGCTCGAGCATCTCGGTCCACCACGGCGGATTGTCGGGATCGAAGGCCGAGCCCGTGAAGCGATCGAAGGTGGCGCCGCTCAGGACCGGCGGGCGGAACGGCGCCCAGGGCCCGATGCCGCGCGCCATGCCGCTCGTGCCGAGCACGAAGGGCGGGAGCTTGAGGGGATCCTGCTCGTAGCAGGTGGCGAGCCCCTTGTAGATGCGCGTGAAGAAGCCCGCCTCACCGTTCACGTACCCCGTGAGGTAGCGCTCGAGGCCGGTCGTGTGGTTTCCGTCCGCGCTCGGCGCCGTGGGCTCGTGATCGACCGTCGGCATCACGGTGATGCGATCCGCCGATTGGTGCACGGGCTGCATGCCGGCCTCGCGGAGCGCGTCGTTCAAGAACCCCGCGCGCGTGAGGAGCTGCCCCACGCCCCAGTCGACGCCCGAGGGCACGCCGCTCGCCGAGCCGAAGGGGTTGTACGCGCCGGAGACGTTGGCGTTGAACGCCACCGGGAAGCGGAAGCCGCCGTTCAGACGGATGAAGAGGAGGTGCTTGTACGTGCCGGCCGCTCCGATGCAGGCCTGCGCCGCCGCCTGGTTCGGGATCCAGACGTGCGGGAATTGCGTGGCCGCGATGGCCGCGCCCGAGAGCTTGAGGAAGCTCCGGCGACCGAGGCGAGGGCTGGACTTGGGCTTGGACTTCGCTCGAGTCATCGTGGGTCCTCAGTAGAAGAGCATCTCGCTGCTGGAGAGGAGGGCGTAGCAAGCCGCCCTCGCGAACTGCTCGTAGGTGCAGAAGGCGCCGCACGCGCCCTGCGCCGTGGCCGCGGTCGCGCGCTCGTCGGCCGTGGCGGGGCGCGCGAAGAAGAGGCGCGTCTGGAACTCGACGATGGCCTCCGCGCCCGCGGCGTCGATCTGCGTGGAAGGCGAGGTGCCGTCGGGGATCAGGCGATCGACCGGCACGCCGCGGCCCTCGCGCATCCACGGGTTGCAGAGCGAGCCGACGAAGGCCTCCTGCGTGGCGGTGTTGAGGATGCTCACGGCCGTGAAGCGCGACGAGACCTGGTTGTCGGGGCACCCGCCGAGGGTCTGCGCCACGTCGACGTAGCGGCGGTCGATGCTTCCGTCGGGTGAGACCGACCACCGCGAGTTGGCGACGAGATCGAAGCCCCACGGGCTGCTCTCGATCCACTCGCGCGGGTTGGTGATGCGGAAGTCGCAGCGCCCCATCTTCTCGCCGCCGAAGCGCGCGATCGAGTCGAGCCAGACCTCGGCGTCGGCCTGCTTGAGCGGGCCGAAGAGGAGGCGCTCGGTGGGCGCGTCGGGATCGCACTCCTCGTCGCTGCACTTGGAGGACTGCAGGTAGATCTGCGAGGTGACGACGGCGTAGTGGAGCGCGCGGACGTCGCCGTGGTGCGCGAAGAGATATTCGACGAGCGGCTTCTGGACGGTGTTCCGCAGCTCGGTGAGGTCGTAGCCGAGGTATTGACGGAGCACCTCCGCCGCGGCGTGCTCCCACGTGGCTTCGAAGGTGGTGAGGATGCGGCCCGGCGTCTGGAGGAGCTCCCACTCCTCCCGGGTGAGGTTCTCCGAGAGCGTACGGTTGCCCACGGCGCGGAAGGTGGGCTCGAGGATCACGGGGTAATAACCCCAGAGGATGCTGGTGCAGGCGCCCTGCGTGGCCGGGTCGACGCGCCCCTCTTCGTCGACGCAGCGGTGCTCGATGTAGGCGTCGGGGACGCGCACCCCGAGGACCGGGTGATCGAAGTAGCCGTTTACCCAGAGCGTGTAGAGCTTGGCCATGTCGGCGCGCTCGTTCTCGAAGGGCGGGCGCCCGAAGAAGGTCACGAAGAGCGCCTCCACGCGATCGCCCGCGCTGTCGTAGCGGCGCGTGAGCACGGGGTGCGCGCTCATCACGTGGACCATCTCGTCGTAGCGAAGGAGGCCGCGGTAGGTCTTCTGCACCACGTCGTCGGCGTCGAAGATGCGCTCGACGTTCACGACCAGGTCGTTGTAGCGGAGCCGATCGGCCCAGAGGCGACGCTGGACGTCGACGTAGTCCTGCGTGCGGATGATGCGCCGCGCGACCTCACCGAGATCCTGGCCCACGCAGCTCCGCTCGATCTCGTAGAGCGAGGGGAAATACCCGGCGAGATCGGCGTAGAGGCGCCGGCAGGCCTCGACCTCGTCGATGGGCCGCGTGGCCTTGCCTACGCCCCAGATGGACGGGCAGAGGGCCACGTCGACCGGGTTCTGCAGATCGAGCGACTCGCAGTACGCGTGGCAGTCGGCGTCGCAGAGGCCGTCGGGGTTGGGGTCGGGGTTGGGGGCCGGCGTGGGGCTCACCCCTCCGGAGAAGACCTCGTTGAGCGGCGCATCGCGGCCGACGAACTGACCGGGACCTCGCGAAGGGCTCTTCGGATCGAAGGCGGGGTCGACGGCGCAGGAAGCGAGCGCGAGGGAGAGGAGCGCCGGGACACATCCGAGGACAGCGCGCGAGAGGATGTTGCGAGTGGCCATGGATCCGCGTCCGAGGGTAGGCTTGGAGTGGCGCCCTGCACAAGAGGCACCCCATCGCGTGACGCCCGTCGCCCTTTTCGGGGTTCCACCCGCTCGCCGCCTGGGGATAGGATTCGCCCCATGCGTCCAGTCACGCTCTGGCTCCTCCTCCTCGTCCTCTCGAGCGCCACGGGTGTCGCCCAAGCCCAAGGCAAGTCCAAGAAGAAGACCGAGGCCCCTCGCGAAGCGGCCGCCTCGGCGCTCGTCGTCGGTGGAGGGGCGCTGATCGAGGCGGGGCGATTCGATCAATCCGTTCGGGTCAACCGCATCACCAACCGCGAGAGCGACGATCTTCGCGATTTCGGCGGCGCGCTGATCCTCAGCTACCTCCACGGGGTGACGCCGGGCTTCCGGATCGGTGGGAGCCTCGCCTACTCGGGCTTCCACGAGCTCTCGGTGCGCGACAGCAACCAGAGCCGATCCTTCGGCCAACGGCTCGCGCTCGACTTCGTCGGCGAGGGCATCATCCCCGTCACCGATCGCATGGACCTCCTCCTCGGCGGGCGGGTCGGCACCCCCATCCTCATCCCGGGGGGCGACTTCAAGGACATCATCACCGTCGCGCAGAACCAGCTCTACCGCACCAACTCGGGGCCGCGCTTCGGGCTCCGCATCGGCTTCGACGCCGACGTGCGCATCCACCTCAAGCCGCACTTCGCCGTCCGTGCGGGCCTCGGCTACGCCTGGACGCGCACCTGGCTCATGAACTCCTCCGTCGAGTCCGAGTCCTCGTCGGGTCGGCGGAAGTACTCGCTCACCCTCTCGCAGGTGAGGCTCGGCGCGGGGCTCGAATGGCTGTTCTGAGGCTCGCGTTCGCGTCGCTCCTCGTCTCGTCGCTCGTGGCCTGCGCGCCCGAGCTCGGCGAGTGCGACGAGTCGGCGCTCGATCTCTACGCGGTCGACTCGGAGGGCCGCGTGCAATACGCCGGGCAGGCGCTCCTCCACCGCTCGTGCGCGGCGGGTGTCTGCCACTCCTCGAGCGCCAAGGGCGGAGATCGCCAGGGCGCGCCGCGGGGCCTCGACTTCGATCTCCCCGTGGGCAACGTCGACGAGTACGGCAACCCCGATCCCGACTTCGTCAAGCGCATCGGGCGGAGCCGCGCGCGGATCCGCGATCACGCCTCGCACATCCTCAAGTGGGTGGAGATCGGCGCGATGCCGCCCTCGGGCAGCGACGTCGGCGACGCCCACCTCCCCGGCTACCAATTCGTCACCTACGATCTCGGCCGCTGCGGCTTCGAGGGGAGCGTGCCCTCCATCCGCACGCGCGACGGCCGCGAGGTGCTCCGCAACTGGCTCGCCTGCGGCGCGCCGGTGATCGAGGCCAACGATCCCATGCTCGCGCGCTTCGACGAGGGCCACGTGGGCAAGATCTCGCCGATCTGCGTGGATGACTCGATCGGTACGGAGATCACCTTCGACAAGGTCTTCGAGGACGTGCTCCGACCCTACTGCGCCGGCTCGTGCCACGTCCCGGGCGGCACCAACGAGAAGCTCATCTTCAGCGACGTCGACGCCGCCTACCGGTCACTCATGGACGAGACGCCCGACACGAGCGATTGCAGCGAGAGCATCGCCGCGCGCTTCGTCGACGTGGACGATCCCGATCGCTCGTACCTCCTCCACAAGATGTCCGACGCGGAGATCCCGCGCGCCGAGCGGCCCATCTGCGGGGATCCGATGCCGGACGGCGAGCCGCCGCTCGTGCTCGGCGCCGCCAAGGTGCGAGCGTGGATCGAGCAGGGCGCGCTCCGCTGAGCGCTCAGGCGTTCGCCGCCACGCCCTCGGGGAGGGCGGGGTCGTCGGTCTCGCCGGTCGCGAGGTAGCGGACGAGCGAGGCGAGGAGGCTGACGAGGCCCCAGCCGAGGCCGATGACGACGCCGCCGTCGATGATGCCGCGGTAGGGCTGGGGCAGGAGCTTCACCACCGTGACGAGCCCGGCGATGAGGATCACCGCCACCCAGCTCACGATGAGCTGACGCCGATGCGCGAAGTAGAGCCCCATGCTGAAGGGCAGGGCGAGCACGAGGTCGAGGAGGCGCGGGTTCTCGCCGAGGTAGGCGGCGCGCGCGACCGTGCGCGGGCTGAACCGCTGCTGGAAGCCCCGATAGCCCTCGGCGTAGGCGTTGAACGCGGCCCAGGCCAGGGCGACGGCCATGCCGAAGCCGCCGAGCATCCCCTGCTGCCAGGGCTCGAGCGCGATGGGCGTGAGCCGCGCGAGGGCCGACCAGAGCATGTACGCCACCTGCGCCACGGCGAAGACGGCGATCGCCTTCGCGCGGAGGGTGGGGGGAGCGACGCGCGCGCTGGGCGTCTCGTCGATGCGGACCGTCATGGGCCCGAGTTATGGTCCCTCCGTCCCGATGCGTCGATGTAGGTCTGGCTCGGTCCAGATTTCCCGGCGGACGCGGTGCCGGATCCGTCTCGAGGCCGGAATCTTTCGGCGGGGTCGTGCGTCTCACCGTCGAGGACGCACGAAGTGGGGGCAACGGCCCCCGGATCCGAGATGCTCGCAGGCGAAACCACCGAGGTCGTCCGATGCAGCCCGAGCGGGGAAGGCGCGCCGCGTCGCACATCCGGCCTGCGGTTTCGCGTAGATTACGGACGGGTTTCGGGTTCGACCGGGAGGCCTGCTCCGGCAATTCCGACCTTACTTCGCGCCGCGCCGGCGCTAGAGTCGAGCAAATCACGGACAGGACCGAAGCTGCACACGCGCGATCGACATAGGGGAGGGAGGCCGAGGGTCTCGCCGGACGAAGCATGAACGCCGCGAACGACAAGACCGCGCTCGGATGGTCCCTGGTGATCTCGGGGCTCGTGCACACGCTGAGCGGCGTGGTGGCGGCCGCGGCGACCGTGCCGCCGGCGCCGCGGGTGCAGGATCTCGCGCCGCCCGTGGAATTCGTGGTCATCGCGCCCGAGCCGGCCGTCGCCCCGGCCGAGCCGGAGGAGCCGATCGTCGTCCCCGAAGAGGCCGTGGTGGTCCCCACGCCGCGCGAGACCCCCTCACGACCCACCCGCGAGGAGCCGGCCCGCGTCGCGGTCGGCACGGCGCTCCCCTCGCCCGTGGCCGAGCCCGAGAAGCCCGAGGACGAGCCGGCGCAGGTCGACCCCCGTCCCACGTCGATCGGCGTGCGGGGCGGGCTCCGGCTCGATCCCCGATCGGTGGCGATCGCCTCCGTGGCCTCGGAGGGGCCGAGCGCGGCCCACACCTCCGCCGACGTCCCGGGGCCCGCGACCGAGACCACGGCCGAGTTCAACGCGCGCCAGAGCCGCTTCCTGAGCGAGACGGCCAACGCCCAGACCTTCGTCTCGCGGAAGGAGCCGCCGCGCTTCGTGCCGCGCAAGGACGGCTCCTACGTCTATCGGGGCCACGCCTTCTCCGCGAAGATCCTCCCCGACGGATCCATCGTCTTCTCCGATCGCGACGGCGTGAACTTCGATCAGCTCGGCTCGGGCGATGGACAATCGCTCGGCGCGCGCTTCTCCTTCGACCTCACGGACGGCGCCTATCGCCGGCGGGGCGCCGACCCCTACCAGGCCGAGCGCGACTACGTGCTCCGGGGCTCCGAAGAGCTCCGCGAGCGTCTCGCCGCCGAGCACCGCGAGAAGGAGGGCGAGCGGGCGCTCCTCCGCCTCGCCGGGCGGCTCGAGCGGACCTGGGCCTCGGATCGCGACGCGGCGACGCGGCGGCGGGCCATCTTCAAGATGTGGGACGAGTGCTCGGACGACGACGTCGGCGCCCGGGCGCGCGCGGCCATCCTGGCGTTCGTGGCGGAGCGCCTCCCGGCCGGAAGCGACGACGCCTTCACCGAGGAAGAGCTCGAGCGCCTCAACCGGAACCGGCGGAGCCGCGCCCCCTTCCAGCCCTACCGCTGAGCGCCACGAGGGACGAGGTCGGCCCCCCTCGCACGTTGCTCTCCCATGGAGGTTCGGTTAAACGCGCACTTCCAACATGGCCGACCCCACGTTTCGCATCGACGACGTCTTCGAGCCCAAGGGCATCGAGGCGTGGAAAGCGCTCCTCGAGAAGGATCTCCGCGGCGCGAGCTTCGACACGCTGAGGAGCAAGACCGAGAGCGGGCTCCCGCTCGAGCCGCTCTACACCAAGGACGATCTCCCCGATCCCGCCTCCGTCGGGATGCCCGGGTTCCCGCCGTATACGCGCGGCCCCTCGGCCGAGAAGCGCGGGTGGACGATCCGCCAGGAGTACGACGATCCCCGCGCCGACGTGGTCCGCGCGCAGATCGCCGAAGACCTCGCGCGGGGCGTCGAGGCGCTCTTCTTGCGAGCGGGGCTGGGGGACGGCCTCCGCGTGCTCACGGCCGGCGACCTCGCGCACGCCCT
Organism: Myxococcales bacterium; assembly: GCA_012744445.1. GTDB lineage: Bacteria > Myxococcota_A > Polyangia > Polyangiales > Houyiibacteriaceae > JAAYBZ01. The sequence continues at coordinate 14,538 of JAAYBZ010000170.1, read as the reverse complement.
CGGCGACGTCGACCTCCGCACGACGGACGTCTGGCTCTCCGCCGGTGAGGACGTCCTCGGCGTCGCGGCCGCCTTCCTCGCGATCGCGGCGGACAAGGGCGTCGAGGCCTCGGCGCTCACCGTGAGCTTCGGCGCCGACCCGCTCGGCGCGCTCGCCTCCGCCGGCACGCTCCGGGGCGGCCTCCGCGGCGCCTTCCGCGACGTGCGCGAGCTCGCGCGCTTCGCCGACGCGACGGGCCCGGGCCTCCGCGCCCTCCGCGTCGACACCGCGCCCTACGCCGAGGCCGGCGCGCACTCCGTCGACGAGCTCGCCTTCGCGCTCTCCACCTTCACGGCCTACCTCGGCAAGCTCGTCGAGCAGGGCTTCGACGTGGACCGCGCCGCCCGGCAGATCGACTTCGCCGTCTCCACGGGCGGCGAGTTCTTCGAGCAGATCGCGAAGCTCCGGGCGCTCCGTCTCCTCGTGGCCAAGGTCGTCAAGGCCGCGGGCGGCTCGCCCGCCGCGCAGAACGTGCGCATCCACGCGCGGAACGGCGAGTTCACCAAGAGCCAGCGCGATCCCTGGGTGAACATGCTCCGCGGCACGGCCGAGAGCTTCGCGGCGGCGGTCGGCGGCGCCGACAGCGTCGCCACCACCCCCTTCGACGCGGCCCACGGCGCGAGCGACGCCTTCGCGCGCCGCATCGCCCGCAACACCCAGCTCGTCCTCCGCGAGGAGGCCAAGGTGGGCGAGGTCATCGATCCGGCCGGCGGCAGCTACTTCATCGAGCGCCTCACCGAGACGATGGCGCGCGCGGCCTGGGAGGCCTTCCGCGAGCTCGAGCGCCGCGGCGGGATGCAGCAGGCCCTCGTCTCCGGCTACGTCGCCTCGCGCATCGAGGAGACCGACGCCGCTCGCACCAAGGACCTCCGCAAGCGCAAGCGTGTGGTGCTCGGCGTGAACGAGTTCCCCAACCTCGGCGAGGCCGCCCTCGAGCGCGAGACGCCGGATCTCCGGAGCGTCGGCAAGGCGCTCGGCCGACCCTTCGGCGAGGGCGATCGCGACGAGCGCTACATGGCGCTCATCGACGTGAGCAACGCCGCGCGCGCCGCCGAGGCGAGCCGCCTCGTGGAGGTCGCCGTCGCCGCGATGCAGAAGGGCGTCGACCTCGCCTCGCTCGGTGAGGTCCTCGTGAGCGGCGAGGCCATGGTCGCCATCGAGCCGGTGCGTGTGCGCCGCGTCGCCCAGCTCTGGGAGCAGCTCCGCGACCGAAGCGACGCGATCCTCGCGGCCACGGGCGAGCGGCCCAAGGCCTTCGTCGCGCTCCTCGGCACCGTCGCCGAGCACACGGCGCGCGCCACCTGGGTGCAGAACCTCCTCGCCGCCGGCGGCTTCCAGGCGATCGCGCCCGTCGGGCTCGGCTCCAACGAAGACTTCCAGGAGGCGCTGCGCGAGTCGGGCGCCCGCGTCGCGGTCGTGGCCGGCCCCGACGCGCGTTACGCCGAGGCGCTCCCCGCGCTCACCGAGGCCCTCGCCTCGGCGGGTGCCGAGGTCGTGCTCCTCGCCGGCAAGCCCGCGAGCGAAGGCGATCGCGATCGCGGCATCCACCAATTCGTCCACGTCGGCGCCGACGTCTTCGGCGTCCTCGACGGGCTCTACGACACCCTCGGAGCAAAACGATGAGCAGCGCGCTTCGTGATTTCTCGGCGCTCGATTTCGACGCCCCCGACGTCCGCATCGACGGCGCCTCGCGCGCCGAGTGGGCCGCCGCCGCGGGCGCGGAGGGCCAACGGGTCTGGGAGACGCCGGAGGGCATCCCCGTCTCCCCGCTCTACGGGCCGGAGGACCTCGCGGGCCTCTCGCACCTCGACACGGTGCCCGGCATCGCGCCCTACGTCCGCGGCCCGTACTCGACGATGTACGTGCGCCAGCCGTGGACCGTGCGTCAGTACGCGGGCTTCTCGACGGCCGAGGAGTCGAACGCCTTCTACCGCCGTAACCTCGCGGCCGGTCAGAAGGGGCTCTCCATCGCCTTCGACCTCGCGACGCACCGCGGATACGACTCGGATCACCCGCGCGTCATGGGCGACGTGGGCATGGCCGGCGTGGCCATCGACTCCATCTACGACATGCGGACGCTCTTCGACGGGATCCCCCTCGATCAGATGAGCGTCTCGATGACGATGAACGGCGCGGTGCTCCCCTGCCTCGCGCTCTACGTCGTCGCGGCGGAGGAGCAGGGCGTCTCCCCCGACAAGCTCAGCGGGACCATCCAGAACGACATCCTCAAGGAGTTCATGGTCCGCAACACGTACATCTATCCGCCCAAGCCCTCGATGCGGATCATCGCGGACATCTTCGCCTACACGTCGAAGCACATGCCGCGGTTCAACAGCATCAGCATCAGCGGCTACCACATGCAGGAGGCGGGCGCGACGCAGGACCTCGAGCTCGGCTACACGCTCGCCGACGGCCTCGAGTACGTGCGCACGGGCCTCGCGGCGGGCCTCGCCATCGACGAGTTCGCGCCGCGGCTCAGCTTCTTCTGGGCGATCGGCATGAACTTCTTCATGGAGATCGCGAAGATGCGCGCCGCCCGCATGATCTGGGCGAAGCTCATCAAGGGGTTCGATCCGAAGAACCCCAAGAGCATGGCGCTCCGCACACACTGCCAGACCTCGGGCTGGAGCCTCACGGCGCAGGACGTCTTCAACAACGTCACGCGCACCTGCATCGAGGCGATGGCGGCCACGCAGGGCCATACGCAGAGCCTCCACACCAACAGCCTCGACGAGGCCATCGCGCTGCCCACCGACTTCTCGGCGCGCATCGCGCGGAACACCCAGCTCTACCTCCAGCTCGAGAGCGGCACGACCAAGGTCATCGATCCGTGGGGCGGCAGCTACTACGTCGAGAAGCTCACGCACGATCTCGCGCAGCGCGCCTGGGCGCACATCCAGGAGGTCGAGGAGCTCGGCGGCATGACCAAGGCCATCGAGGCGGGCCTCCCCAAGCTCCGCATCGAGGAGGCCGCGGCGCGCACGCAGGCCCGCATCGACTCGGGGCGTCAGAAGATCATCGGCGTCAACACCTACCGACTCGACAAGGAGGATCCCATCGAGGTCCTCAAGGTCGACAACCGCGCGGTGCGTGAGGCGCAGATCGAGAAGCTCCGGCGGCTGCGGGAGGAGCGCGACGAGCGCGCCCTCCAGCCCAAGCTCGAGGCGCTCACCCAGGCCGCCGAGCGCGGCGAGGGCAACCTCCTCGAGCTCGCCATCGACGCCGCGCGCCACAAGGCCACGGTGGGCGAGATCAGCTACGCGCTCGAGAAGGTCTTCGGCCGCTACGAGGCCACCATCCGGAGCATCCAAGGCGTGTACGAGAGCGAAGCAGGCAAGGAAGAGGGCGTGATGCGGGCGCGCGAGCGCGCGGCCGCCTTCGCGGAGAAGCACGGGCGCAGGCCCCGCATCCTCATCGCCAAGATGGGCCAGGACGGCCACGACCGCGGCCAGAAGGTCATCGCCACGGCCTTCGCCGACCTCGGCTTCGACGTCGACGTGGGGCCGCTCTTCCAGACGCCGGAGGAGTCCGCGCGCCAGGCCGTCGAGAACGACGTCCACGTGGTGGGCGCGAGCTCGCTCGCCGCGGGTCACCTCACGCTCGTCCCCGAGCTCAAGAAGGCGCTCGCCGATCTCGGACGCGACGACATCCTCGTCGTGGTGGGCGGCGTGATCCCGCCGCAGGACTACGACGAACTCCGCGCGGCCGGCGCGGCGGCCATCTTCGGACCGGGCACGGTCATCGCCGACGCGGCCATCGAATTGCTCGACGCCCTCGAGGCGAGCCTCGGCGATTGATGGCGCGCCCGACGGTCGACGCGCTGGCCGAGGGGATCGTCGCCGGCGATCGCACGATGCTCGCGAGGGCGATCACGCTCGTGGAGAGCGAGAAGCCCTCGCACGTCGAGGAGGCGCAGGACCTCCTCGGCCGGCTCATGCCGCGCACCGGCGGCGCCGCGCGGATCGGCATCAGCGGCGTGCCGGGCGCGGGCAAGAGCACCTTCATCGACGCCTTCGGCACGATGCTCGTGGGCGACGGGAAGAAGGTCGCCGTGCTCGCGATCGATCCCTCGAGCACCGTGAGCGGCGGGAGCATCCTCGGCGACAAGACGCGGATGGCCCGCCTCTCGCGCGAGCCCAACGCCTACATCCGGCCTTCGCCCTCGAGCGGGACGCTCGGCGGCGTGCACCGCAAGACGCGGGAGACCTTGCTGCTCTGCGAGGCCTTCGGCTTCGATGTGGTGCTCGTGGAGACGGTGGGCGTGGGCCAGAGCGAGACCGTCGTCGCCGACATGGTCGACGTCTACCTCGTGCTCATGCTCGCCGGGACGGGCGACGAGCTCCAGGGCATCAAACGCGGCATCCTCGAGGTGGCCGACGTCCTCGCCATCAACAAGGCCGACGGCGACAACGAGCGCCGCGCCATGCTCGCGCAGCGCGAGCTCTCCACGGCGCTCCGGCTCATGCGGGGCGCGACCAAGGGCGGCCAGCCGCCGGTGCTCACCTGCTCGGCGCTCGAGGGCCGCGGGCTCCGCGAGATCTGGGACGCCATCACGAAGCTCCGTGACGCCTGGGTCGCGTCGGGCGAGCTCGAGGAGAAGCGCCGTGCGCAGGCCGTGAAGTGGATGTGGAGCATGATCGAGGAAGGCCTCCTCGCCTCGCTCCACCGCGACGAGACCATCAAGCGCATGCTCGTCGATCTCGAGGCGCAGGTCGCGAAGGGGAAGATGAACGCCACCCTCGCGGCGCACGCGGTGCTCGACGCCTATCTCCGCCGCTGAGCGCGTTCAGGTGCCCTGCGGCCCTGCGTCTTCGTCGGCGTCGGGGTCGTGGCCCATGAAGTCGGCGATCCAGCCGAGCTCCGGCGAGTCGGCGACGGCGAACTTCACGATCATGGTGAGCGGCGCCGAGAGGAGCGCGCCCACGGGGCCGAAGACCCAGCCCCAGAAGAGCATGGCGAGGAGCACGACCGTGGGCGAGAGGCCGAGCGTGCGGCCCATCCACCGCGGCTCCCAGATGTTGCCGATGCCGAAGTTGATGACGAGATAGCCGCCCGCGACGAGCACGCCCGTGCCGAGGCCGTGCTCGAGGAGCGCGAGCGCGACGGGCGGGATCGCGGCGAGGATCGAGCCGATGGTCGGGATGAAGTTGAGGAGGAACGCGAGCGCGCCCCAGAGGAAGGGGAAGTCGACGCCGGCGAGGAGGCAGACGAGGCCGGCGAGGACGCCCGTGAGGAAGCTCGTGACGCTCTTCACCTCGAGGTAGCGGTTCACGTCTTCGAAGCCGCGCGCGACGCGATCCACGCGGTCCCCGCCCTGGGCGATCTTCCGGAACTTCTCCACCAGATCGGGGGCCTCGGCCAAGATGAACGAGGAGATGAGGAGCACGATCGTGAGGTCGGAGAGCGCGCCGCCGAAGCCGCGCAGGAACGCCGTGCCGAAGCCGATGTAGACGTTGGGATCGAAGACCTCGAGGACATCGGTCTGGCGCACCGGCAGGCCCGCCTCGCGGAGCGCGTCGAGGAGGCCGGTGCCGAGCTCGGTGAGGCGCGTGGCGTAATAGGGCAGGCGCCGCGTCACCGAAGGCAGCGTGCCGGCGAAGAGGCCGCCCACGGCGAAGAGGGCCATCACGTCGAGGACGATGGCCGCGAGGAGGGCGAGGCTCCCGGGCACGCCTTTGCGCCTCAGCCAGAAGAGGAAGGGCGCCGTGGCCGCCGCGATGAAGCAGGCGAGGAGGAAGGGCCCGAGGAAGGAGCTCGCGGCGCGCAGGCCACCGATCACGAAGAAGAGGGCGGCGAGCGCGACCAGGATCACCACGGGGCGTGAAGCCGACATCGGCCTCCACGGTACCAGAATCGGCGGCCGGATCACCCGCGGTGGAAGAGGGCGAGCGCGCCGTCGACGAAGCCGACGGCCGCGTCGCCCCGGGCGATGGCCTCGAGCTCGCGTCCGAGGAGGGCGTATCGGAAGCCCTCGGTGAGGCGGCCGCTGCGTGGCGCGCCGAGGAAGGCGGCGACGTCGGCGCGCGTCGCGAGGACGGAGGGCTCGATGCCTTCGCGCTCGGCGACGTGGTTGGCCCAGGCGAGGCAGAGCGAGACGAGGGGCTGCGGGGCGCCCTCGTCGGGTTTGGGATCCGGCAGGACGAGCGCCTCGTCGGGGAGGGCGAGGCCGCGCCGCACCCACTCGAGCAGGCGCTCACCCTCGCCCCCGCGCGCCTTCCCGCCTTCGAGGCCGCGCACGCGCGCGAGGTCCTCGAGGGAGCGCGGCGGGCTCTCGGCCATGGCGACGAGGGGCAGATCGGAGAGGACCCACTTCACCGGGACGTCGAGCTCGCGGGCGCGTCGCTCGCGCTCGGCGGCGAGCACCTGCGCCACCTTCGCCGTGCGCGGCCGCATGCGCATGCGGCCCTTGAGCTTCCACCAGGCCTCTTCGACGGGCGGCGGACCGTAGGACTTCTCGAGCTGGCTCTGGCAGAGCTCGAGCGCCCACTCGAGCCGCCCCCGCACCTCGAGCTCGTTCGCGAGGTCGTCGCGGAGCGCCTCGAGATGGGCGACGTCGCTCGCGGCGTATTGCAGCGCCGCCGCGGGGAGCGGGCGCCTCGACCAATCGCTGAGCTGGGCGCCCTTCTCGAGCGAGATGCCGAGGCGCTCCTGGACGAGCCGGCCGAGCGAGGCGATCCCGTGTCCGAGGAAGGCGCCCGCGAGCTGCGTGTCGAAGAGGCGCGAGGGGAGGGCGCCGACGCGCACCTCGAAGATCTCGAGATCCTGCGAGCCGGCGTGGACGATCACCTCCGCGTCGCGACGGAAGACCTCGGCGAGCGCGCGCACGTCCACCGCGAGCGGATCGACGAGCGAGACCTCACCGTCCAGCGCGATCTGCACGAGGCCGAGCGCAGGGTAGTAGCTGTTCTCGCGCGAGAACTCGGTGTCGATGGCGAAGCGCGGGGCACGCCCGAGGCGCTCGAGGAGGGCCTCGAACTCGGCCTTCTCGGTGATGAGGTGGGGCGTCTCGGTCATGGGCAGTACTTTCGCCCCGTCCGCGGCGGCTTCATCCAAGACTTTCGCATCTCGAGCCAGGCCTCGACGTCGGCGTGGAGCGGGCCGGCCGCGGCGCGCGCCTCCTCGGCGCTCACGGTCTTCGCGCGAGGGCGATCCGGACGCGGACGGTGGAGCTTGGGCTCGAGGCCGAACTTGCGGAGCGCGGCGCGTCTCCACGGATAGATGGGGTGGGTGTCTTCGCAGCCCGCGCGCACGTCGTCGGGGCTGCAGAAGAAGCGGAGGTGCATGTGATCGTCGTGCGGCGTGCTCGGCTGGCACGTCATCTCGGCGAGCTTCGCCACGGCTTCGGGACGACCCTCGCGAGCCGCGTGGCGGAAGAGCAGGGTGCGGAGGTGCTCGGCGAGGAAGACCCGCTGGAGTCCTGCCTCGGGATCGAGCGCGAGCGCCTCGAGGAAGGCCCAGGTGCGCGGCACGTCGAGCGCCACGTGGAAGTCGTCGCTCGGGTCCTGGAGGTTACGGAAGTCCACGCCGCGGCCGTCGGGGCCGAGGATGGCGCCCACGGAGCGCGTCGGGCGGCCCTCGGTGTCGAGGAGGTAGTAGAGCACGTCGACGTCGCGGCCGGCTTGGTGCGATTCGTGGCGTGCGATGGGGCCGCCACCTTCGAGGCTGAGGTCGTGGACGATGAGCGTGCCGCCTGGATATCGCTCGTGGACGGCGCGCGCGGCGCGGACGAGCCCGCGGACCATCTCCACCGTGCCGAAGCGCGCCTCCGGCCGACGGGCGCTCGGGCGCTCGAAGCCGGGGCCCTTGTCGGGGATGGCCACGCTCCGCTCGAGCCTCCCGTCGAGCGGCCCGCCCACCGAGAGGCTGGCCTCGCTCCCGAGACGCATCAGGGCCGCGATCTCGTGTTCGTTCGCCAGCGCGGCGCTCGAGGCGATCGAGGCGGCGAGGGCGAGGAGGGCGAGGCGGAGCTTCATCGGCTTGGGACGGGCGTGGAGGCGAGTCGCTTCACTTGTGCTTGACGAGCTGCACGCCCGCCGCGAAGGCGCCGAGGATGAGCTCGGCGAGGCGCTCGCGGGTGATGCCCGAGGGCGACTCGGCCCAGGCGAGGCTCGTCGCCTCGACGAAGCCCACCCAGCCGCGCACGAGGATCCGCCCCTCGGCGTCGTGCTCGGTGAGGCCGAGGCCGGCGCCGATGCGCTTGGCGAACGCGTCGCGCGTGGCCTCGACGAGGCCCGCGACCTCGGCGTCGCTCCCGATGCCGCTCCGGAGCAGGAAGGCGTAGGCGGCCGCGTGCTCCTCGACGTAGGCGAGGTAGGCGTCGAGGCCGCGGCGCACGGTCTCGAGCGAGCTCGCGGATGCGCCCCCGCCGTCGACGTGGGTCTTCTCGAGGAGCTGCTCGGCGGCGCGCCCGACGGCGGCCACGTAGAGCGCGCGCTTGGACGGGAAGTAGTGGTAGAGGAGCCCCTTCGAGATCCCGCCCTTCTTGGCGAATTCGTCGATGGAGATGTCTTCGTAGCTCCGCCCGCCGAAGAGCTGGATGGCGAGGTCGAGGAGCTGCGTCCTTCGTTCGTCGACCTGGAGACGCTGCCGAGAGGGCGCGATCATTCGGTAAACCTAATGCTCCCCGGGGCGTCGCACAATCCGCCAGGGTGCTACGCTCCGGCATGGATTTCGACGAGGTCGTGTCCACGCGCCGCTCGGTGCGTGGCTTTTCGAGCCGAAGGGTGCCGGACGAGGTGCTGCGCGAGTGTTTCGAGCTCGCCCAGCGTGCGCCGAGCAACTGCAACATCCAACCCTGGCGGGTGTTCGTCGCCTCGGGCGAGGTGCGCGACGAGCTCTCCCGCCGGATGATCGAGGCGACGCGCGCCGCGATCGCCACGGGCGGCAAGGGGCTCCCCGTCTTCCGCTTCGAGGGCGACTACCGGCGGCTCCAGATCGAGTGCGCCCAGGTGCTCTACGGCGCGATGGGCGTCGCGCGCGACGACGTCCAGGGGCGCGCGGAGGCGATCGTCCGCAACTACGAGTTCTTCGGCGCACCCCACGCGGCCTTCGTCTGCATGCACGAGAGCTTCGACGTCGGCGTGGCGCTCGACGTGGGCATGTACGTCCAGACCTTGATGCTCGCCCTCTGGTCGCGCGGCGTGGGCTCGTGCGCGCAGGCGGCGCTCGCCTCGCACGAGCAGATCACGCGCGAGATCCTCGGCATCCCGGACGATCTCCGGATCCTCTGCGGGATCTCGATCGGCTACGAGGACGAGAGCGTCCCGGCCAATCGCGCGCGCCAGGCGCGGGAGCCGATCGACCGGAACGTTCGATTCTTCGGCTGAGGGGCCGAGGCGAGGGCCTCGGCGCGCCGATCACTCGAGGACGACCTTCTTGCGCGCGATGACGTGCTCGCTCGGGCCGCCGACCGTGTTCACGCGCTCGGCGGTGAGGAGCACCTCGAAGCGCGACACGGCCGTGGTGGCCTCGAGGTGGCCCTTGCGGGAGTTCGGATCGTAGACGAGCGTGCCGGCCTTGGTGGCGGGGGCGTTCTCGGGGATGAACCAGAGGACGTAGACGGTCGCCGCCTCGTGGATGCGGTTGGGCGGCGGGAGGAACTTGAAGCTCGTCTTCACCAGCCGCGTGTCGGCGCTGAGCTTCTTCCACTCGATCTTGCCGTCGACGCCCGCGGTGCGCGCGCTACCGCCGAACTCGATGGGCTTCGGTCCGCAGCCAGCGGCCGTGAAGAGGCCGAGGGTGAAGAGGAGGGGGAGAGCCAATCGCGTTGCTTTGAACGACATGTTTCCTCGATGACGTGGTGGGGTGATCCCTGGGTGGTCCAGACCTTGTAACACGATAGGGCGAAATGGGCGTCCGAGGGCACAGGTTTCGGCAATTCCGCGCGTTCTCCATCACTTGCGTGCCCCGCACGGATGGGCAGGCTGGGAGAAAGGCTCCATCGTTGCGGAAGCACCAAGGAAGGACACCGTAGGTTGGATACGTGATTCGGGCTCCTCGCACCACGGCGTTCGCCGCGCTCCTGGTCTTCGCGATCGCGAACGGCGCGGCCGCGAACACCGAGCCGAGCGCCTTCGACGCCCGGAGCGTCGGCCTCGGGAGCACCGGCACGGCGTGGCTCGACTCCCCCGCGGCCGTCGTGGTGAACCCGGCGAACCTCGTCTTCCTCGAGAAGGGCGCGCTCCAGCTCACCTTCCAGCCGATCTTCGTGAAGCAGTGGGCGCCGGTCGAAGGCCCCGACACGCGGAGCACCTCGCGCGGCTTCGGCCCCATGGTCAGCGGCTTCGCGGCGTATCGTCCGGGCCCGCGTTGGGTGCTCGGGGCGGGCATCTACAGCACCACCGGCTACTCCTCCGGCTTCGAAGCGCTCTCGGCCGTGTCGGGGCAGCCGCTCGACGAGCCGCGGGACATCTCGGTGCGCTTCTTCGCCATCGAGAGCTCCCTCGCGGCCTCGGTGCAGCTCCACGATCGCGTGAGCATGGGCGTCGCGCTCCGAGTCCCGTTCGCCACGCAGAGCTCCGAGATCTACCAGGAGATCTTCGCCGATCGCGGGCAGTGGGCGTGGGTCGACCAGAACCTCAGCGGCGTGGGCTACCCGGGGGGGCTCCTCGGCCTCCACGTGCGCCTCGTCGACTGGGTCTCGTTCGGCCTGACGTATCGCACCAAGGTCGCGATCCCGATGAGCGGCACGACCGACGTCGAGCTCATGCCCGGCGTCGTGCTCTCGGACATCGCCCTCAAGACCACGTGGTACTCGCCGCACGCGTTCCAGGCCGGCTTCGCGTTCCTCGGTTACGGCGAGCGCCTCCTCGTGGCCATCGACTACCGCGTGCAGCTCCACCAGGAGGCGAACCGCGTGCAGATCTTCGAGAACGCCTTCTCCAAGGATCCGCTCGAGGTCCCCTTCTACCAGCGGAACGTCCACACCCTCCGCCTCGGCGCCGAGATGAAGGCCAGCGAGCGGCTCTCGCTCCGCCTCGGGATCTCGCGCGGCGTCAGCGCCACCTCGGTGCGAGGGCTCCAGTACTTCAACCCGCCGCCGGGCGTGTCGGGCTCGGTGAGCGGCGGGCTCGGGCTGCGCCTCCGCCACGTCGATCTCGACTTCGCCACGCTCTACACGCACATCGGCAAGTACGTGCGGCACGACGAAGAGCGCTGCGCGCCGGGCGTGACCGTGAAGACCGGCTGCGGCGGCGAGTACGGCATCCGGAGCATCCAGCTCAGCCTCTCGGCGACGCGGCGCTTCGGCGCGCCGCGACCGCAGCCCGCGCCCTTCCCGGAGCGGCGCGTCGAGGAGCGGCTCGAGCGGCAGGAGCGCCGGAGCGAGCGGACCGAGCGTCGGAGCGGAGACGGGAGCTGAGCGTCGCCTCGTGGTCTGGTAGCGTAGGCGGATGAGCCCGATCGAAGGCCTCGAGATCGACGATCAGGGCGGCGTCCGCGTCCTCGCCATCGCCCGCCCCGAGAAGCGCAACTGCATCACCGTCCCCGTCGCCGAGGGCATCCTCGACGCCCTCGACGAGGCGGAGGCCCGCGAGGATCTCCGCGTCGTCGTCCTCACCGGGCGAGGCGGCATCTTCAGCGCCGGCATCGACCTCGCCGTGCTGATGGAGGTCTCGAAGACGTCTCGGATGCCGGAGAGCCTCTCGCGCTTCGGGCAGCGCCTCCGCGCCTTCCCCAAGCCGCTCCTCGCCGCGGTGGACGGGCTCGCCGTGGGCATGGCCGTGACGATCCTCCCGGCCTTCGACATGGTCTACGCGAGCGAGCGCGCCGAGCTCACCACGCCCTTCTCCAAGCTCGGGCTCTGCGCCGAGTACGGCAGCTCGGTGACCTTCCCGCGCCTCATGGGGCGCCAGCGGGCGAGCGAGATGCTCCTCGGCGGCGCGCGCTACGACGCGGCGACGCTCGAGCGGTGGGGCCTCGTCACGCGGGTCTTCCCCACCGCCTCGTTCATGGACGAGGTGCTCGCCATCGCGCGGGAGCTCGCCTCGCTCCCGCCCGGCGCCGTCCAGGCGAGCAAGCGCCTGCTCCGCGAAGGCGAGGATCGCACGCTCGACGAGGCGCTCGCCGCCGAAGCGGACGAGCTCGCCGAGCGCTTCCGCTCCGACGAGATGAAGGCCGCGGTGGGCGCCTTCTTGAAGAAGCGCTGACTCAGCGGCCCTTGAACTCGGCCTCGCGGCGCTCGACGAACGAGCGGAGGCCTTCGGCCGCGTCCTCGGTGTCCATGAGCCGACGCGCCATGGGGAGGAGCGCCTCGATGGCGGCCTTCTGTCCTTCGAGGACGGAGAGGCGCGCGCTCTCGAGCGTCGCCTGTACGCCGAGCGGCGCGCGCTTGGCGACGGTCTCGGCGATGCGCAGCGCCGCGTCGAGGCCCTGGCCGTTCGGGACGACCTCTTGCACGAGCCCGATGCGGTGCGCCTCCTTCGCGTCGAATCGATCGCCCGTGAGGAGCCAGCGCATCGCGTTGCCCCAGCCGGCGACGAGGGGGAGGCGGAGCGTCGCGCCGCCGAAGGGGAAGATGCCGCGGTTGATCTCGATCTGACCGAAGACGGCGCTCTCCTCGGCCACGCCGATGTCGGAGGCGAGGAGGAGCTCGATGCCGATGGTGAGGCAGTGTCCGTGGACCACCGTCACGAGCGGCTTCTTGCGGAGCGTGCCGTGGAGCGAGAGCGGATCGATTCCGTCGTCGAAGAGGCCCCCACCGCCGCGGACGTGCGGGCCGACCTCGGCGAGATCGAGGCCTGCCGTGAAGCTTCGCCCGTGCGCGAAGAGGACGGCGCAGCGCGCCTCGTCGTCCTCCTCGTAGCGCTTCATCGCGAGGCCGAGCTCGCGGAGCATGGTGACGTCGAAGGCGTTCAGCTTGTCTTCGCGGTGGAGACCGATGAGCGCGACGTGGCCGCGCATCTCGTACGAGAGACGGGTGAATTCCTGGGTCATCGCCGCCTTCTATCACGGCCGAAACACCCGACAGCGAAAACCCGCGCCACCTCGAGGATGGCGCGGGTTCTCTCGTTTGGCGTCCCCACCCGGGTTCGAACCGGGGTTGCCGGCGTGAAAGGCCGGAGTCCTGGGCCTCTAGACGATGGGGACAGGGTGGGCCGTATAGGGATCGAACCTATGACCGTTGGATTAAAAGTCCACTGCTCTACCGACTGAGCTAACGGCCCGCTGGCATCGGCGAAACCGTCGGGAGCCCCTAGTTAACAGCCACCTCGGTGGTGGTCAAGGACTCGCCCGGCGCGTCCGCGGAGGAATGTGCCGGGGTGGGCGGACGTAACCCGTCTTGGGATGACTCAACCCTACGGTCGAATTGGTGTCGTCGTCGCCGAGGCGGGCGCGTCGTCGGCACATCACGCGGATGCCGTCCGCCGAACCGGCGCCGAGCTCTTGGTCCTCCGGCAACGCTCCAACGAGATCCCCGAGACCTTCGCGCGTCGATGTCGGGATCGGCTCGCGGAGATCACGCGCGCGGGCGCGTGCATCGTCGAGGCGCGGCTCGTCGGGGGCGGTCGTGGGCGAGGCGACAAGATCCTCGCGCGGGCGGCGCTGGTGCGCACGCTCATCGCGCCGATGGCGCGTCAGGGGCACGGCAAGCTCGTCCTCGCGGGTGACGCCGACGACGTGCTCGCGATGCGCGGGCTCGCCGCCGTGGTGCGCACCCAGGCGGCGGGTACGGGCGTCACCATCCTCACCGACTTCGACGCGCCGCCGTCAGAGGCCGAGGCGCGTGCGGACGACGACGCCGGTGAAGCGCGTACGTAGATAGAAGCCCATCGGGCGCGTCTCTTCGAGGCCCTCGTCGCCGAGCGCGACGAGCACGCGATCGCTCGCGTTGCGCCCCTTGGGGCGGATCTGCACGACCTCGCCGAGGCTCGCGTCGATCGAGTCGACCGCGCCGGTGGAGAGGAGACCGGCGAGGAGATCCCAATCCCGACGGAGGGCGGCGCGCTCGTCGGCCGTGGGCTCGAAGAGGAAGCTCGCGCCGAAGCGGCGCTCCCCGAGCGGGCCGTCGGCCTCCACGGGCACGAAGAGCACGCGCGCGAGCTTCTTCCAGAGCGGCGACTCCTCGAACTCGAGCTCGGCGATCTCGGCGAGCGGCACCGTGCACACGAAGGTCGACTCGCGCGGCGCGCCCGTGGGATCGAGGGGGATGGTCTTGAGCTCGACGCCGAGCTCGACGAAGTCCGGCTCGCTCTTGCTCCCGGCGGTGGTGCCGAGCGCGGCCTCGACGAGGGCGCCGACGAAGCCCTTGCCGTGCGTGGTGGAGCTCGGAAGGCCCGCGCCGAGCTGCGCCGCGAGATCGGCGACGCGACGGCCGGCGAGATCCTTCGCGCGCGCGAGGAGCTCGTCGAGGCTCGAAGGCGGGGGCGCGCGTCTCAACGGAGCTCGCTCACGCGCCGGCCGAAGAGCCGCTCGAGCGAGGAGAGGAGCTCGTCGTTGGGCTCGACGAAGAGGCCGGTCTGCTTGAATTCGACGGAGAATGCGCCGCGGCGCGCGATCTG
>JAAYBZ010000169.1 GCA_012744445.1 Myxococcales bacterium | reverse complement strand
TCGGGCACGAGCTTCCAGGCGCCGATCACGAAGCCGAGCGCGAGGAGGTCGAGGCCGCCCCGCCCGGCGAGCGAGGCGCGGAGGAGGAGCGCCTGCGACTCGTCGAGGGTGAAGAAGAGGGCGCTCGCGCCGAAGTCGAGGCTGATGCGCGCCTCGAGCGTCTGCCGGACGGCGAGATCGAGGAGGTACGCCGAGCCGATGCGCACCACGAAGGCGAGGACGCCGAGGAGGCCGAGGAGGGCGAGGCGCATGCGCCCCGGACGCCCGCGGCGCATGCGCGCGGCGGCGAAGGTCGTGAGGAGGCCGAGCGCACCGAGCGCCGAGCCGAGGCCGCGTTCGAACGCGACGCCGAACCCTTCGACGGAGAGCAGCTCGGCGAGGCGGGCGGGCGATTGCGACGCGCTCACACCGAGGAGCGCGTCGACGACGATCGCCGTCACCCAAGCAAGACAGAGTGCGGTCGCGACGAGGACGCGGGCGGTCACTCCACCTCGGGCCGAAGGAGCGGGAAGAGGAGGACGTCGCGGATCGAGGCGATCCCGCAGAGCGTCATCACGAGCCGATCGACGCCGAGCCCGAAGCCCGCCGCCGGCGGCATGCCGTGGCTGAGCGCGCGGATGTAGTCGGAGTCGAAGTCCATGGCCTCCTCGTCACCGCGCGCGGCCTTCTCGAGCTGATCGCGGAAGCGGGCGGCCTGGTCGTCGGGATCGTTGAGCTCGCTGAAGGCGTTGGCGACCTCGCGCCCCGCGATGAAGAGCTCGAAGCGATCCGTGAAGCGCGGATCTGCGTCGTTGCGCCTCGCGAGCGGAGAGACCTCGAAGGGATATTGCGTGATGAAGACCGGCACGGAGCGCGTCTCGTCGGGGGTGCGATAGAGCCGCTCGAGCTCGGGCTCGACGAGGAGCTCGTAGAGGAGGAAGAGGCGCTCGCCGTAGTTGCGGGCCGCGGCGAGCTGCTTCTGCGTGACCGCGTCGACGCGGCCGAGCATCACCTCGAAGGCCTGGGCGAGCTTCGCGTCGTCGTCGAGCACCTCGGGGCTCAGGACATCGCTCCAATTGGTCTTGGGGATGTCGCCGACGCCGGCGCGCGCGAGGCGATCGACGAGCGCGTCGACGATCGAGATGCGCTTCCACTCCGCGTCGAGGTCGTAGGACCGCTCGCCGACCACCGCCGGGTGCGCCTCACGCACGGCCCGATCGACCGCGCGGAAGAGCTCGACCCCGAGATCCATGAGCTCTTCGTACGTGGCGTAGGCCATGTAGAACTCGAGGATCGTGAACTCGGGGTTGTGGCGCGTGCTGATGCCTTCGTTGCGGAAGGCGCGGCCGAGCTCGTAGACGCGATCGAAGCCGCCCACGAGGAGGCGCTTGAGATAGAGCTCGGGCGCGATGCGCAGGTAGAGCTCGAGGTCGAGCGCGTTGTGGTGCGTGCGGAAGGGCTTGGCCGTGGCGCCGCCGCGGACGGAGTGGAGGAGCGGGGTCTCCACCTCGAGGAAGCCGCGCTCGTCGAGGAAGCGGCGGAGGGCCTTCACGACGGTGGCGCGCGCCCGGAAGGTCTCGGCGACCTCGGGGTTCGCGAAGAGATCGACGTAACGCTCGCGGTAGCGCTTCTCGACGTCCTTGAGGCCGTGCCACTTGGCGGGCGGCGGGAGCATCGCCTTGGACACGTGGCGATAGCGATCGGCGCGGAGGGCGAGGGCGCCGGTCTTCGTCTTGATGGCGGGGCCTTCGACGAAGACGTGATCGGCGAGGTCGAGCTCCTCGAGCTCCGCGGCGCTCTGTGGATCCACGGCGTCCTTGCGCACGAGCGCCTGGACGTCGCCGTACGGAGTGCGGATCACGAGGAAGGGTCCGCGCTTCGCCATCACGCGGCCGTAGAGCGGGAAGATCTCCGGCGATTCCGGCAGCTCGTCCTCGGTGGGGAGCGCGGCGCGGAGCTCCTCGCTCGCCGAGATCTCCGCGAGCCGCCGCCGCTTCGCTTCGAGCTCGGCGTCGACACGCAGATCGTTCGGGAACGGTTCACGGCCGAGCGCGCGCAGGTTTTCGGCCTTCTTCGCGCGCACCTCTCGGAGCTCCGATTCGCTCGCCACTCTCTACTCCTTGGTCGATGGGGGACGCGCTCAGGCGTCTTCGTTTTCGTTCGGCTTCTTCTTCTTGGCCTGCTTGCGATCCGAAGACTGCATCAGCCAGGTCTCGATGAATTCGTCGAGCTCGCCGTCGAGCACCGCGTTCGCGTTCGTCTCCTTGTGGTCGGTGCGCTCGTCCTTCACCATCGTGTAAGGCTGAAGGGTGTACGTGCGGACCTGGGAGCCGAAGGCGATCTCGCTCTTGTCGCCGCCGAAGGCCTCTTCGAACTCGGCCTCGCGCTCGCGCCGCTCCTTCTCGTAGAGGAGGCCGCGGAGCATCTTCATCGCCATGTCGCGGTTCTGGTGCTGCGAGCGCTCGCTGTCGCAGCGCACGACGAAGCCCGTGGGGATGTGACGGATGCGGATGGCCGACTCCGTCCGGTTGACGTGCTGGCCGCCCGCGCCGCCCGAGCGCATCGTCGTGACCTCGAGGTCCTCGTCGCGGATGACGATGCTGTCTAGCGTCACCTCGTCCTTGATGTCGGGGACGACGCTCACGCCCGCGAAGGCCGTGTGGCGCCGCGCGTTCGAGTCGAAGGGGCTGATCCGGATCAAGCGGTGCACGCCGTTCTCCGCGCGGAGGAAGCCGTAGGCGTACGGCCCCTTCACGAGGACGGTCGCGTCCTTGATGCCGGCCTCGTCGCCCGGCTGCTTGGAGAGGATCTCGGTCTTGAAGCCGCGACGCTCCGCCCAGCGGAGGTACATGCGGAGGAGCATCTCGGCCCAGTCCTGGGCGTCGACGCCGCCCGCGCCCGGGCTGATCGTGAGGATCGCGTCGTTGTCGTCGTTCTTGTCCGAGAGCATCCGCTTGAGCTCGAGCTCACGGACGCCGGCCGCGAGCGCGGGGATCTGCTCGGCGACCTCCTCGAGCATCGAGGGATCCTCGTCGACCATGGTGAGGAGCTCGAGCAAGTCCTTCACCTCACGGGTGAGCTTCTCGAGCTTGGTGACGGTCTCCTCGGCGTTGGCGCGCTCGCGCATGATGCGCTGCGCGCGCTCGGGGTCATCCCAGAAGCCTTCGCGCAGGCTGAGGTTGGTCAGACGATCGACGGTGTGACGAAGGCCGTCGACGTCAAAGATACCTCCCCAGCGCACTCAGGCGCTGTTCCAGGTCGGCCAGCTTCTCGCGGCACTCGCTAGGGGTGGTCATGGGCTCTCCTTCGGGGCGGCGAAACACGCCGCTTTCGTGTGGCCCGACGTAGCCCTCCGCGCCCCGGCTGTCAACGCAGGTGCGCGGCTTCGCAGACGAATCAAGCGAGCTGATCGCGCCGCTTCATGAGCTTCTCGTAGATGACCGGCCCGAGGCTCTGCACCATGAGATCCTCGACGAGGGATTCGATCCGCTCGCGCTCGGCTTCGTTGCGGTAGACGAAGCCGATGCCCATGCCCGCCGGCTGCTCGTCGGTGGCCTGTTCGGCCGGCACCGTCCACTGGACCTTGCCGCGTAGGGCGAGCGGTTCGTCCATGTGGGGAACGATGAGCTTGAAGACGAACTCGGTGCCGATGTCGAGCGGCTTGTTCGTGCGGATGAATGTCCCCCCGCGGCTGATGTTCCGCGTGTAGTCCGCGAAGAAGGAATTCAGCCGCTTGTACTCGACCTTCAGCTCGATCGGGGCGCGCGCCTCGCTTCGTCGGTCCGGTGGACGTTCACTCATCTCGAACCGTGATGTAGCGCAGCACAGGCCGGTGGTAAATCCATCGCCGCGCGGCGTCTCTGGCTTTCCCGCTCGGCTTGACGCGATCTTTTCTCGAACCTACGCTGGCGCCCTCCATATGCGCCAGCCGCGTCTTCGTCGACGACGGGCGCGGCAAGGCATCACAACTGCCCGAACCACGGGTGAGGTCTCGTTAGGAATGTCGAATCAGGAATCCACCGAGCGCGACGAGTCGAAGGAGACCGACGCGCCCGCCACGGAACCCACGGGCGCGTCGGCCGAGCCGACCGCGCAGGCCGAATCGAGCGCTCGCGAGGAGACGCCGGCGGTGGAATCGCAGGCGCCCGAAGAGGGGGCGTCCGACGACGCCGACGACGCTGCCGAAGCGGGTGAGGCGGAAGCCGTCGACGGCGAGGGCGAGAAGGGCCCCAAGAAGAAGCGTCGTCGCCGCAAGAAGAAGGGCAAGAAGCCCGAGGGCGAGGGTGCCGCCGCGCAGGAGAAGTCGGCGGGCGCGTTCGCCGCGTTCTTCGAGGGTGGTGAGCGCAAGCACGCCTTCGGCGCGGGCGAGATCGTCGCCGGCAGCGTCGTGCGCGTCGAGGACGGGGTCGCCTTCGTCGACCTCTTCGGCAAGGCCCTCGCCGTGATGGACGCCTTCGAGCCCGCCGAGATCGCCGAGATCGAGGCCGAGCACGAGACCGAGGAAGAGTCCGAGGCCGCCGCGCAGGAGGAGGCCGAGGCGGCCGCCGCGGCGGAGGCCGAGGTGTCGGAGGAGACGACCGAGGCGGAGGCCTCCGAAGAATCCGCCGCGCCGGCCGAGTCCCCCGAGGCCCCGGCGTCGGAGGCCCAGGAGGAGCAGGAGGAGCACGACGAGGACGAGTCGTCGGCCGGGACGGTCGCGGCCGTCGAGCTCCCGCCCGAGGTCGCCGAGTATCAGCTCCCGCCGCTCGCCGAGACCAGCCCCGCGGTCGGGTCGATCTTCCGCGGCCGCGTCGTCTCGGTGTCCGAGAGCGGGCACGTCGCCATCCTCAACCGCAAGGTCGAAAAGCCCCTGGTCAAGGCGCGTCTCCGCGCGCTCCGCGGGCAGAAGGCCTCGGTCACGGGCCTCGTCTTCGGCTTCAACCGGGGGGGCTTCGACGTCCTCGTGGACGGCGTGCGCTGCTTCTGCCCGGCGAGCGGGATGTCCTTCGAGCCCATCGAGGACCCGAACCAGTTCGTCGGCAAGAAGCTCGAGTTCACGCTCCCGCCCGCCAAGGGCTCCGGCCGTAGCCTCGTCGTCACGCGCCGCGCGCTCCTCGAGCGCGAGCGTCGCCGCGTCGTCCGCGAGCGCTTCAAGACCCTCGAGGTCGGCCAGCGCTTCGAGGGCCGCGTCGTCGACGTGAAGGACTTCGGCGTGGTCGTCGACATCGGCGGCGGCGTCGAGGGCCTGGTGCACGCGAGCGAGCTCAGCTGGAACCGCGGCGTGAAGCCCTCCGACGAGGTGAAGCGCGGCGACGTCGTCCAGGTCGAGGTCATCGAGGTCCGCCCGATCACCCGCAAGGAGCGTCACGGCAAGCTCTCGCTCTCGGTGAAGCGCTGCCTCCCCGATCCCTGGGCGGCGCACGCCGACATCATCAAGGAAGGGCACTTCCAGATCGCCAAGGTCGTCCGCACGACGGAGTTCGGCGCGTTCTGTGAGCTCGCCCCCGGCATCGACGGCCTCCTCCACGTCTCGGAGCTCGGCGGGCGCGACGTCAAGCACGCCAAGCAGGCCGTGAAGGTGGGCGACGAGATCGCGGTGCTCGTGGATCGCGTCGATCCCAAGCAGCGTCGCATCTCGCTCTCCAAGCTGAGCCCGGCCGAGGCCGAGAAGCTCAAGGCCGGCGAGCTCGAGCCGGGCAG
The DNA here is from genome assembly GCA_012744445.1 of Myxococcales bacterium. Lineage (GTDB taxonomy): Bacteria > Myxococcota_A > Polyangia > Polyangiales > Houyiibacteriaceae > JAAYBZ01. The sequence continues at coordinate 102,853 of JAAYBZ010000169.1, read as the reverse complement.
CCTCAAGCGCCCGCCCAAGCAGGGCGACCACATCACGGTCGTCATCGAGCGCGTGGAGCACCACGGCGTCCTCGTCCAGGTCGAGGGCGTGCTCGGCAAGCGCGGCCGCGGTTACATCAGCAACCGCGAGCTCGGCGGCGGCGAGGCCAAGAAGAACCTCGTCCCGGGCGCCAAGCTCGACGTGAAGGTCGTCGGCGTCGATCGCGACGGCGGCCTCAAGTGCTCCGTGCGGGCCAAGGAGGTCGACGAGGAGCGGAAGGCCGTCAAGGACTACCGCCGCGAGACCAGCCGTCAGGGCTTCGGCACGCTCGCCGACCTGCTCCGAGAGAAGCTCGGGCAGAAGGGTGATTGATAATCGTTGCCGAGGGGCGAGGCTCGCGCTATAGAGCCTGCCCCACACCAAACGGGGACCGACTTCGGTCACCACCGGGCGATTAACTCAGGGGTAGAGTGCCTTCTTCACACGGAGGAAGTCGCTGGTTCAAATCCAGCATCGCCCACCAAGAGCCCTCCTCGCGAGGGCTCTTCGCTTTTGGGGGACCTGGCGTCGCGCGGGGGCGCGCGCTCCCGTAGAGTGACCGCGCATGCAGGGACTCGACACCAAGCGCGTCGTCTCGAGCGGGGCGGCCTCCGGCATCGGCGCGGCGATCGCGCGGCGTCTCGTGCGCGAAGGCGCCAAGGTGATGCTCGTCGATCGCGACCCGTGCGTCAGAGCGATCGCCTCCGAGCTCGGGATGCCCCATCTCGTGGGGGACGTCTCCGACGAGGTCTTCGTCGACGCGGCGTTCGGAGCGGCCATCGAGGCCTTCGGCGGGCTCGACGGCGCCGTGGCCAACGCGGGAATCCTCGGCGGCCTCCGCCGCCTCGAGGAGACGCCCTACGAGGAGTTCCGGCGCGTCCTCGACGTGAACCTCGGCGGGACGTTCCTCTTCGTGCGGGCCATCGCGCGGCACCTCCGGGCCGAGGGGCGCGGCGGCGCGGTCGTCTGCACGGCCTCCGTGGCCGGCCTCCGCGCGGCCGCGGGCCCCGTCCACTACAGCGCGAGCAAGGCCGGCGTCATCGCGCTCGTGCAGGGCGCCGCCCACGATCTGCGCGGCACGGGGATCCGCGTGAACGCCGTCTGCCCCGGCCTCGTCGAGACGGGGATGACGAGCTTCCTCTTCGACGCGGCTCGCCGCGCCGGGAAGGGCGATCGCGTGGGCCAGCTCAACCCGCTCGGCCGCGCCGGCGAGCCGGACGAGATCGCCGCGCTCGTCGCCTTCCTCCTCTCGGACGAGTCTTCGTACGTGAACGGGCAGGCCATTGCGGTGGACGGGGGGCTCTCCTCAAGCCATCCCTTCGTTCCTGGTTCGAAGCTGTGAGGCCAAGTTGACGACGAGCGAAGCCATCGATCGATTCGTGGAGGACGTGGTCGCCGGGAAGGCTCGCGCCGTGGCGCGCGCCATGCGCCTCGTCGACGACCGACGCGAGCCCTACTTCGAGGTCCTGAAGAAGCTCCACGAGCATACGGGCAAGGCGTGGGTCCTCGGCGTCACGGGCACCCCGGGAGCGGGCAAGAGCACGCTCGTCGGCCGCCTCGTGGGCGAGCTCCGCGCGCGCGATCTCAAGGTGGCCGTCGTGGCGGTGGATCCTACGAGCCCGTTCACGGGCGGCGCCATCCTCGGCGATCGCATCCGGATGCAGCAGCACTTCCTCGACGAGGGGGTCTTCATCCGCTCGCTCGCCACGCGCGGGAACCTCGGCGGGCTCTCCCGAAGCTCGGGCGACGTGATCCGCGTCCTCGACGCGGCCGGCTTCGACGTCATCGTCGTCGAGACCGTCGGCGTGGGGCAGGACGAGCTCGAGATCGCGCAGATGGCCGACACCACCATCGTGGTGGTGGCGCCCGGGCTCGGCGACGACGTCCAGGCCATCAAGGCCGGCATCCTCGAGATCGCCGACGTCTTCTGCGTGAACAAGGCCGATCGCGACGGGGCGGACAGCGCCGTCGCCGACCTCGAACAGATGATCGGCATGGGCGCGCTCATGCGGGCGGCGCAGAAGGCCGGCCCCCACGGGCACTCCGCGGCGATGGCCATCCTCCGCGCCAAGCCCGAGGAGAAGGCCGGGAGCTGGTCGCCGCCCGTGGTGAAGACCATCGCGGCCGAGGGACGCGGCGTGGCCGATCTCCTCGCCCGCTGCGAGGCGCACCGCGCCCACCTCGAGGTCACGGGCGAAGGCGAGCTCCGCCGCGCCGCGCGCCGGGTGCGAGAGCTCCGCGCGGTCTACCAGGAGATGCTCTGGGCGGAGGCCGAGCGACGTCTCGGTGAACGCCTCACGCGCGCCGAGGACGCCGTCCGCGGCGGCGAAGATCCGTATGCGAAGGCGGCCGCGCTGGTCGAAGCGCTCTTCGAAGGCGCGCCCGCGGATGGACACGACGAGAGGAAGGACCGATGACCGAGAAGAAGAACGTGCGAGTGGAGCACGAAGGCGCCATCAGCATCGTCACCATCGATCGCCCCGAGCGCCTCAACGCGCTCGACGTGAACGTGCTCCTCGAGCTCGAGGCGACGTTCAAGGCGCTCGCGTCGCGCGAGGAGACGCGCGTGGTGATCCTCACGGGCGAGGGGAAGGCCTTCGTCGCCGGCGCCGACATCGCGGCGATGACGCAGATGTCGACGGGCGAGGCGGAAGAGTTCGCTGCGACGGGGCACCGCGTCTTCTCCGAGATCGAGCGCTTCCGCTGCCCCGTCATCGCGGCGGTCAACGGCTTCGCGCTCGGCGGCGGCTGCGAGCTCGCGCTCGCCTGCGATTTCATCCACGCGTCGAGCAAGGCCAAGCTCGGCCTCCCCGAGGTCACGCTCGGCCTCATCCCGGGCTTCGGCGGCACCCAGCGCCTCCCGCGCCGCGTCGGCCCCGGCATCGCGCGCGAGCTCATCTACTCAGGGGAGATGATCGACGCGCAAGAAGCGCTCCGCATCGGACTCGTGAACAAGGTGCACGAGCCCGACGAGCTCCTCCCCAACGTGAAGAAGCTCGCCGAGACCATCGCGACGCGTGGCCCGATCGCGGTCGCCACCGCCAAGAGCGCCATCCGCGAGGGCGCCGATCGCCCGCTCCCCGAGGCGAACGCCATCGAGGTGCGCTCCTTCGGCGAGCTCTTCCGCTCCGAGGACATGCGCGAAGGGACGCGCGCCTTCGTCGAGAAGCGGAAGCCGAACTTCACCGGCCGCTGAGGCCCGGCCGAGGCGCTCGCGACGGCGGGCGCCTCAGTCCACCCACCAGTCGAACTCGGCGACGACGGGCGCGTGATCGGAGGGGGCCGTGCCGCGCCGCTCCTCGCGGTCCACGATGGCGCCGATGCAGCGCGCCGCGAGCTCGGGGCTCGCGTAGATGTGATCGATACGGAGGCCGTTGCCCCGCTCGAACCCGCCGCCGCGGTAGTCCCACCACGAGTAGACACCGCCTTGCGGATGGAAGGGGCGGAAGACGTCGACGAGGCCCACGTCGGCGATCGCTCGGAGCGCGGCGCGGACCTCGTCGTTCGCGAGGACGCCGCCCTCGAACTCCTGCGGGCGCGCGACGTCGTCTTCGAAGGGCGCGACGTTGAAGTCGCCGCAGAGCGCGTGTGGGATCGGGTAGCGCTGCATCGATCGCACGAGCTCCTCACGGAGCCGCGCCATCCACTTCAGCTTGTACGGGTATTTCTCGGAGTCGATCGAGCCGCCGTTGGGGAAGTAGGCGGAGATGACGCGGATGCCGTACGTCGTGGCGGCGATGAGGCGTGCGTGCGAGTCGTCGACGGCGTCGTCCATCGCGATGCTCACGTCCTCGAGCGGCGCGCGGCTCAGGATCGCCACGCCGTTGTAGGTCTTCTGCCCGTGGAACGCGGCGTGGTACCCAAGCGCCTCGATCTCCTCGCGGGGGAAGGCCGAGTCCTCCACCTTGAGCTCCTGCAGGCAGACCACCTCGATCTCGTGGCGGGCGAGCCAGGCGAGGAGGCGCTCCTTTCGCGCGCGGATGGAGTTGACGTTGTACGTCGCGATTCGCATCGCCTGCTTGTAGCGCTCTTCGCGAAAGCCGAAAAGCATCGAGACGCGGCCGCGACGGACGGCACTTTTCGAGCGCGGGACAGGCTGCCATCCTGTCCGCATGTCGCATCGCATCGTAGACACCGCCGAGGCCCCGAAGGCCATCGGACCGTACTCCCAGGCCGTCGTGCACGGCGGCCTCGTCTTCTGCTCCGGCCAGATCCCGCTCGATCCCGCGACCGGCGAGATCGTCGGCGGGGGTGACGTCCGCCTCGAGGTCGAGCAGGTGATGAAGAACCTCCGCGCCGTGCTCGAGGCCGCGGGGAGCGATCTCGAGCACGTGCTCAAGGCGACGATCTTCGTCACCGACCTCGCGCACTTCGCGACGGTCAACGAGGTCTACGGCGCCCACGTCTCGCGAGAGCGCCCCCCAGCGCGCGCGACGGTGCAGGTCGCGGCGCTCCCGAGGGGCGCCCAGGTCGAGATCGAAGTGGTCGCCGCCGTGAAGTGATCAGAACGGATCGACGAGGTCGGCCGTCTGATCGCGATCGGGCCCGACGCTGACGAGGCCGACCTTCACGCCGACCCACTTCTCGATGGCCTCGATGTACTTCTGGGCGTTCTCGGGGAGCTCGCTGCGCTTGCGGCAGCCGCTCACGTCTTCCTTCCAGCCCGGGAGCGTCTCGTAGATCGGCTTCACCGACTCGAGGCCGTCGTAGGGCGGCTCGAGGAGCTTCTCGCCGTCGAGCTCGTAGGCCACGCAGACCTTGAGCTCGTCGAGACCCGTGAGGACGTCGAGCTTGGTGAGCGCGATCTCGCTCATGCCGTTGACGCGCGCGGCCATGCGGAGCGCGGGCACGTCGAGCCAGCCGCAGCGGCGCGGGCGGCCCGTGGTGGAGCCGAACTCGCCGCCCGCGTTGCGGAGCAGATCACCCATCTCGTCGAGGAGCTCGGTGGGGAAGGGCCCGCCGCCGACGCGCGTGGCGTAGGCCTTGGAGATGCCGATGACCTTCTGGATGGCCGTGGGACCGATGCCCGCGCCGGCGCAGGCGCCACCGGCCACGGCGTTCGAGCTCGTCACGAAGGGATAGGTCCCGTGATCGATGTCGAGCATCGTCCCCTGAGCACCCTCGAGGAGGATCTTCTCGTCCTTCTGGATGGAGGTGTGGACGATCGACGCCGTATCGCAGACGTAGGGCTCGAGGCGCTTGCCGAGCTCGACGTACTGCGCGACGACGGACTCGACGCTGGGCAGGGTGCCGCCGAGCTTCTCGAAGATGGGCGACCATGCCTCGAGGTTCGCGCGGACCTTCTCCTCGAGGAGGGCAGGGCGGAGGAGATCGCCGATGCGCACGCCGCGGCGGCCGACCTTGTCCTCGTAGGTGGGGCCGATGCCGCGCTTGGTCGTGCCGATGGCGTTTGCACCCTTCTGCGCCTCGCGCAGGCCGTCGACGAGCTTGTGCTGTGGGAGGACGACGTGCGCGCGATCGGAGACGAAGAGGCGTCCCTCGACGGAGACGCCGCGCGCCGAGAGCTGGCTGATCTCGTTCAGCAGCACCTCGGGATCGAGGACCGTGCCCTGCGCGACGACGCAGCGCGTCCCCTGATGGAGGATACCGCTCGGGATGAGGTGGAGGATCACCTTCTCACCGCCGACGACGAGCGTGTGACCGGCGTTCGCGCCGCCCGCGAAGCGCACGACCAGGTCGGCATAAGGGGTGTAGAGGTCGACGATCTTTCCCTTGCCCTCGTCTCCCCACTGAGCTCCAACGACTACCAACGCCGGCATCACATCACCTCGGTTCGAGCTTCGGTCGACCTCGCCCACGCGAAACGACGAGCGAGCTCGGTTTCGTCGAAAAGGTCGAGGGGCTGGGTGGCCGCGTCGGCCGCCCGGGTGGCGCTCGCGTTCTTCCCGGATTGAACGACGAGATCGAAACCCCAAGCCTTCGCGAAGGCGAGGGCCTGGGCTTTGCTCCTTCCGCGGAGCTCGACGGTCTCCGCGCCGGCCGCGCGGAGGGCGCGCGCCGCGTTCCGATCGTCGCCCAGGAGGACGACTCGCGGCCGAGCATCGAGGGCGATGGCGCGTCCTTGCGCGCGGAGCGCCCACTCGAGGTTCTCGAGGTTGAGCGCAAACCCCGTCGCGGGGCCCTCGCCGCCGAAACGCTCGAGGAGGTTGTCGTAACGTCCGCCGGCTCCCAGCGCCTCGCCGGGACCGTCGGCCCAGAGGGCGAAGCTCACGCCGGTATAATAGGCCTGTCCGCGGAGCTCGCCGAGATCCACCGCGAGGTGCGGCCCGAGCCCGGCGTCGACGAGCCGATCGAGGACGGCCTCGAGCGCGTCGAGCGCCTCCTGCATGGCCTCGGCGCGGAGCGTGCGGCGCGCGCGCTTCACCACCGAGGGATCGCCGTAGAGCTCGAGGAGCGAGCTGAGCGTCTTCCGATCGCCCGCCTTCACGCCGGCCGCCTTGAGCGCCTCTTCGAGCGCGGCGCCGTCCTTGCGGGCGACGCACTCCATCACGGTGGCGCGCGCCGACTCCGGCACGGGCTCGAGCGCGGCGCGGCCGATGCCCACGTGCGCGAGCTCGAGCTTGATGCCCGAGAGGCCCACGGCACGGCACGCTTCCATCGCGAGCTCGATCACCTCGGCGTCGGCGGCGGGGCCGGGCTCGTGGATGAGCTCGACGCCGGCTTGTTGGATCTGGAGCTGCGTCCGCGCGCGCCCGCGGCGCCTGCGGAAGATGCTCCCCTCGTAGGAGATCCGGTGGGGCCCCGGCATGTCGCGCAGCGTGGTCGCGACGATGCGCGCGACCTGCGGCGTGATGTCGGGACGGAGGAGCGCGACCTCGCCGCTCTCGGGCTCCACGAAGCGGAGCACGTCGCGGCGATCGGCCATGAGGAGGCCGCGCTCGATGACCTCGGCCAGCTCGAAGGCGGGCGTGGTGACCTGCGCGTAGCCGTAGCTACGGAAGGTCGAGAGGATCCGCTGCCGGAGCTCGGCGCGCGCGGCCGTCTCCTCGGCGAGCAGATCCCTCATCCCACGCGGTGGAGCGAGCGGGAGCGAGTGAGCGACGGCCTTCGGGTCCGAAAGCTTTGGTTTTTTCGGGCTCGAAGGCATCGAACGATCTCAGAGCTTCACGGAGAGCACGGAGCTCACGTTGTCGAGCGCCCGAAGCTCTTCCATGGCCTCGCGAGGCACGTCGCCGTCGACGTTGTAGAGCGCGAGCGCCTGGCCACGGCTCTCGTCGAGGCCGAGCTGGAGCCGGCTCACGTTGATGTTGCGGCGGCCGAGCACCGACCCGACGGCGCCGATGACGCCCGGGCGATCCTGGTTGAGGATGATCAGGATGGTGCCGCTCATGACGGCGTTCATCTTGTAGCCGTCGAGGCCGATGAGCCGGAGCTCGCCGTCGATGTCGACGATGCCGGTGGCCGTGTGGATCCCGCCGTCGCCCTTGACGACCACGCGGATCGAGTCGGCGAAGCCCTTCGCCGGCGGCTCCTTCACCTCGACGAGGTCGATGCCGCGCTCCTTGGCCTCGAAGGGCGCGCTGATCGGGTTCACCGGGCCCTCGAGGTGGTGCTCGAGGTAGCCCGCGAGCGCCGCGCGCGCGATCGGCGTGACGCCGAGCTCACCCGGCTCGCCGGTGCAGGTCACGCGGATCTCGGTGCCGTCGACCGGTTCGAGCTGCGCGATGAGCGAGCCCATCTTGCGCGCGATGTTGACGTACGGCTGCACGCGCTCGGCGATCTCGGCCGGGAGAGCCGGCACGTTGACGGCGTTGGTGACGGTGCCTTCGAGGAGGTAGTCGACGACCTGCTGCGCGATCTCGACCGCGACGCGCTCCTGCGCCTCGTGCGTGGACGCGCCGAGGTGCGGCGTGCAGAGGATGTTCTCTTCCGTGAGGAAGGGATGATCCGTGGGGAGCGGCTCGGTGACGAAGACGTCCATGGCCGCGCCGGCGATCTCGCCGTTGCGGATCGCGTCGAGGAGCGCCGCCTCGTCGACGATGCCGCCGCGCGCCGCGTTCACGAGGAGCGCGGTCTTCTTCATCTTCTTGAACGCCGCGGCGTCGATGAGGTTCTCCGTCTCGGGCGTGAGCGGCGTGTGGATCGTGATGAAGTCGGAGCGCGTGAGGAGCTCGTCGATGCGCACGAGCTCGATGCCGAGCTGCGCTGCGCGCTCACGCGTCATGAAGGGATCCACGCCGATGACCTTCATCTTCAAGCCCTGGGCGCGATCCGCGACGATGCGGCCGATGTTGCCGAGGCCGATGATGCCGAGGGTCTTGTTGGCGATCTCGCGGCCCTGGAACTTGTTCTTCTCCCACTTGCCGGCGCGCGTGGACGCGACCGCGTTGGGGATCTTCCGCGCGAGCGAGAGGAGGAGCGTGAGCGCGTGCTCCGCCGTGGTCACCGCGTTGCCCGTCGGCGTGTTCATCACGACGATGCCACGACGGCTCGCGGCGGGGACGTCGACGTTGTCGACGCCGATGCCCGCGCGACCGATGACCTTGAGCTGGGTCCCGGCCTCGATGACGCGCGCGTTCACCTTCGTTCCCGAGCGGACCACCAGCCCCTGGTACTCGCCGATGATCGAGACGAGCTCGTCCTCGGAGATCCCGGGCTTGTAGTCGACGTCGACGCCGGCGGCGTCCTCGAGCACCTTGATACCTGCCTCGCTCAACTTGTCCGAGACGAGGACCTTCACGTTCGCCATGGTTTTCCTCCGGCCTCGCCGTGGTGACGATTCTGGCTACGGAAAAAGAGGGCGCAGAACTAGCAAGACCGGTAATCGGGGTCAACCGAAGAGCCGGCCGCGGGCACCTTCGCGGGGTCGCGGCGATCTGTCATCCTGCCTCCCATGGCCGACTCCTCGTCACGCGAAGGCGCACATCACGGCTCCGCCGACATCCTCGAGTGGATCGCCAAGACCCACGCGCCGCACGACGCGGCCCTCGATCGCGCCTACCGCGCGCACGAGACGGACGGCCTCCCCGCGATCCAGGTGGGGCCCTCGGAAGGGAAGCTCCTTCATCTCCTCGCCCGGATGATCGGGGCGAAGCGGATCGTCGAGATCGGGACCCTCGGTGGCTACTCCGCGATCTGGCTCGCGCGGGCCCTGCCTCCGGATGGGCGGCTCTACACCCTCGAGCGCGAGCCCCGGCACGCGGAGGTGGCGCGCAGGAACCTCGACGCGGCCGGGGTGGGGGACCGCGTGACGATCCTCGTGGGCGACGCGCGGGAAAACCTCCGTGAGCTCGCGGCCGAGGGGCCGTTCTGCATGGTCTTCGTCGACGCCGACAAGGGCTCCTATCCGGAATACGGGCGGTTCGCCGCCGCCCACGTCCGAGAGGGAGGATTGCTCGTCGGGGACAACGCCTTCCTCTTCGGGGATCTCCTCCATCCCCAGGAGGAGACGGCCGCCGCGATGCGCGCCTTCCACCAAGAGATGCGGAAATCCTTTGATTCCGTCTGCGTCCCCACGCCGGACGGTCTCGTGGTGGGGATAAAAATCTCCTGAATCACTTGACGCTGGGCGGTCTTCCGGCGATATACGGGCGCCCCTGCGACACTTTGTCGCGTCCTGTGCTTGACGACACCGTGTGGGGACCCTAGCGGCCCCAACGACCGGGCTCGGGCCCGACCACCAGGCTGAAATGCGCTCCCTCCAAGCGTTATTCCACATCGCCCTGTGCGCCCTCGCGGTTGCCTGCGCTCCGTCGCGGCCCGCGATCGACGAGCTGCACGGCGTGCGCCTCGGAATGACCCCCGCCGAGGTGAGAGCGCGCTTCGAGCCGGAAGGCAAATTCTCGATCACCCCGAGCAACGACGGGGGGATTTGGCTCGAGTGGAGCGCCACGGGCGATCAGCCCATCACCGAGGCTCGCTTCGAGTTCCACGAGGGCATCCTCGTGGCGATCCGTGCCAAGCACGGAGAGGACGGCGCGATCGCCGTCCAGCGACTCGACGTCAGCCCTTGGGCCGTGCGTTACGCCCGAGTCGACGAGAACAATCGAGCGGAAACAACGCTTTTGGCCCGCGGGTGTCCGGCCCACGAGTCGGAGGTCCAAGAACTCTTGGCGCTTCGCTAATCAGAGGACCTTGTCGCGGTTTCCGCGTTCCCGTCGGACCGGACCCGCGTTCAAGCGTCCGCAACCACGAACGGCAACATGCAGATCTTTCCTCGCCAACTGAACCTGCTGCCACTCGCGCTCGGTGCAGCCGCCCTCGTCGGAGGTACCGTGCTCGTGCTGGCGGTTTGGATCTACGCCGCGCCTCATAACCTGCAAGTGGGTTACGCCCCCGAGCAGCCGGTGCCCTACAGCCACCGTCTGCACGTGCAGGAACTGGGGCTCGACTGCCGCTATTGCCACGCCAACGTCGAGCGCGCGGGCGAGGCCATGGTGCCCCCCACGCAGACCTGCATGGGCTGCCACTCGCAGATCCGGACCGACTCGGCGATGCTCCAGCCGGTCCGTGACAGCTGGGAGACGGGGAAGGCCATCGAGTGGGTTCGCGTGCACCAGGTGCCCGACCACGCCTTCTTCGATCACAGCGTCCACCTCGCGGCGGGCGTCGGCTGCGTGAGCTGTCACGGCCGCGTCGACCAGATGGAGGTCGTGCGCATCGAGGAGCCGCTCAGCATGGGCTGGTGTCTCGACTGCCACCGCGATCCGGGGCCGAACCTCCGCCCCCGATCCGAGATCACGAACATGACTTGGGAACCGGATGAAGCTTGGCTCGCGCAAATCGGAGAGCGCGTGAGCTCTCTCGAACCGCCTGAACATTGCTCGGGGTGTCACCGATGAGCCGTCGTAAGCCGTACGTTTTCACCGAATCTTCGGGCGCGCCCAAGATCTGGCGCAACCTCGAGGACAAGGACCTCGATCCGAAGGTTCTCCAGGAGATGGCCGAAGAGGAGCGTCCCGGCGGGTTCGTCGCCGCGGCCCAGCTCGTCGAGAAGAGCCGCCTCGGTCGCCGCGACTTCCTCGCGGTCACCGGCGCGACCTCGGCCATGATGGTCTTCGAGGGCTGCGTCCGCCGCCCGGTCGAGCCGATCCTCCCCTACGCCAATTCGCCGGAGCACCTCGTGCCGGGCATCCCCGTCCACTTCGCGACGGTGACGCAGCGTGAGGGCGACGCGCTCGGCCTCCTCGTGACGAGCCACGACGGCCGTCCGACCAAGGTCGAGGGCAACCCGAACCACCCGGCGAGCCAGGGCGCGACCGACACGCTCGCCCAGATCCTCGTCAACTCGGTCTACGATCCCGACCGCTCGCAGAAGCCCGCGAAGCGCGAGGGTGGGGCGCTCGTCGACGCGTCCTACGCCGAGTTCGCCAAGGCCTTCGAGGCGCTCATCGCGGAGCACCGCGCCACGCAGGGCGCCGGCCTCCGCTTCCTCGTGCAGCCCTCGACGAGCCCGACGTTCCACCGGCTCCGTCAGGCCGTGCGTAGCCGCCTCCCGCAGGCGCGCTTCCACGTCTACTCGTCGGTGAACATGTCGAACGCGCGCGAGGGTGCGCGCATCGCTTTCGGGCGGCCGCACACGGCGCTCATCGACTTCGAGAAGGCGCAGGTCGTCCTCGCCCTCGACTCCGACTTCCTCCACAACGAGCCGTTCTCGACCCGCTACTCGCGCGCGTTCGCCAAGCGCCGCGCCGTCGAGTCGCCCGAGACGCAGATGAACCGGCTCTACGTCGTGGAGCCCGGCCACAGCGCGACCGGCGCGGCGGCGGATCACCGCCTCCGCCTCCCGGCGAGCCAGGTCGGCAACTACCTCCTCGCGCTCGCCAAGGTGCTCGTCCAGAAGCACTCGATCCCGCTCGCGGCGCTCGAGGGTGGGCTCCGCACCACGCCGACCGACTTCCCGAAGGAGTGGCTCGAGGCCGTCGCCGACGACCTCGCGGCGAACCGCGGTCGCGCGCCGATCGTCGTAGGCCGCAACCAGCCGGCCTGGGTCCACGCGCTGGCGCACGCCGTCAACGCGGGCCTCGGCAACCACGGCCAGTGCGTCCGCTTCTTCCCGGCCATCGACACCAACGAGCCGACGGATCTCGTCGCCGACCTCAAGGAGCTCGTCGAGGCGACCGACGTCAAGACGGTCGTGATCATCGGCGGCAACCCGGTCTACGACGCGCCCGCCGACTTCGACTTCGCCGGCTTCCTCGGCCGCGAAGGTCTCACCTCGGTGCACTTCTCCTCGCACCGCGACGAGACCAGCCAGCTCGCGACGTGGCACTGCCCGCTCGCGAACGAGCTCGAGTCGTGGGGTGATCTCCTCGCGGTCGACGGCACCTACTCGATCCAGCAGCCGCTCATCGCGCCTCTCTACGACGGCTGGAGCCCGCTCCAGGTCCTTGCGGTCGCGGCCGACCGGAAGGAGAGCCCGTACGAGCTCGTCCGCGAGACCGTGCGCGCCCGCTACCCGAGCGCGGCCTTCGAGCGCGACTTCCGCAAGCTCCTCCACGCGGGCGTCAAGGAAGGCACCACCGTCACCGGCATGACCGGCGCGCCGCTCTTCCACAACGAGATCGCCCAGGCCATCGGCTCGGCCAAGGCCGTGCCCGTGGTGAGCAAGGACAGCCTCGAGATCTCCTTCCGGCCCGATCCGGCGCTCTGGGAGGGTCGCTACGCGAACGATCTCTGGGCGCTCGAGCTGCCCGATCCCATGACCAAGATCGTCTGGGACAACGCGGCGCTCATCTCCGTGCAGACGGCGCGTGACCTCGGCCTCCGCTCGGGCCAGATGGTCAAGCTCACCGTGGGCGAGCGCTCGCTCGAGGTGCCGGTGTGGATCCTCCCGGGTCACGCCGACGGCTGCGTCACGCTCACGCTCGGCTGGGGCCGCAAGGCCGCGGGCCGCTACGGCAGCGGCTTCGGCTTCGACGCGCAGAAGATCCGCACCTCGCAGAACTTCTTCTTCGCCGGCGAGGCCAAGCTCGAGAAGCTCGGCAAGACCTACACGCTCGTGCAGACGCAGACGCACGACCGCATGGAAGGTCGCCCCATCGCCATCGACCTCACCTTCGACGAGTACAAGGCGCGTCCGAACGAGCCGTCCTTCCGCGCGGTCGAGTTCGTCAACACGCCGCCCCTCTGGAAGGAGGTCGAGTACCGCGACCAGCGCAGCAACCCGGGCGAGAAGGATCTCCCCGAGGTCCGTTATCGCTGGGGCATGACCCTCGACCTCACGACCTGCACAGGCTGCAACGCGTGCGTCGTCGCCTGCCAGGCGGAGAACAACATCCCCTCCGTCGGCAAGCGTGGCGTGGAGCAGGGGCGCGAGATGTACTGGCTCCGCCTCGACCGTTACTTCGTGGGCGAGTACGAGCACGAGCCGCTCGTCGCGATCCAGCCGGTCGCGTGCCAGCAGTGCGAAGAGGCGCCGTGCGAGAACGTCTGCCCGGTCAACGCCACGACGCACAGCCCCGAGGGCCTCAACGACATGGCGTACAACCGCTGCATCGGCACGCGTTACTGCGCCAACAACTGCCCGTACAAGGTGCGTCGCTTCAACTACCTCGACTGGCACTCGCGCCCCGACGAGCTCGCCGACGAGTGGAGCGGCAAGACCCCGCACGGCTACCGCCCGTACGGCGACTTCCCCGAGTCGCGCAAGCTCCAGTTCAACCCGAACGTCACGGTGCGCATGCGCGGCGTGATGGAGAAGTGCACCTACTGCGTGCAGCGCATCGAGGCCGCCAAGATCGAGGCGCGTCGCGAGGATCGCATCGTGCGCGACGGTGACGTCGTGACGGCCTGCCAGCAGGCCTGCTCGAACGGCTCCATCGTGTTCGGCGACCTCAACGATCCGAACAGCCGGGTCTCGAAGCTTGTCGCGCGCGACCACACCTACAAGCTGCTCGCCGAGATCGGCACCCAGCCGCGTACGACCTACCTGGCCAAGATTCGCAACCCGAACCCGGCGATGCTCAAGTCCAACTCGCCGTCGTCGCAGGAGACGCACTGATGGCTAGCGTCAACACTCCCATCAAAGAGATCGGCGAGACCTATCTCCTGCCGGAAGGGACGACCTTCCACGACATCACGGAGACCGTCTCGCGCGTCACCGAGAACCCCGCGCCGCGCGGTTGGTGGATGCTCTTCCTTCCGTCGCTCGCGCTCCTCGGCCTCATGACCGCGTGCATCACGTACCTCCTCGCGTTCGGTATCGGCGTGTGGGGTAACAACGCGCCGGTCTACTGGGCCTGGGACATCACCAACTTCGTGTGGTGGATCGGCATCGGCCACGCGGGCACGCTCATCTCCGCCATCCTCTTCCTCTTCCGGCAGAATTGGCGTACGAGCATCAACCGCTTCGCCGAGGCGATGACCGTCTTCGCAGTTCTCTGCGCGGCCATCTTCCCGGCGCTCCACACCGGCCGCCCCTGGTTCGACTACTACCTCTTCCCGATCCCGAACCAGATGGACCTGTGGCCGAACTTCAAGAGCCCGCTCATGTGGGACGTGTTCGCGGTCAACACGTACCTCACGATCTCGGTCATCTTCTGGCTCGTCGGCCTCATCCCCGACTTCGCCACGCTGCGTGACCGCTCGCGCGGGCTCCTCCGCAAGCGCATCTACGGCTTCCTCGCGCTCGGCTGGCGCGGTTCGCACCGCACCTGGCAGCACTACGAGCGGGCCTACCTGGTCTTCGCGGCCATCTCGACGCCCCTCGTCCTCTCGGTCCACTCGGTCGTTTCGTTCGACTTCGCCACGTCGATCATGCCGGGCTGGCACACGACGATCTTCCCGCCGTACTTCGTCGCCGGCGCCGTGTTCTCGGGCTTCGCGCTCGTGCTCACGCTCCTCCTCATCGTGCGCTCGGTGTTCGGATTCCAGAACATCGTCACGATCAAGCACCTGGACTTGATGAACAAGTTCATGCTCGCGACGGGCACGATGGTCGGATACGCGTACGCGATGGAGTTCTTCATCGCGTGGTACTCCGGCAACCCCTACGAGAGCTGGGTCTTCCTCCACAACCGCCTCGGCTTCGGTCAGCTCGACAGCTACGGCAACTGGGGTCCGCTCTACTGGGCGTACTGGGCGATGGTCAGCTGCAACGTCCTCGCTCCCCAGCTCTTCTGGTCCAAGAAGCTGCGCACCAACATCCCCGTGATGTTCGTGGTCAGCATCATCATCAACATCGGTATGTGGTTCGAGCGCTACGTCATCATCGCGACCTCGCTCAACCGCGACTTCCTCCCCTCGTCGTGGGGTGATTTCACCGCGACGCCGGTCGACATGGGCCTCTACCTCGGCACCTTCGGCCTCTTCTTCACCCTCTTCCTCCTCTTCGTTCGTTGGATTCCGATGTTCGCCATCGCCGAGCTCAAGGGTGTGCTTCCGCACGCGCATCCTCACCTCGACGACCACGGCCACGACGGCGCCAAGGCGAAGGGCGAGCTCGCCCCGGCACCGGCGGAGTGAGGCAACGTCATGAGTGAGAATCAACAAAAGCGACCGGCCCTCTATCTCGCCGAGTACGAGTCGCCCGAGGCCTTGGCCAAGGCGGCGATGAAGGTGCGGGACGCGGGCTACAAGAACTGGGACTGCCACTCGCCTTACCCGATCCACGGGCTCGACGAGGCGATGGGCCTCCCGCCGACGAAGCTGGGCATCATCTCGTTCATCTGCGCGATGCTCGGCCTCACCACCGCCGTGCTCATGATCTGGTACATGAACGTGTACGACTACCCGCTCATCGTGGGTGGTAAGCCGGCGGCGATGAGCTCGTTCCCGTCGATGGTGCCGATCATGTTCGAGTGCACCATCCTCTTCACCGGCTTCGGCACGCTCTTCGGGATGCTCCATCTCACCCGCCTGCCGCGCCACCATCACCCCATCTTCGAGTCGGACCGCTTCGAGGCGGTCACCGACGACAAGTTCTTCATCTCCATCGAGGTCGAAGATCCGAAGTTCGATCTGGATCGCACCCGCTCGCTCCTCGAGTCCACGGGCCCGAGCCACGTCGAGCTGGTCGAGGAGGCCGTAGCGTGACCCGACGCATCTCCATTCTCGCGCTCCTCGTTCCCACGATGCTCGCCGGCTGCGTCGGCGACACGTCGAAGGAGCCGCCCATCGTTCCCATCCGGAACATGTACAACCAGCCGCGGTACGACTCGCAGTCGAAGGCTCCGTTCTTCGAGGACGGTCGCACCATGCGCCCCCAGGTCGAGGGCACCCTCCCGGTCGAGGCGGATCCCGAGATCGCGCACGCCACCGGCCGCACCGACGACAACACGGGCTGGGTCCTCGAGATCCCGGCGCCGATCGTCGAGCGGAAGGGTGGCATGGCCGCCCTCATCGAGCGCGGTCAGCAGCGGTACGGCATCTACTGCGCGCCCTGCCACGGCGCGTCGGGTGACGGTCGCGGCGTGGTCGCGCTCCGCGCGGACGCGATCGGTGCGAGCGCGATGCTCCCGCCGACCTTCCACGACGACCGCCTCCGCCACATCCCGGATGGCCAGCTCTTCGCCACCATCTCGAACGGTATCCGCAACATGCCGGCCTACCGTCAGAGCATTCCCCAGGACGACCGCTGGGCCATCGTGGCCTACGTCCGGGCCCTTCAGCTCAGCCAATCCTCGCGGCCCGACGCCGCGTCGCCGAATCCGCAGCCCGGCGATGAAGAGGGCGCGCAGAACGACGAGACGGAGCAGGAACAGTGAGCGCCGCCAACTCCAACAACAACTATCGCCTCTCCGAGGGTAGCCGCTGGGCCGGTCTGTGGAAGGTCGCGGCTGGGCTCGGCGTCGTCGGGCTCGGGATCACCGCGTGGGCCTTCCTCGCCGATCCGGTGCACTTCGGGTACTCGTACCTCTACGGGTTCTTCGCGATCCTCACCTTCCTCTTCGGTGCGCTCTTCCTCGTGATCGCCGAGCACCTCACGGCCGGTCACTGGGGCGTCACCACGCGTCGCCTCGCGGAGTTCATCCTCGCGGGTGCGCCGGTCCTCGCGGTCTTCGGCGCCATCTACCTGGTGCTCGCGCTCACGGGGAAGGTCCACGTCTACGACGAGTGGATGGGTGGCCACCACGACGACGAGGCCGCGCACGCGGTCGTCGAGCAGGGGCTCTTCGGTGCCTCCGTCGCGCACGCCTCCTCCGGTGAGTCGCACGGGGCGCATGGGGACCTCTATCCCCGCGGTCATTCGGCGCAGGAGGCCGAGCTCCATCACCACGTGCTCGAGCACAAGGCGCCGTACCTCAACAAGAGCCGCTTCTTCATCTTCGGGCTCGTCTACCTCCTCATCTGGGTGGGCCTCTCGTTCTTCTACTACCGCCGTTCGGTGAAGCAGGACGAGGACCACGATCCGAGCCACACGGTGAAGCTCCGCGCGTTCGCGCCGGTCGCCGCCATCCTCTTCGGCCTCTCGCTCACCTTCGCGGCGTTCGACTGGCTGATGAGCCTCGAGCCGGCGTGGTACTCGACCATCTTCGGCGTCGTGATCTTCGGCGGTTCGGCCGCGGCGATCTTCGCGCTCCTCATCGTCTGGGGTGTGAGCCTGCACCGCAGCGGCGAGGTGGGTGACGCCATCAACGTCGAGCACATCCACGACCTCGGCAAGATGATGTTCGGCTTCTTCTGCTTCTGGACCTACGTGAGCTTCTCGCAGTGGATGCTCATCTGGTACGCGGGCATCCCCGAGGAGGCCGTGTTCTTCCACAAGCGTTGGCAGGGCGGCTGGCAGACCGTGAGCGTGATGATGATCCTCCTTCACTTCGCGCTCCCGTTCCTCCTCTTCATCTCACGCATCTTCAAGCGGAACCTCGTCTGGGCCCGCATCATGGCGAGCGTCATCCTCTTCATCCACCTCGTCGACGTGTACTGGTACGTGCTCCCGAACGGCTCGCCGGTCGTGGGTCACGGCATGCTCTTCGACGTGGGCGCGCTCCTCATGGTGGGTGGCTTCTTCTTCGCGCTCGTCTTCAAGAAGATGAACGACCACGCCCTCATCCCCGTGGGTGACCCGCTCCTCGAGCGGTCCCTTCACCACCATCAGTCGTACTGAGGACTCCGATGTCGTCCGAGCACCACAACACGAAGCCCGGTTACGATACGACGCCGCCTGCCTCGCGCCGCATGCTCGAGGTGGCCGTCCTCGTCACCGTCATCCTCATCATCCTCGTCCCGTTCTTCCGGTCGTACTTCAAGTTCATGACCGAGTCCGAGATGTTCTCGGGCGAGAAGATCGGCGCCGAGGGCGTGAAGATGCGCGCGGAGGTCGAGGCCGAGCAGAAGGCTCGTCTCGAGTCGGCGCCGATCGCCATCGGCGAGGCGGCCAAGCAGCTCGCGGCCGGCCGAGCCTCCGCCGTGGCCCCCAAGGCCTCGGAGGATCTTGGCGCGCTCGCCGGCTGGGCGCTCATCAACGACGAGAAGGCCGTCGAGGCGGCGCAGAACGCGCTCGAGGGCGCTGCTCGTGGTGAGGACGCCGAAGGCGAGGCGTCCGAGGCCCAGGGCGAAGAGTCCGAGGCTTCCGAGGAGGCGGCTTCGGCCGAGTGAGATGCGGTTTCGTCGGGCCATCACGCTGCTCCTCCTCGCGCCGGCCTTCGTGGCCGTGGGCGCGGAGGCGCAGCGTTTCCCGGACCGGCACGGGCCACAGCCCGTGCGGGACGTGCCGGGGCTCGACGAGATCGTGGTCGACGAGAAGCTGGACACGAAGGTCCCCATGGATCTCGCGTTCGTCGACCACAACGGAAAGCAGGTCCGGCTTCGCGACTACTTCGACGGGAAGCGTCCCGTCCTCCTGAGCTTCGCATACCACACGTGCCCGACCCTCTGCTCGATGGTCCTCGACGCGACGACGCGCGGGATCTCCGAGACGAAGTGGACGGCCGGGGTGGAGTATCAAGTGGTGACCATCTCGATCGATCCCAAGGACACGCCCGAGTCGGCCGCGAAGAAGCGGGCCGAGGTGCTCGCGCAGTACGGGCGTCCGGAGGGTGAGAAGGGGTGGCACTTCCTCGTCGGCGACGAGAAGGCCATCGAGGCCATCACCGCCGCCGTCGGCTACGGTTACTTCTACAACGAGCGGACCCAGCAGTACGGGCACCCCGCGGCCATCGTCTTCCTCACGCCGCAGGGCATGGTCGCCCGCTACCTCTACGGGCTCAACTTCAACCCCACGGACATCCGCCTCGCTCTGCTCGAGGCCTCCGAGGGACGCTCCATTTCTACGGCGGAGCAGATCATCCTCTACTGCTACGCCTACGATCCTGCCGCGAATTCGTATGCACTCATCGCGGTTCGGGTCATGCAACTTGGCGGGGCCGTCACCTTGCTCACGCTTTGTGGCTTCCTCGTTTTGTTCTGGCGTCGCGAAAGGCGCCGCGGACGCTCGGGATCCGTCCCCGCGGTAACGGGCGGACCCAATAAGGCATAGGTCGGAGAATCATGACCGCACCCAAGGGAACGACGCAGCTCCCCCCTCAGCTCTCGACGATCGCCCCCGAAGTGGATGACATGTACATGTTCATCTACTGGGTGGCCGTGGTGTCCTTCCTGCTCATCACGGGCTTCATGGTCTATTACGTCGTCAAGTATCGGCGGCGTGAGGGCATGAAGGCGGAGCCGACGGGACACAGCACGCTCATCGAGCTCGTCTGGACACTCTCGCCCCTCATCCTGCTCGCCTACCTCTTCCACTCGGGCTTCTCGAGCTTCGTGAAGGCCGCCGTGCCCCCGCGCGACGCGATCGAGATTCGCGTGACGGGCATGCAGTGGAGCTGGGTCTTCGAGCACCCGAACGGCGCCATTCAGCAGAACGAGCTGATCGTCCCGAAGGGCAAGCCCGTCAAGCTCATCATGAGCTCGTCGGACGTCCTCCACTCGTTCTACATCCCGGCCTTCCGCATCAAGCGCGACGTGGTGCCCGGCATGTACACGACGGCGTGGTTCGAGCCGACCGAAGAGACCCAGGAGCCGCTCACGCTCTTCTGCGCCGAGTACTGCGGCGCGCCTCGCGGCATCTCCAGCGGTTCGCTCGTCGACGAGCCCAACTCAAACCACTCCACGATGATCGCGGCCATCACGGTCGTCTCGCCCGAGGAGTACGATCGTACGGTCCACCAGCTCTTCATCGAGTCGCAGAAGCCGCCCGCGGACTGCGACGGCAACGACGACCCGATGGCCTGCTGGGGTGAGAAGCTCTACTCGAGCAAGGGTTGCGTGGCCTGCCACTCGACCAACCCGGCCGTGAACCAGCCCGGTCCGTCCTGGGCCCTCGTCTGGGGCGAGACCCGCGCGTTCGAGGACGGCAGCTCGGTCGTCGCCGACGAGAACTACATCCTCGAGTCCATCCGCCAACCCCAGGCGAAGATCGTCAAGGGATTCGGCAACGTGAACATGCCGCCTTACGGCGAGCGCAACCTCCCCAAGGCGCAGGTCGACGCGATCATCGCCTACATGAAGAAGCTCCGTCAGTAGTCGGCCACCATCGAGTCTACGCAGGGAACGATCATGAGCACTGCAGCTGAAGCCACGGCCGCCGCCACCGCGGATCAAGTGCCGAACTATCTCAATCACGAGCGCAGCATCAAGAGCTGGCTCTTCACCGTCGACCACAAGCGCATCGGCCTGATGTACTTGGTCGCGACCTTCGCCGCCCTTCTCCTCGGCGGATTCATGGCGCTCCTCGTTCGGACGGAGCTCATGTTGCCGGGAAAGCAGTGGATGTCGGCAGACACCTACAACCAGGTGTTCACGCTGCATGGCGCGATCATGGTCTTCCTCTTCATCATCCCCGCGATCCCCGGCGGTCTCGGCAACTTCTTCCTGCCGATCATGCTGGGCGCGAAGGATGTGGCCTTCCCCAAGCTGAACCTCTTCAGCTTCTACATCTACGTGATCGGCTCGGTGCTTGCGATCGTCGCGATCCTCTCCGGTCACATCGACACGGGCTGGACCTTCTACACGCCGTACTCGACCCGGGCCGACAACAGCGTGCTCTGGATGACCATGGCCGTGTTCGTCCTGGGCTTCAGCTCGATCCTCACGGCGGTGAACTTCATCGCGACGGTCCACACGATGCGCGCACCGGGCCTCACCTGGAAGCGGCTCCCGCTCTTCGTCTGGGGCGCCTACGCGACCTCGGTCGTCCAGATCCTGGCGACGCCGGTCCTCGCGATCACCGTCCTCATGCTCTTCGTGGAGAAGGCCTTCGAGATCGGCATCTTCGACCCGTCGCTCGGCGGTGACCCGATCCTCTTCCAGCACTTCTTCTGGTTCTACTCGCACCCGGCGGTCTACATCATGATCCTCCCGGGCATGGGCATCGTGAACGAGCTCATCGCCACGTTCAGCCGCCGCGCGATCTTCGGGTACATGTTCGTCGCGATGAGCTCCATCGCGCTCGGCCTCCTCGGCTTCCTCGTCTGGGGCCACCACATGTTCACCTCGGGCATGAGCGAGTACTCGGCGATGGTCTTCTCGGCCCTCACGATGCTCGTCGCCATCCCCTCGGGCGTGAAGATCTTCAACTGGCTCGCGACGCTCTACGGCGGCAGCATCTCGCTCCAGTCGCCGATGCTCTACGCGCTCGCGTTCATCGCGCTCTTCACGATCGGCGGTCTCACGGGCCTTCCGCTCGCCACGCTCATCACGGACATCCACCTGCACGACACGTACTTCGTCGTCGCGCACTTCCACTACGTGATGGTCGGCGGCACGGTCATCGCCTTCCTCGGCGGTCTCCACTACTGGTGGCCGAAGATGACGGGCAAGATGTACAGCGAGACGCTCGCGCGCATCGCCTTCACGCTGGTCTTCGTCGGCTTCAACACGACCTTCCTCACGCAGTTCGTGTTGGGCTCGCAGGGCATGCCCCGCCGCTACTTCGACTACCAGGACCAGTTCCAGCCGCTGCACATGACGAGCTCGTTCGGCGCCTACATCCTCGGCCTCGGCATCGTCCTCATTGTGTGGATGTTCGTGAGGTCGCTCTTGAAAGGTGAGAGGGCGCCCGAGAACCCCTGGGGCTCGGCTGGCTTCGAGTGGATGACGACGACCCCGCCCGATCCGCACAACTTCCCGGTCACGCCCGTCATCGAGCGCGGACCCTACGACTACGATCTCTGCACCGAAGAGGAGCTCTACACGGGCTTCCGCAAGGACCTCGAGGCCAAGAAGGCCTGATTGAAGGACGATGACGATGGCTACCGACGCGCATCACGGTCCCGAATTCCTCGCCCATCATTTCGACCGGCCGGTCCAGCAGTTCGATGCGGCCAAGCTCGGAATGTGGACGTTCCTCGCGCAGGAGATCCTCTTCTTCTCCGGCATCTTCGTGGCCTACCTGCTCTTCCGGAGCTGGTACCCCGAGGCCTGGTCGCTGGGTTCGCGCCTCCTCGACTGGCGGATGGGCACGATCAACACGTTCGTGCTCCTCATCTCCAGCTTCACGGCGGCGCAGGCGGTGGCCACGGCGCAGCGGGGCGAGCGTAACAAGACGACGGTCTACCTCGCGATCACGCTCATCTGCGCGGGCATCTTCATGGTGGTGAAGTACTTCGAGTACTCCCACAAGTTCCACGTCGGCCTCCTCCCGGGCAGCCTCTTCAACCCGACGGAGGAGGGTTGGGCCGAGATCGCGGCTGCGGCGGCGAACTCGCACGGCATGGAGTCGGCCCCGGCCGGCACCTACGCCAACCACGTCCGCTCGTACATCGGCCTGTACTTCATGGCGACCGGCCTCCACGGCATCCACGTGCTCATCGGCATGGGCGTCATCACCTGGGTGATGATCCGGAACATCAAGGGCGAGTTCACGTCGGAGTTCTGGACGCCGGTGGACCTCGTCGCGCTCTACTGGCACTTGGTGGACCTCATCTGGATCTACCTCTTCCCCTTCATGTACCTGATCGACTGATCCGAGGACGCCATGTCACATCACGATCACAACGACGATTATCACGTCCGCCCGCACATCAGCTCGACCAAGCAGAACCTCGCGGTCCTGTTCGGGCTCTTCATCCTCACGGGCCTCACCGTGGGTGCGTACCGGATCCATCTCGGCGACGCGAACCTCGCCGTGGCCGTCATCATCGCGACGGTGAAGGCCTCGCTGGTCTGCTACTATTTCATGCACCTCAAGTACGAGAAGGCGTTCAACACGCTCTTCTTCCTCGGCTCGCTCCTCTTCCTCCTGATCTTCCTCGGGTACACGGCCAACGACACCGAGTACCGCGCCGACGTCGATCCGGATTGGGGTGCGCGCGTCGACCGTCGCCGGGGCGATCCGGCCGCGGGTACGGGCGCGGCGTTCCTCGAGGGTGAGTTCTCGCCGATCCCCACGCTCCAAGAGGGCGAAAGCGGCGAGTGAGCCGGAACATCTCCGACTGAGTGGAGGCCCGAGCGCGCGTGGAGCGAGCCGGGCCTTCATTCGTTCTGGGAGCCAATGCCCATGAAGCGCACCATCCTGATCCTCTTCTGCCTGCTCTCCTCGGGCTGCGAGGGCTGTATGCGGCGGCCGCCCGCCGAGTCGGTCGATCTCGGTGAGTGGCCGGCCTGTGCCTCGGCGCCGAGGGAGGAGCTCCTCGTGGCCCGGGAGCTCGTCTCCGGGCCCTCGGCGCTCGAGAAGGGCGTGCGCGAGCGCTACTCCATCGCCAAGCACGGCGAGTGTTACGTCGGCCGCATGCATCTTTCGTGGAGGCTCGGGGAGACGGCGCTCGAGATCGTCTGGGACGAGGATTTCGTGCCGCTCGCGGCTTATAAGCGCATGGGTTATCCGGGGCAGCCGGATCAGTTCGACGAGCGCGCCTATCGCATGGACGAGCGGAGCGCGATGGTCCGGCGCGCGCCCGGTGAGCTCGAGCGCTTCACGTTCCGCGGCGAGACGCGCCCGCTCATGGTGCTCCCGACGGGGCGTGGCCTCTTCTCGGCGGCCTTCCTCCGCGCAAAGGAGCACGACCTCGAGGTGGGCGAGTCGGTCCGAGAGACGACCATCGATCTCCGGCGCCTCGTCGAGCGCGTGGAGCTCGGGAGCGTCCGCCGCGACCCGACGCGCAAGCACGAGTTCACCGAGCAGCCGACCGAGACGTATACCTACATGGGCCGCGACACGATGTTCACCGACGAGCGGGGCTTCGTCATCGCGGATCTCGCGGGCCTCGTCCCAGGGGACGCCGAATTCGTCGACCCCTTCGAGGGCGTGGAGCCGCCCGTGGACGCGGCGAAGGCGTTCGGTGAGCTGAGCGCGCTCGGTCGCGGCGAGCCCTGAGGCGCGGAGGCTTCGGCCCGAACGCGCGCTCGCGACGACGGCGTCGGGAAGGCCTAGGCGCGCTCGGTCGCGGCGAGCTCGGAGGCGCGAAGCGGCTCCCAGAGCTCCTGCCGGCCTTCTTCGGGGCGGGTCATCTCGCGCCGCACGATGGCGATGGAGAGCAGTCGCGCCGTCACGGCGAGGGCGAAGCCCGCGATGACGTCGATCGCCCAATGCCAGCGGAGGGCGATGGTGGCGACGATCATGTGCGCGGCCAGCACGGCGAGGATGGGGAAGACCACCTTGAAGATGGGCTCCTTGCGGCGGCCATAGGCGGCGAGCGCAAAATAGGTGAGGTAGCCCGTGTGGAGCGAGGGGAAGACGTCGTACTGCGCCCCCGCCGCGGCCACGGTGTCGAAGACCTTCTGGAGGAAGTAGCCGCCGTTGAGCGGCTCGTCGAAGGTGAGGTGGAGGACGGGCCCGCCGCCGGGGACGATGGTGTAGAAGCCGTGACCGACGACGGCGATGATGAGCGCCCCCGTGAGGAGCTCCGCCATCGCCCGGTGGTTCTCGAGGAAGAGGGGCGGCAAGAGCATCAGGGCCATCACGTAGAAGTAGCTGTAATAGGCGATGGCCAGCCACTCGATGACGAAGGGGTACTCGTTGAGGGCCTGGAGGGTGATGACGGGGGAGACCCCGAAGATGGCCTCGTCGATGGCCATGAGCTTGCCGTCGAGGAGCACCGGGTCGAGCGCGGGCAGGAGGAACCGCATCTCGAAGTAGCTGAACACCATCGGGAAGAAGAGGCCGATCCGATAGATGAGGGATCGGGCCCGGCCGCGCGGGAGGACCTCGCCTCGAACCAGGGCCACGGTGATCAACGTGATGGCGAGGAGCGCGAAGGAGAACCGACGCGCGATCTCGGCGTCGGCCCCGTCGGGGGCCATCACGGCCCGGACGAAGGTGTAGAAATGGAAGGCGCTGGCCACCACGTCCTGAAGCGCGATGTTCAGTCCGAGCGTGCTCAGGAAGGTTTTGTCCTCGGAGCGGGAGCGCCCTTGGAACGCTGGTTCCGTACCCTTCATCCTCGCGCCGGGATCATGAGCCGGAAAGGGGGGTTAGGGCAAGCGTGAAGGGCCGGTGTCCACGGCGTTTCGATGGCGTCGCCGGGCGTGTACGTGGAGGAGGTTGGCGCACGCGCCGAGGAGCACTCCCCACCAGAGGGTGGTGCATCGCGAGAAGAGGGTGAGGGCCATTCGATCGGGGGCGGTGGCGCCGGGGAGGGCGCGACCGAGGAGCGCGGCCATGGAGCCTTCCGTGACGCCGAGCCCGCCGGGCAGCATGGCGAGCCCGCCCGCGAGGGTGGCCGTCGCGTAGATGAAGAAGGCGTCGCTCCTCGGGAGCTCGAGGCCGAGCCCGTCCGCGAGGATGGAGAGTCCTTCGGCCTCGAGGGCCCAGGCTGCGCACGCGATCAGCGTGCCCTGCACGAGGAGCGAGGGGCCGAGGAGCTCACCCGTGGAGGTGAAGAAGCGCTCGACGCGCTCCGCGAGCGCGTCGCGTTCGAGGCGGCGGAGCGCGGCGACCACGGGCGAGGAGAGGGCGGGAAAGGCGAAGAACGCGCACACGCCCAGGGTGAGGGCGAGGGCGAGGAGGGCGAGGCGGAGGTCGACCGAGCGGAAGGCGGCGAGCGACATCAGCGCGAGGAGGGCGAGGAGATCGGTGACGCGCTCGGCCACGACGATGCCGGCGGTGCGTGTGACCGGGACGCCCGTCGACTCCTTGAGGAGGAGGCTCTTCCACGCTTCGCCGAGCTTGCCGGGCGTGATGCTCATGAGGAGCCCCGCGACGAAGACGGTGAGGCTCGGCCGCCACGCCACGCGCACCCCGAGCTTGCGGAGGTAGAGCGACCAGCGCCCGAATCGGACCAGGTAGTTCGCGGTGGAGAGCGCGAGCGCGATCACGACGGCGCGCGGATCGATCGAGGTGAGGGCGGAGCCCAGCGCGCGGACGTCGGTGAGGGCGGCGAACACGCCGTAGACGAGCACGGCGAGGACGATCGAGAGCCCGAGCTTCCGCATGGGCAGGGAGCCTGCCACGCCGCGACGAAGCGCGCGTGGCGGAATTCGACCTCGGCCACTCGAATCCAGGGGCGGAGTCGTGCTACGGGGCGGACGAGGACTTCTTCGGCGCCTCGGTCCTGACGATGGTCGAAAAGAGCAGTCTCCGCGCGGATGCGCTGAATCTCCCGAACCTGCTGACGATGCTCCGGGTGGCGCTCATCCCGGTGTTCCTGTGGATCCTCGCCGAAGGGACGCCGGAGGCGGGGTTCCTCGCCGCCTGCGTCTACATCGCCACGGCCGTGACGGACTTCCTCGACGGCTGGCTCGCGCGGCGGATGGGGCTCGTCTCGATCCTCGGGAAGTTCCTCGATCCGCTCGCCGACAAGCTCATGGTGATGGCGTCGCTCGTCTTCCTCACGTGGATGGGCCGGCTCCCCCTCTGGGGCGCGATCATCGTGATCCTGATGGAGGGGCGCGAGCTCGCGGTGACCTCGCTGCGCGTCATCGCCATCAGCGAGGGCGTGGTGATGGCGGCCGTGCGCGGCGGCAAGGAGAAGACGGCCGTCCAGATGGTGGCCATCCTCATGCTCATCGTCTATCACCGCTTCGAGGTCGACTTCTTCTTCACGAGCGTCTCGGTGCACTGGGGCACGATGGGCCTCATGCTCCTCGCCGTGAGCGCCGTGATGTCCATCACGAGCGCCGGAGAGTACGTGAAGCTCTTCGTGGAGGCGGTCGAGGCCAAGGAGCGACGCCTCGCCGAGGCGCGCGGACGTGGAGAAGATCGATGAGCATCGAGAGTCGACGTGAGCGCAGGTTCATCGTGCGCGTGGGCCGAGGGGAATCCGTCCTCGCGGCCCTCTCGGAGCAGGTGCGGGAGCTCGAGGTCTCGCTCGGGCACGTCTCCGGCTTCGGCGTGCTGCGCTCGGTGAAGCTGGATCTGCCGACGGCGGCGGGCGGCCGCACCGGGGCCTATGCGCTCGAGGGGCCCTTCGAGATCCTCGCGGTCTCGGGCCGCGTGCGCGGCGTGGACGAGATCTCGGTCGATCTGGCGATGCAGCTCGCGCGCGCGACCGATGCGGGGCTGTCGTGCGTCGGCGGCCGCGTCCTCGACGCCATCGCCGAAGACGTCGAGCTTTCCGTGGTCTCGTTCGACGAGACGGTGAAGCGAAGGGAGCCCGTGCGCGCGCCGGCGGCCCCCACCTCGTGGGCGGCCGTCGCGGCGGCGTCCGAGGAGGCGGAGAAGGACGAAGAGCTCCGCGCGAGCTGGGCGGCCGTCGCCGCGGCGTCCGAACAAGCCGAGACCAAGGCCGCGCGCGTCGCGCCGCCCGAAGGCGGCTACGTGCCCGCGCGCGGCGAGTACATCGAGCACAAGGTCTTCGGCATCTGCCGCGTGGAGGCCGTGAAGCCCGACGGCACGATGATCGTCAAGCTCGAGACCGGCCGGCGGAAGCCGCTCAAGCTCGACGCGTTCGAGGTGCTCCCGCCCAAGCAGGGCACCGAGCGCGTGATCTATCCCGTGCGCATCCGCCGCTGAACCGGCGGCGCGCCGCGCTCAGTACTGGATGCGCGGATCCATGAGCGCCACGCCGACGTCGGCGAGCAGGTTGCCGATCTGCACCATCACGGCGAAGAGGAGCGTGACGGCGAGGACCATCGGCGCGTCGAGCGCGTTGATGGCCTCGATGGTGAGCGCGCCGAGCCCCGGCCAGGCGAAGATCTTCTCGGTGATGATCGCGCCCGAGACGAGACCCGGGAGGCTCAGGCCGATCATCGTCACCGCGGGGAGGAGCGAGTTGCGGATGCCGTGCGCGAGGATCACGCGCCCCTCGGGGACGCCCTTGGCGCGCGCGGTGCGGACGTATTCCTGCCGCATGCTCTCGATGACCTCGCCGCGCATCACGCGCGCGTAGACGGCCGTGCCGCCGATGCCGAGCACGAGGGCGGGGAGGATGCCGTGCTGGATGTGCTCGAGCGGCGTCGCGCCATAGCCGCCCACCGGGAACCAGCCGAGCAGATACGCGAAGACGAGCAAGGCGAGGGGGCCGGTGACGTAGGTCGGGAGGCTCGTGCCGAGGTAGGTGCCGAACATCACGGCGCGATCGCCGGTGGTCCCGGGGCGGAGGCCCGCGAAGATGCCGGCGCCGATCCCGAAGACGAGCTCGACCACCATCGCCATCACGCCGAGGAGGAGCGTGCGCGGGAGCCGATGGCCGATGACGCGCGTGACGCTGTCGTGGTGGATGTACGACTCGCCGAGGTCGCCTTGGAGGATGCCGCAGTGCTTGCGCGCGCCGGGATCGTCGGACCACGCGGGCGAGTCGCGGCGGACGCACGGGATGAGCCCGAGGTAGGAGAGGTATTGCTCGTGGAGCGGCCGGTCGAGGCCCTTCTGCTCCTTGAACTGCCTGATCTGCGACTCCTGCGCGTTGGCGCCGAGGACGGCCGCGGCGGGATCGCCGAGGCCGTTCATCAGGAAGAAGACCGTGGTGAAGACGAG
This sequence comes from Myxococcales bacterium, assembly GCA_012744445.1. Taxonomy (GTDB): domain Bacteria; phylum Myxococcota_A; class Polyangia; order Polyangiales; family Houyiibacteriaceae; genus JAAYBZ01. Next base: position 74,081 of record JAAYBZ010000169.1, on the reverse strand, counting down.
CCACGTCACCAGGAAGCCGAAGGCGGCGCGGCGGAGGATGTAGCGGCTCATCGTCGGGCCTCCTCGAAGTCCTCGGGCGTCGCAGGGCGGCGTGGGAGATCGAGCCAGACGCTCCGGTAGTCGGACCACACGGCGTGAGGGCGGAAGTTCTTCACGTACGGCTGCCAGGCGTCGAAGTCGACGGGATAGAAGAGGAAGGCCCACGGGGCGTCGCGCGCGACGATCGCGTTGGCCTCGTGATAGAGGGCGGCGCGCTTTTCGGGATCGACCTCGGCGCGGCCTTCGTCGAGCAGGCGATCGAGCTCGGGGTTCCGGTAGAACGAGCGGTTCTCGGAGTGCTGCGGGTGGATCGACCGGCTGTGGAAGAGCGGGTCGAGGAAGTTCGAGGGATCGGGGAAGTCCATGCTCCAGCCCGACGAGAACATCTGCACCGACTTCTCCTTGCCGGTCTCGGCGAGGTAGGTCGCCCAGGCCACCTGCCGGAGACGCACGGGGATGCCCACGGCTTCGAGATCGCTCTGCCAGAGCTGCGCGATGTTGCGCGGGCCTTCACCCTCGCCGATCCATACCTCGATGGGCTTGGGGAGGCCGTTGGGGTAGCCCGCGAGCGCGAGCTCCTCCTTGGCGCGCTCGGGATCGTAGGTCTGGAGCGTCTCGAGCTCGGCGTCGTGCCCCTTGAGCTGCGGCGGGAGGGGCTGGCCGGCCGGGACCGCGAGCCCGAGCATGTAGTCGGTGATGGTCTTGCGATCGATGGCCGCGGCGATGGCGCGCCGCACGTGCACGTCGTCGAGCGGCGGCATCTCGCAATTCATGGCGAGGCCGAAGACCGCCACGTTGGGCTCGAGGGTGAAATAGGGCTTCCACGCCTCCGACTCGAGGAAGAAGAGGAGGTGGACCTTGGGCGCGCCGGCGAGGACGTCGATGTCGCCGTTGCGGAAGCGGCGCGCGGCCGTGGTGGCGTCGACGTTCTCCCACATCACCATGGTGTCGGGGCGCGCGTAGGGCGCGTGGTAGTCCTCGAAGCGAGTGAACGAGAGCTTCACGCCGCGCTCCCAGCCCTCGAAGGCGAAGGGGCCCGCGCCCACGGGGTGCTGCGCGATCTTCGTGCGATCGCCGCCCAGGCGCTCGAAGTGCGCGCGCGAGATCGGATAGGAGAACGTCGTCGCCATCGCGTTGAGGAAGGTCTGATCCGAGTGCGTGAGCTCGAAGCGGATCGTGAGCCTGTCCTCGACCACGATGCCCTCGATGCGCTCGGCCTTGCCTTCGTGGTAGTCGGCGACGCCGCGGAGCGCGCTGAAGAAGGCGTATCCCGGCGAGCCCGTGCGCTTGGAGAGCATGCGGTGGAGCGACCACGAGACCTCCTCGGCCGTGAGCTCGAGGCCGTCGTGGAAGCGGATGCCGTCCTTGAGCCGGAAGCGGAAGATCTTCCCGTCGGCGGAGATCTCGGGGAGCGACTCGGCGAGGACGGCGATGAGGTTCCCGTCGGGGTCGTAGTCGAGCAGGCCGTCGAAGACGAGGCGGATGGCCTGGTAGCTCACGCTGTCGTAGGCGATGTGCGGATCGAGCGTGCGGACGTTGGATCCCACGGTCCACTGGAAGGTGCCGCCGTTCACCGGCTCCGGGTTGCCCGCGCCCACGAAGCGCGGGTGGTCCGGCCCCTTGGGGAGGTTCGCCACGAAGAAGCCGCCGAGCGCGAGGAGCGCCAGGACGACGAGCGGGCCCGCGAGCTTTCGCGTGCGATCAGAGGCGTGCGTCGAAGACATCGCGGAGCCCCTCGCCGAGCAGGTTGAAGCCGAAGACCGTGATGACGATGAGGAGCGCTGGGAAGAGCGTGAGCGTCGGCTGCCACTCCATCAGCGTCTGGCTCTCGCTGAGCATCGAGCCCCAGCTCGCCGCCGGGGGCTGGAGGCCGAAGCCGAGGAAGGACAGGGCGCTCTCGGCGAGGATCATGTTGGCCACCATGAGCGTGCCGATGGCGAACGCGGGGCCGGCCACGTTGGGCAGGACGTGCCGGAAGAGGATGCGCGGGCCGCGGAAGCCGAGCGCGCGCGCCGCCTCGACGTATTCGAGCGCGCGGGCCTGCATCGTCTTGGCGCGCGTGATCCGCGCGAGGCTCGTCCAGCTGAGGACGCCGAGGAGCGTGGAGATGAAGAGGACGCCCGACGCGTCGAGCGATTTCTGCGCGACGATCGCGATGAGGAGGAAGGGCAACGAGAGGACGATGTCGACGAGCCGCATCAGCGCGCCGTCGACGAAGCCGCCGAGGTAACCGGAGACGAGGCCGACGCTCACGCCGATGAAGACGGCGATGGCGGTGGCGAGGAGCGCGATGCTGATGGAGAGGCGCGCCCCGTGGAGGAGCCGGCTGAGCTGGTCCCGCCCCAGTTGATCACCCCCGAGGAGGTGACCTTCGCGCTCGAGGGGGCCGACGGGGAGCCCCTGCTCGAGGAGCTCGGTCCGGAACTGCTTGGCGGGCGGGTGCGGCGCGATCCATGGGCCGACGAGCCCGAGCAGGAGCACGAACGAGACGAGCGCGGCTCCGGCGAGCGCTCCCCGATTCCTCCGAAACCTCGAGATGACGCGCGGATCCATTCACCCTCCAGGTCGAACCCTTCCTGGTAGCGAGTCGTACGCACACCGTCAATCGCGATCCCCGGCGCGCGGCTCCGATCGCACCCCGGAGGAGTCCTTGGACGATCGCGCCGAGATTTTGACGATCCGGATCTTTTCGGCTCACATCGGGGCCTCGAGGCGTCGGCGCCCCGCATGTACGAGCGAAAAACCTAAGAATTTCCAAGGGTGAGTCCGGGCCAGCGCGCCGTCCCCAAAAAAGCGAACGGAGTCGACGGATTCTGTTGACGTGATTCTATTCAAAAGAATACACTGCAACGAATCCCGTCAGATGACTCCTATTCCGCGAAACCAATCGACGTCCCTCGAGAGGCCGGGCCTGGCGCATGCCGCGGGGCTCACGGAGGCCGAGATCGAGGCGATCGAGCGTCGATACCCCCAGGGGATGACGGTCCAGGAGATCGTCTCCGAGCACGTGGAGCGCGGTCTTCGTCTGACGGAGGCGACCTTCCGCAAGTACGTGCAGCTCGGGCTCCTGCCGCAGAGCGTGCGCGTCGGCCGGAAGGGCAAGCACCGCGGCTCCCAGGGGCTCTACCCGGCGAGCGCGGTGCGCCAGCTCGATCACATCCGGCGCCTGATGGCCCGCGGCTTCACCATCGAGGAGATCCAGAAGGACTTCCTCTTCGTGCGCGGCGACATCGAGGCGCTCCGGCGACAGCTCGATCGCATCTACGGGGCGTTCGAAGAGGCGATCGGGGACGAGGCCGCGACGCGCGGGCTCGAGAGCCAGCTCGCGGAGGCGCGCGAGGCCGGCGACGAGCTCGTGGCGAAGCTCGAGGGGCTCGAGCGGCAGCTCACGCTGCGCGCGCGGATGGCCAAAGCGGTGGTTTAGCGCAGGCGGGGCGACGCCTGCGCGAAGGGCAATCGGAGGAAGCGATGAACGGCAATACGGCTGAGGATCTTTCGGAGACGAGCTTGTCGGCGGCGGTGCGCTCGGTGGAAGTCGAGGAGGACGGGGCTCCCCTCAAGTCGCCCGAGCGGCGGAAGCGCAATCGCTCGCGCGCGCGCACGATCTCGGTGCGGCGGTTGAGCAAGACCGAGCTCAAGCGCGGCCAGATGCTCTACCCCGAGACGGATTACTGGAAGCCGCGGAACCGCGCCGAGTGCATCAACCTCGATCGGCCGTGCCCCTACGTCTCGTGCAAGTACCACCTCTACATCGACGTGAACCCCGAGAAGGGCTCCATCAAGATGAACTTCCCCGACGTCGAGGTCTGGGAGATGGCCGAGACCTGCGCGCTCGACATCGCCGATCGCGGCGGGATCACGCTCGAGGACGTCGGCGAGATCATGAACCTCACGCGCGAGCGCGTGCGCCAGGTGGAGACCACCGGCCTCGCCAAGCTCCAGGCCCTCGTCGAGGACATGGAGATCCTGCGTCAGTACTTCGAGTGAGATCGCGGCGCGCGATCGATCCTCCACGCCCCACGCTCCGACGTTCGCTTGTCAGCCCCACGAAGACGACTTAGCTTCGTGGGGTCGAAGGTGCTCAGGCGATCGCCGGCGGGCTTGCCCGTCGGAGGAAAGTCCGAGCTCCACAGGGCGAGATGCCAGGTAACGCCTGGTGGGGGTGACCCCGAGGAAAGTGCCACAGAGAGCAGACCGCCTCGCCGCTCGTCTGCGAGGTAAGGGTGAAAGGGTGAGGTAAGAGCTCACCGGGCCGCCGGTAACGGAGGTCGCACGGCAAACCCCATCTGGAGCAAGACCAAATAGGGGAGCGCATGGGATGGCCCGTCCCTGCTCCCGGGTAGGTCGCTCGAGGTCTTCGGCGACGGAGACCCTAGATGAATGATCGCCACCCGCCATCCGGTGACGGAAGCGGGGACAGAACTCGGCTTATGAGCCCTTCGACCGAGACGCCTCCCCGGCCCCGCCGGCGGAGGCGTCTTCGCTCGTGGCGCGAGGCGGCGCATCCACGTCGCGCGACCAATCGTGTCCGAAATCTTGCGGATGGCTCCCGCACCGGACTACAAGAAATTTCGGCATCGCATCGATCCGCGACCGTTCGAACGAACGGGCACGGGCCGGCGACGATTGCCGGAGTCGCGCCACGTCGGCGGGATCGGAGGGCTGTCCGCGTGAAAGAGCTTGCACGCTATCTTCTTCAGAACGCCTACATCGATTTCCAAGGGGGGATCGCGCTCGAGGACGTGCGGAAGTTCTTGCGCGAGGAAGATTCGCGCGAGTCTCGGCTCCTGCTCTCGAAGCTCATCGATGAAGGCGGCGTCGAGGACCTGATGGTCACGGTCGCCGACTGCTTGAAGGAGTACATCACCACGGGCGTGAACGAAGACACGATCTTCGAGCAGCTCCGCATCTACTCCGAGTCCTGAGCGCGGAGCGGCGCTTCGGCGCCGCCGCCGCGATGCGGCCGGGACGCGGTTCTCGTCTACAAGAATTCGGACGGACTGCTACTCTGGGGCGCCATGAACCTGCGCTGCGCATTCCGGGTCGCCCTCCTTCTTTCGCTTTCGGCCTGCCAAGGCTCCTCCGCGGAGGACGAGTCGGCGCCGAAGACCGAGAAGGTCTCGCTCTCGAAGCCAAAGCCGAGGATCGAAGCGATCCCGCACGTCGAGACGGAGGGGCTCGGCGAGAGCGCGCGCGAGGCCTTCTTCGAGGTGGCGAACGACGTCCTCTCGCCGTGCGACGAGCCCATCACGCTCGCGCGCTGCGTGGCCGAGGACACGGGATGCCGCGCCTGCGTGCCGGCCGCGCGCTACCTCGCGCGCCTCGCGGGGCAGGGTTACTCGCGGCAGGACCTCCGGGCCTTCTACCTCCTCCGCTTCGACAAGAACACCAAGGCCGACTTCGACGTCGCGGGCGCGCCCATCAAGGGGGCGATCATGGCGCCCGTCACCATCGTCGAGTTCAGCGACTTCCAGTGCCCGTCGTGCCGTAAGGCCGCGCCCGAGCTCACCAAGGTGATCCGCGACCTCGGCGGCAACGCCAAGCTCGTCTTCAAGCACTTCCCGCTCCCGCAGCATCCGCTCGCCGAGCTGGCCGCGCGCGCTTCCATCGCGGCGCAGAACCAGGGGAAGTTCTGGGAGTACCACGACCTCATCTTCGAGAATCAGCACCGGCTCGACGAGGCCTCCTTCGAGCGCTTCGCGCGTGAGCTCGGCCTCGATCTCCAGCGCTTCCGTGAAGACTTCGAGTCCGAGGCCGTCAAAGCCCGCGTGACCGAGGACAGGCGGGAGGGCATCGAGGCGGGCGTCCAGGGCACGCCCGCGATCTTCGTGAACGGGCGCGACTACTCGGGGCCCATCGAGGATCTGGTCGTCTACGTGAACGAGGAGCTCGAGGGGTGAGCCGATCGGCGTGGGCGTTGCTCGTCGCGCTCGCGATCCCGGCGACGGTCCTCGCCGTGGCGCCCGGGCGACCCGCGCCCACCTTCGCCGTCGAAGGGAAGGACGGTGAGAAGCTCCGCCTCGAGCAGTTCCGCGGCAAGGTCGTCCTCCTCAACTTCTGGGCGACGTGGTGCAAGCCCTGCCAGGCCGAGCTGCCGCGGCTCCAGGCGCTCTACGAGCGCTTCGAGGGAGAGGGCTTCGTCGTCTTCGCCATCAACGTCGACAACGCGCGGACCCGCGGCAAGGCGCGGGACATGGCGGAGCGGCTCGGGCTTCGCTTCCCCATCGGCTTCGATCCCGACCAACGCGTGCCTGCGCTCTACGATCTCTCGCGGATGCCTTCGTCGTTCGTGATCGATCGCGAGGGCGTCGTCCGCTACGCGCACGCCGGCTTCGAGGCCAAGGACGAAGCCCTCTTCGAAGCGGCCATCCTCCGCGAGCTCAGGCGCAGCGCGCGGCGAGGAACGCCGCCGTCTGCTTCCGAATGAGCTCGGCGATCTCCACGTCGCGCGCGCCGTAGCGCGGACCGGGGTCGCGGTTGGTCGCGCGGAGGAGGCCGAAGATCGTCCCGTTGGCGACGAGCGGGAGATAGAGCATGCCCTCGGGGCGGTGCTCGCTCCCGCCGTCGGCGTCGGGATCGAAGTTGGGATCGGCGTGCGCCTGGTCGAACTTGGAGACGCTCTCGGGCTGGGTGAGCGCCACGGCGAGGAGGCCCTGGTTGAGCGGGAGCGCGCTGCCGAGGAGCTCGGGCGAGCCGACGGCCGCTTCGACGACGAGCTTCCCGCCGCGAACGAAGAGCGCCCCGATCACCAGCTCGCTCGGGACGAGCTCGTCGAGGAGGTGCGTGGCGTACTCGAGGCCGGCGCGGGCGTCGTCGATGAAGAAGAGGTCCTCACAGGCTTCGAAGGCCTCGGAGAGGCGCTCGTCGTGGTCGGCGTCGGAGGTGGGGTCGAAGTCGATCTGGATGCCGTGCGCCGCCGAGTCGGCGAGGGGCCAGGAGGCGATCACCTCGTCGCGCCAATCCTTCCACTGGAGGACGAGGAGCGCGGGGCGCTCGGGCTTGTCCTTCCACTCGTGGTCGTAGACGGCGAGGTTGTGGAATTGACCGCGCGGTCCGCCCGCCATGCTCTTGCGGAGATCGTCGAGCTTGGCGCGCGCGAGCTTTTCGATTTGTTCGAGCGGCATGCCCGGGGCCGCGGCGTAGATGCGCTCGTGGTAGTAGATGGGCGCGTCCTCGGTCGGCTCGGTGTCGCGGGCGCGGAGCGGGATGAGATCGGCGGGCGGCGGCTGGCTGGTGCTCGGCGCCACGACGACGCCAGGGCTCGAGGGCATGATCGGCGCGTCGCCGACGATGGGGACGAGCTGGTAGCTACGCCGTTCGGCCGGGGCGAGGACGGAGACGCGGCCGCCGGGGGCGACCTGACAGCTCGCGCCCTTCGGGATCTCGGCGACCTCGCCGAGCATGGCGCGGCCTTCTTTGATGGCGGCCATCCAGTTGGGAGCGACCACGTCGACGGTGCGTCGGGGGCCGCCAGGATCGATCGACGAGACTTCGAGGCGCCAGCGCTTTGCCATCCTAGCCCGAAGAACGTATCAGCGACGCCGGGGATTGGCTAGAAGGCGACGTGGTCCTCGCGCGATCTTCGGGATCGCGCATTGCTCGGAAGTCGCGCGACCCGTACAGTCCGTGGGCCGGGTTGCAGAGAGAACGTCGTCATGTGGATCCTCGTCGTTGGTCCAGAGGGGCTCTCGGAGCGGGAGGAGGGCGCGGTCGCCATCCTCCGGGAGCTCGGTTGTCGCGTTCAAACGGCAAATCTCTGGGATTCTCTGGATGACCCCGCGCTCTACGAAGATCCGCCCACCGTCGTGCTCGTCGAGGCCATCGACGAGGTCGACGCGGGGCGCGCCGCGCTCGTCCGCCTGAGGGCTGCCCGCGCCCTCTCGGAGGTCCCCGTCATCATCGCCGTCAGCGTCAACGCCATGTCCAGGCTCGACGCCAACGACGGCTTCGACGACTTCACCCTCTTCCCCTACGTCCCGCCCGAGCTCTACCAGCGCATCCGCCGGGTCGAGTGGCGCCGCAGCGAGTTCACCGCGAACGAGCGCGTGAAGATCGGCGACATGATGCTCGACCTCGCGGCCCACGAGATCACCGTCGCCGGCCGCCCGGTGCAGCTCACGCACCAGGAGTTCGCGCTGCTCCGCTTCCTCGCGCAGCACCGCGGTCGCGTCTTCAGCCGGCAGCAGCTCCTCGAGCGCGTCTGGGGCGTCGACTACTACGGCAGCAGCCGGACCGTGGACATCCACGTGCGGCGCCTGCGGATGAAGCTCGGGAACGCCATCCGCGATCTCGAGACGGTGCGGGGCGTGGGGTATAAGATGAAGGCTCCGTGAGCCTCGTCCTCGCCATCTCCGTCGGCGATCCGGCCGGCATCGGTCCGGAGGTCACCGTCCGCGCCCTCGAGGCCGAGCTCGGCCGAGACGCGGCGCTCGTCTTCGGAGATGCGCGCGCCCTCGAGCCCGCCTTCCGCGCGGCGGGCATCGCCCTCGCCGCGGCGCCCACGCCGGGCGCCGTGACCGTGGTGGATCAGGGGCGTGTGCCCGAGGCCGCCGTCGCCGCCCGCGCGCCCACCGCCGAGGGCGGGCGCTTCCAGCACGCGGCGCTCCTCGAGGCCGCGCACGCCGTGATGGAGGGGAGGGCGCACGTGCTCGTCACCGGCCCGGTCTCCAAGGCGGCGGTCGAGCTCTCGGGGGTGCCCTTCACCGGTCAGACCGAGGCGCTCGCCGAGCTCGCCGGGCTCGCGCACGACGAGGTGACGATGATGTTCCTCGGCCCGCGCCTAAACGTCGCGCTCGTGACGACGCACCTCTCGGTGATCGAGGCGGCCAAGGCCGTCACGGCCGAGCGCGTCGCGCGGGCGACGCTCCACCTCGCCGAGGCGCTCGGGCGTCTCCACGAAGGCGAGATCGAGATCGCCATCACCGGCGTGAACCCGCACGCGGGCGAGGGCGGTCTCTTCGGCCGCGAGGAGATCGACGCGGTTCGGCCCGGCGTGGAGCGGGCGAGGCCGGGCACGAAGGCGAAGCTCGTCGGGCCCATGCCGGCCGAGGCGGCCTTCCGCGCCGCGAACGAGGGGCGCGTCCACGGCGTGGTCGCGATGCTCCACGATCAGGCCACGATCGCCTCGAAGCTCCTCGACTGGGGTGACGCCGTGAACGTCACGTGGGGGCTTCCGTTCGTGCGCGCCTCGGTCGATCACGGGGTCGCCTACGACATCGCGGGTCAGGGCGTGGCCGACGCCGCCGGGATGCGCGCCGCGATCCGCCTCGCCAAGAAGCTCGGAGCGCCGTGAAGTCCGTCGTGGTCCGTGGCGCGCGGGTCCACAACCTGCGCGACGTGAGCGTGGAGATCCCCCTCGGCTCCTTCGTGGTCGTCACGGGGCCGAGCGGCAGCGGGAAGAGCTCGCTCGCCTTCGACACGATCGCGGCGGAGGGACAAAGGCGCTACGTCGAGTCGCTGAGTCTCCACGCGCAGAGCGTGGTCGGGACCTTGCCGCGACCGGACGTGGACTACGTCGAGGGGCTCCCGCCGGTGATCGCGGTGCGCGCCTCACGGGCGGCGCCGAACACGCGCGCGACCGTCGGCTCGATCACCGACGTGCTGGCCTTCCTGCGGCTCGTCTACGCGCGCGTCGGCCGCGTGCGCTGCGCCGACGGGAGCGACGCGACGCGCGGCATGACGCCGGCGCAGATGACCGAGGCGCTCTTCCGGGCCCACGACGAGGGCACGCGCTTCTCGATCGTCGCGCCGCACGTCGGCCTCGACGGGACGCGCGTCGAGGCGCTGCTCCGCGAGGGATGGACGCGCTACCTCGTCGATGGCGAGGTCGTCGACGCGCACGAGCTCTCGCCCTCGATGCTCCCGCGCGCCGCGACGCTCATCGATCGCCTCTCGCTCAAGGAGCGCTCGCGCTCGCGCATCCGCGAGGCCTTCGAGCAGGCGCTCGGCGTGAGCGGCGGCGTCGCGCGCGCGGTGCTGGCGACCGGGGAGGCGCTCACCTTCTCGGAGACGCCGTTCTGCCCCGGCGAGCCCCCGCCGCCCGAGCCGAGCCTCGAGCTCGTCTCGAGCGATCACCCGCTCGGCGCGTGCGAGGCGTGCGACGGGCGCGGTGTCATCTCCGCCGACGATGACGAGCTCGAGCGCGAATGCCCCGAATGCCTCGGCACGCGCCTCTCCAAGGCCGCGCGCCGCGTCCACGTCGGTGGCTTCACGCTCGCCGACCTCCTGCGGATGAACGTGCGCGAGCTCTCGACGACGCTCGACGCGCTCGCGCTCGACGCGACGGATGCCGAGATCGTGGCGCGTCCGCTCGCCTTCGTCCGCGAGCGCTTGCGATCGCTCGAGCGCATCGGCCTCTCGTACCTCACGCTCGCGCGTTCGGCGGCGTCGCTCTCGGGCGGCGAGCTCGCGCGCGTCAGGCTCGCCCACCAGCTCGGCCTCGGGCTCTCGGGGATCCTCTACGTGCTCGACGAGCCCACCGCGGGGCTCCATCCGGCCGACGTCGACGCGCTCCTCGACGTGCTCCGTGGTCTACGCGAACAGGGGCACACACTGGTGGTGGTGGAGCACGCGCTCCCCGTGGTCGAAGCGGCCGATCGCGTGATCGAGCTCGGCCCCTCGGCGGGCGCGGAGGGCGGCCGCATCGTCGCCGAAGGGACACCCGAGGAGGTCCTCGACGCCGAGGACGCGCCCACGGCGAACGCGCTCCGCAAGCGCGCGCTCGTGCCCTCGGCGCGGCCGAAGGCCAAGACGCACCTCCGCGTGCGGAACGCGCGGCTCCACAACCTGAAGGGCGTCGACGTCGACATCCCGGTGGGGCGCTTCACCTGCCTCACCGGCGTGAGCGGGAGCGGGAAGAGCTCGCTCCTCCTCGGCACGATCCTCGCGGCGGCGCGCGGGCTCCCTTGCAAGGCCGAGGTCGAAGGACTCGATCGCTTCGAGAAGGTCATCCTCGTCGACGGATCGCCGCTCGGCGCGAACGCGCGCGCCACGCCCGTCACGGCGATCGGCGCCTTCGATCCGCTGCGGGATCTCTTCGCCCAGCTCCCCGAGGCGCGCGCGCGTGGGTGGAAGTCCTCGCGCTTCAGCTTCAACGTGAAGGGCGGGCGCTGCGATCGATGCGAGGGGCTCGGCGTGGTCCACGTGGACATGCGCTTCCTCCCCGACGTCGAGGTGCCATGCGACGCCTGCGGCGGCTCGCGCTATCGCGACGAGACGCTCGAGGTCCGCTACAAGGGCTACGACATCGGCCAGATCCTCCGGCTCTCGGTCTCGGAGGCGGCGCGGGTCTTCGAGACGATTCCATCCATGGCCAAGAAGCTCGCGGCGCTCGAGGAAGTGGGGCTCGGTTACCTCGAGCTCGGGCAGAGCGCGGCCACGCTGTCGAGCGGCGAGGCCCAGCGCATCAAGCTCGCGCGGGCGCTCTCGCGGACGGGCGCAGGGCCGTGCCTCTTCTTGCTCGACGAGCCCACGCGCGGCCTCCACCTCGGCGACGTGCAACGCCTCGTGCGCGCCTTCCACGCGCTCGTCGACGAAGGGCATACGCTCGTGGTGATCGAGCACCACCTCGAGGTGGCGTTCGAGGCGGATCACCTCGTCGATCTCGGGCCGGGCGCGGGCCCCGAGGGCGGTCGCGTCGTGGCCGTCGGCACGCCCGAAGAGGTCGCGAAGAAGGGCGTGGGGAAGACCGCCGAGGCGCTCAGGGCGCTTCGACGAGCCGGCGCGTGAAGGCGTCGCCGATCTCGATCCTCGCCTCGCGGATCTCGACGTCACCGCCGGGGAGCACCGCGACGCGCGGGAGCTCGATCTCCACGATCTCCTCGGGGAAGTCGCGCGCGAGCGCCGCGAGGCGGAAGAGCATCTCGGCGAAGGCCGAGATGAAGCGGCGCTTCTCACCGGGCGTCTCGCCGAAGAGGAGCGCGTGGCCGCGGAGGCGCACGAGCGCGCGCTCGAGGCCCTCGGGATCGGTCGGGAGCACGACGAGCGCCACGTCGTTCGCCGCGGCGCCGTGCGGATCCGCGAAGCCGAAGTCGACCACGACGACGTCCTCGCCCGCGCACGCGAGGCGCACCCAGAGCAGCGCGCGGGCCGTGGTGGAGGCCGAGACGGTGACGCCGAGGAGCCGCGCGTCGGGCTGACGCGCGGCCGCGATGGCCATCATCTGACGATAGATCTCGCGGACGCGCGCGGCGGAGTCGACTCCGTCGACGTGGAGGTCGGGGTGATCGCTCGCGCGGAGATCGGGCGAGGCGAGGGCGAGGCGCACCGGAAAGCCGATGCGCGTGGCCTCCGAGGCGGCGCGCGAGGGGCTCGCGCAGAGCTCTTCGACGGGGAGCGCGAGGCCGTAGAGATCGAGCACGCTCTTGCTCGCGGGATCGCTGAGCGCGCGCGGCGGGCCGAGGATGATGTCGAGGACGGCGCTCCGGTCGGCGCCTTCGACGACCGGCATCGGCGGGCGCGTGCGCGGACGTCGCTCGGCGAGCGCGCGGACGGCGCGGGCCACGTCGGCGATGCGCCCGAGCGGGACGGGCGGGTCGTCGCCGCGCACGAGGGCAAGCTGACCGTCGCCGACCTGTTCGAGGCGGGCGTTCGCGCGGCCGCCTTGGAGGCCGAGCCGGCGTCGCGTGAGGGGCGAGAGCGCGCGCAGCGAGAGCGAGGCGGGCTGCTCGATGCCCTCCGCGACGAGCCGCGCCGCCGAAAGGCCCACGGAGGGCTCGTCGCAGGCCGCGAGCCCGAGCGCGGCCGCGAGCGCCTCGAGCCGCGGATCCATCTCGAGCACGACGAGCACGGGCGGGGACTTCCGGCTCGCGGGCGCGACGAGGGCGCGCCCATCGACGGTGCCCGAGACGCAGACGAGGCCGGCGCCAGGATGCGCGAGGGCGTCTTCGGCGCGCTCGACGACCACGAGCTCGAGCGCGAAGTCGAGCGCGGCGGCGAGCCCCGCGAGCTCCGTCGAGAGCTCCGGCGCGTCGCAGACGACGAGGAGGCGGTCCATGCTGCGTCGAAAGCGTAGCGCCGTGCCCGGCCGTTTTCCCCTTTTCGGCCGGCCGGATCGATCCCAGGCGGCGAGGCCCCGATTTTTTGACACGGCGGGGCCCCGTCGATATCCGGGGCACGATGCGGCTCTGGGCCTTCGTCGTCGGCGTCTTCCTCTTCGAGGCGTGCGCTCCGCGCGAGCCCGAGGAGGTCCCCGCGCCGACGGAGGTGCACGCCACCTGCGAGGCCTACGACGAGGCGCGGAGCCTCGCCGTCGTCGCCCCCGCCGAGGCGCGCGCGAAGCTCGAGGCGGCACTCACGCGAGAGCCGCCCGGCACGGGTTGCCGTCGGCGGATGTCCGCGCTCCTCGGCGTGCTCGGGAGGGTGGACGCGCCGGCACCCGAGGTGGAGGTGCCGCCCTCCGACGCGATCGAGACGACGCCGGTGATGCGAGACGACGCCGCGCCCAGGTATCCGGCGCTCGTCGTCGTCCTCGACCCCGGCCATGGCGGGAACGAGTTCGGCGCCACCTCGGACGGCGTCCGGGAGTCGCACCTCACGCTCGACATCGCGCAGCGGACCGCGCGCATCCTGAAGGAGCGTCACCCCGAGATCGTCGTGCGCCTGACGCGCGACGCCGACGCCCGTGTCTCGCTCGAGCAGCGGGCCGAGATGGCGAACGCCATCGGCGCGCACGCCTTCGTCTCCATCCATCTGAACGACGCCGAAGGCGAGGTGCGGAGGGGCGGCGTGACCACCTTCGTCCTCGACACGACGAAGGACGAGCAGGCCCTCCGCCTCGCCGCGCGTGAGAACGGCACGAGCCTCGAGGAGGTCTCCCAGCTCTCGCTCGTGCTCGCGACGCTCGAGCGCAAGGCCCAGCTCGAGGCCTCGCAGCGTCTCGCGGCGCGCGTGCATCGGGAGACGCTCCGTGGGGCGCGGGAGCACCTGCCCCGCATCGCCGATCGCGGGATCAAGCCCGCGCTCTTCCAAGTGCTCGTGGGCGCGCGGATGCCCGCCATCCTCCTCGAAGCCTCGTTCATGAACATCCCGGGGGAGAAGGAGGCGCTCCGCACGGCTCGATACCGGGAGTCGCTCGCGCGCGGGATCGCCCAGGGCATCCTCTCGTATTTCTACGAAGAGGCGTGACGCCGGGTGTTCGCAATTCCGTGCCTTGCCGGTCGATGGCCGGCCCCACATACTCCCTTCGGTGAGCGACGGCAGTCTTCGAGAGGCCACGGATCTCGCTCGTCTTTCTCCCCAACTCGAGCAAACCTGCGCCGAATATCTCGCGAGGTACCGCGCGCAGTATCGAAGCTCGGTCGAGCGAGGCGAGAGCGGGCTCGTCGGACCTCGAGAGTTCGCCGCCTCCTTCGACGGCCTCCTCGGAGCGCTCCACTGCGCCGCACGCGCCTCGACGGCGAAGTGCGGTCTCGCCCCCAGAGGGCGGTTCGCGCTCGTGGCCGTGGGTGGATATGGGCGACGTACGCTCGGCCTCTACAGCGACGTGGACGTCCTCTTCCTGTGCGACGACCCCACCGAGCCCTACGTGGGCGTCGTCACCGAAGCGATCCTCTATCCGCTCTGGAACCTCGGCGTCGAGATCGGGCACGCCGTGCGCGGGGTCGAGGAGACCGTCGACCTCGCCCTCTCGGATCTGCGCACCGCCACCACCCTCATGGACCTCCGGCGCATCGGCGGCGACGCCTCCATCGTCGAAGAGCTCCAGCGCGAAGGACGGAGGCGCCTCTTCGATCCGCGCATCAACGACCTCTTGGATCAGCTCGCCGCCGACACGGCCGAGCGCCACGAGCGCTTCGGCGACTCGCTCTACCTCCTCGAGCCCGAGGTGAAGCACGGCCGCGGCGGCCTCCGCGACCTCGACGTCTTCCGATGGGCGGCCCACGCGCGCTGGGACGCCCGGTGCGCCAAGGACTACGTGGACGCGGGCATCCTCCTCGAGCGCGAGGTGGAGGCGCTCGACGCGGCCACCGAGATGCTCTGGCGCGTGCGGAACCTCCTCCACGTGCGCGCGGGGAGGCGGCAGGATCGCCTCACCTTCGCCGATCAGGAGGAGATCAGCGTCTCGCTCGGCTTCGTCGACGGCATCGTGCTCGGCGTCGAGCAGTTCATGCAGGCGTACTACCGCCACGCGCGCGTGGTCGCGCAGACCTCCGAGCGCCTCCTCGAGCGCGCGCGCAAGCGACCCGAGCGGATGCGCCACGAGATCATCGATCTCGGCGACGGCACGATGCTCTCCGACGGCGAGATCTCCTTCGAGAAGCCGGAGCGCATCGCCGACGATCCCGCGCTCCCGTTCCGGCTCTATCGCCAGGTCGTCCGCCGCAACGCCGTGCCTTCGCCGGCCGCTCGCGACGTCATCGCGCGCCACGCCGAGAAGAAGGAATTCCGGCGCGCCGTCGCGCTCTCCGAGGAGAGCATCCAGCTCTTCCTCTCGCTCCTCACCGAGGTCTCGGCGCCCTCGCTCCGCGGCGGCAGCGTGCTCACCGAGCTGCACGAGATGGGTCTCCTCGTGGCGGTGATCCCCGAGTTCGCGCCGCTCACCGGCCGGGTCCACCACGACGTCTACCACGTCTACACCGTCGACGTTCACTGCATCCGGGCCGTCGATCGTCTCCGCGCGCTCCTCCGCGGCGAGAACGTCCCTTCGATGGGCCTCGCCGCGCGTCTCTCCGCCGAGGCGCCGCGCCTCCTCCCCATCTTCGTCGCGCTGCTCCTCCACGCCATCGGCAAGGTGCGCGGCGGCTCGGGTTACGCCGAGCGCGGCGCCGAGATGGTCAAGCCGATCGCCGAGCGCCTCGGCCTCTCGCCCGCCGAGGTGGAGCACGTGCAGTTCCTCATCCGCGAGCAGAGCACGCTCTACCGCTTCGCCACGCAGCGCGACGTCCACGATCCCGAGGTGCTCGAGGAGGCGCTCAAGCTCGTCGAGAACGCCGAGCGCCTCCGCGACCTCTACCTCGTCAACGTGTGCATCCTCTCCACCACCAACCCGGAGGCGATGACGACGTGGAAGGCGCGGACGCTCGAGGATCTCTACGTCGGCGTATCCATGGCCATCGAGCAAGGCGGCATCACGGCGCCGGGGCGCATGGCCGAGGCCGTCCGCCGAGAGGTCATGCTCTCGCCGGGCGAGGGGCTCACGCCCGCGGTCCTCGAGGCCTTCCTCGAGTCCATGCCCGATCGTTACCTCCTCGCGCACTCGGTCCGTGCGATCCTCGACCACGCGCGCTTCTCGGCCGAGGCCGCGGATCGCGAGGTGGCGATCCGCATCTCCACCGGCCCCATCGAGAACACCTACGCGATCCAGGTCGAGACCGACGACCGCCCGGGCCTCCTCGCCGATCTCGCCGCCGTGCTGGCCGGACACCGCTTCGTGGTGGCCGACGCCGAGATCTACACGCGTCGCGTAGGCGACCGCGTCCGCGCCTTCGACGTCTTCGTCGTCACCCGTCAGGGTGAGCAAGGCGCGGTGCTGGAGCCCGCCTTCGCCGAGCGCCTCGAGCGCGACGTGACGCGTCTCCTCGCGGGCGAGGCGACTCCCGATCAGTTCCTCAAGATGAACCCCGGCGCGCCGTCGTGGGCCCGGCGCCGGCCCGACGTGCCCACCGAGATCGTCGTCGACAACGAGGCCTCCTCGCGCTTCACGGTCATCGACGTCTTCACCAAGGATCGCCCGCGGCTCCTCCACGACATCGCGCGGACGCTCCACGCGCACGGCCTCTCGATCGCGCTCTCCAAGCTCAACACCGAGGGAGAGCGCGTGGCCGACGTCTTCTACGTGGAGGTCGAGGGAGGCGGACGCGTGGCGGGCCCCGACGAGGTGGCCGCGCTCCAGAAGGCGCTCGTCGAAGCCGTCGAGCAACGCTGAGGAGGGGAACGATGAAGCATCATTGGGGGTTCGCACTGGCGCTCGCCCTCGCGGCGTGTGGCGGCTCTGCGCCGCGGCCTTCGACGCCCGAGGTGGAGATCCCGGAAGACGAGGCCACGCTCCGCGACGAAGGCGAGCGAGCGCTCGCAGAAGGTCGCCTCGACGAGGCCAAGCGTCTCCTCGAGCGAGCCCTCCGCGACGATCCGCGCGACCCGCGGGCGAAGCTCCACCTCGCGCTCGCCTACGATCTCTCGGGGGACGGCGCCCACGCCGAGCGGCTGCTCCGCGAGCTCGTCGAGGCCGAGCCGAACATGGCGCGCGCTTGGTCGAACCTCGGCTCGGTCCTCCTCGATCGACAGGCCGACGAGGAAGCGCTCTCCGCCTTCGAGCGGGCGCTCGAGATCGAGCCTCAGCTCGCCGAGGCGCACTTCGGTCGAGGGCTCGTCCTCGAGGCCCGGGGGGACGCGCGCGCCGCCGCCTCTGCCTACCGCGAGGCCGTGCGCCTCGATCCGAAGAACCCGCTCCCGCGCCTGCGCCTGGGCCTTGCGCTGGTGGACGCACCCGAAGAGGCGATCGCCGAGCTCCGCCGCGCCGTCTCGCTCGCCGGCGATCAGAAGGCGATCCTCGCCGTGGCGGCGGGGGCGCTCCTTCGCCTCGGCAAGAGCGAGGATGCCGCGATGGCCTTCGAGCGCGCCCGTGAGCTCGGCGACACGCCCTCGCTCGCCGGAGAGCACGTGCTCGCCCTCGTGGCCGGCAAGGCCTACGGACGGGCGGCGGTGGTCGCCGACGAGGCCCTCCGCGCCTATCCGGGCGATCTCGCGCTCCGCTACCTCCGCGGGGTGATCCACCTCCGCGTGGGCGAGAAGGCCGCCGCGAAGGCGATCTTCACGGAGCTCGCCACGCAGCGCGACGATCCGGCCATCGCCGAGCGTGCCCGCCGCGGCCTCGCCGAATCCCGGTGAGCTAGGCCGAGGGCTCGCTCGTGGGTGGCGCGTCCGTGGGCGCGGCCGCCTTGGGCTCGCGCCGGCCGAGCCCCACGAGGAAGACCTCGTAGCTCATCTCGCGCGTGGCCTTGGGCCGCACGACCTTCACGGTGGTGAAGTGCTTCTTGAGCGTGGCGTGCGCGTTCTGGAACTCGCCGCCCTGGAAGATCTTGCCCACGAAGTGCCCGCCCGGCGCGAGGACGCGGAGCGCGAGATCGAGCGCGACCATGAAGAGCTCGTAGCTCCGCGCCATGTCGGTCTCGCGGTGGCCGATCGTGGCGGGCGCCATGTCGCTCATCACGACCTCGAAGGCCCGATCGCCGCCGAGCTCCTCGGCCGTCACGGTGCGGACGTCCTTGACCTCGATGGTGGCGTTGGGGGGCAGGGCGGCCGCGTGCGGCTTGATGTCGAGGCCGCGGACCTTGCCCTCGCGGCCCACGCGCTCGGCAGCATAAAGGGTCCACGACCCCGGGCTCGCGCCCAGATCGAGGACCCTTTGGCCGCGTCGGAAGAGCCGGACCTTCTGGTCGATCTCTTCGAGCTTGTAGACGGAGCGGGCGGGGTAGCCTTCGCGCTTGGCGCGGCGGCCGAACTCGTCTTCGAGCCTCCGCCCTTGGTGCTGCCGTCGATGGACGCGGGAACGAGACAGAGCTTACTCAGCCAGCCTTCTTGGTCTTCTTGACCGCGCCGCGGACGGTGACCACGCCGTTGCGCGGACCCGGGACGGCGCCCTCGACGAGGACGACGTTCTCCTCGGCGAGGACCTTCACGACGCGGAGGTTCTGCACCGTGACGCGCTCGTTGCCGTAGTGGCCGGGCATGCCCATGCCCTTGAACGTGCGGCCCGGGGTCATGTTCTGACCGATCGAACCACCGTGGCGCTTGTACTCGTGCGTACCGTGCGTTTTGGTCGCGGCGCCGGCGAAGTTGTGGCGCTTCATGACGCCCGTGAAGCCGCGGCCCTTGGTCACGCCCGTCACGTCGACGAACTGGCCCTCGGTGAAGATGTCGGCGGGGCTGAGGGTCTGACCGACCTCGAGCTTGGCGACCTCCTCCTCGGGGAGACGGAACTCGCGAACGACCCGCGGAGCCTCGACGCCGGCCTTCTTGTAGAAGCCCGCCTCCGGCTTGGAGACGTTCTTCTCGCGAGCCTTCCCGAAGCCGATCTGGACGGCCGAATAGCCGTGCTTCTCGGGGGTGCGCTTGCCGACGACCACGCAGGGGCCGGCCTGGATCGCGGTGACGCGGACGACCTCACCGTCGTCCGTGAAGATTTGGGTATTACCGAGCTTGGTTCCGATGAGGCCGGAATTCTGATTCACGACGTCCTCCGAGGACGGAAGAAGGGGGGCGAAGGATACGTCGAGCCTAGGGCTCGTCAAGTGATTTGGGGAAGTGGGAGACGGAAGACCCGGTGGGCGTTCTCCCAGGAGGCCTCGACGACCTCTTCCAGCGATATGCCGCGGAGCGCCGCGATCGCGTGGGCGACATGATACACGAAAGCGGGCTCGTTGGTACGTCCCCGGTGGGGAACGGGCGCGAGATAGGGGGCATCCGTCTCGATCAGGAGATCGGTGAGCGGCTGCACGCGGGCCGCTTCCTGCACGGCTTTGGCGTTCTTGAACGTCACGATCCCGCTGAAGCTCGCCACGAACCCGAGATCGAGGGCGGCCTTGGCGAAATCGGCATCCTCGCTGAAACAATGGATGATCCCGCCGACGTCGTGGGCCCGTTCCTCGCGGAGGATCGCGAGCGTGTCCTCGGCCGCGTCGCGGGTGTGGATGACGATCGGCTGCTTCAGGCGGCGGGCGAGGGCGATCTGTCGGCGGAAGACCTCCCTCTGCACCTCGCGGGGGCTGTGGTCGTAGTAGTAGTCGAGGCCGATCTCGCCGATCGCCACGACCGAGCGGTGGCTGGCGAGCGCCTCCATCGCCTGCTCGAGCGTGTCGTCGTAGAGCGAAGCCTCGTGGGGATGGACCCCCAGCGTGGAGAACACGCGATCGGGGTAGGCCTCGGCGATGTCGATGGCCGCGCGGATGTTCTCGAGGGACCGCACGTAGCCGATCGCGGTCATGCGGCGGACGTCTGCTTCTCCGGCGCGGGCGATCACCTCGTCGAGGGACGAGGCGAGCCGCGGGTCGTCGAGGTGGCAGTGCGAGTCGAAGAGGGGCATTCGCCTGTTTGTACGAAGAATGGAGCCGCCGTCGAGCCGCAGGCACGCGCCTCAGTCGGCGGGCGCGCGGGCCTTGCGGCCCAGGTGGAGCCGATAGGCCAGGCCGAACTGGAGGAAGGCGCGCTGCCCGTCGAGCCCTTCCTCTTCGGCGGGATCGTCGCCGTACATCCACGTGCCGCCCAACTCCAAGAGGAGGGAGCTGTGTGGATCGACGCGCGGACCGATGGGCACCCGCAGACCCAGGCCGGCCCGGGGGCCGAAGGAGGGATACGGCGTCCGTAGATCGTTCGGTGAGTCTTCGGTGCTCATGTCGAGCGTGGTCTCGGCGATGGGCTGGCTGAAGTAGAACGAGCCGTACGCGTACGGGACGAGGTGCGGGTTCTCGTAGCCGAGGGTGATCCCCGCGTCGGGGCTCACGAAGCCGCCCGCCGCCGATCCGCCCCCGGCGAAGCCCACCTGGAGGGCCACGAAACGCGGGACGAGCTCGTGGTGGAGGGAGAGACGTGCGGCATAGATCCCGCGGTGGTGGGAGACGAGGAGCACGTCTTCGTCCCCTCGAAGCCCCGCGGCGAACGCCGAGAGCCCGATGTCGGTCCGCTCGCTGAGCCCATAGCGCCCGTGGACCTCACCACCCATCACGCCGAGGTCTTCTTCGAAGAATCCCCCGGAGTGCGCGGTGCCGAAGGCCGCCGTGACCTCGCCCCGACCCTTGCCGACGCTCTTGGGCGTCGTGAGGTGGAGCATCCGCCCCGGTGGTGAGGGGAGTGTCGTGGAGCATCCGCTCGCGGAGATCGCGAGGAGACAAGCAAGGAAAAGACAAGCATCGAGGCCGAGTGATCGGCCCATCCCCAGGATCGAGTACCTCATGGGAGGAACGTCCTAGCACAGCGCGTGCCAGCGCCGAACTCGACGGTTTCTTAGCCTTTTCTCGGGGTGGCGCGCGGCGCGAGGCGTGAAATCACACACGACGTGTGGCTTGGATTCACACCTGGGATCCGCCGCCGATCCGATCTTCGATGTGCTCGGCGATCTCGCGAGGAAGGCGTCCGCGCTCTTTCGCGTCACGGACGGCGGGGAGCATCGTGCGGAGCTCGAGCTCCACGACGACGTGCGCCGCGACGGCGCGCCGCGTGGGGAGGAGCGACCGCAGCATCCGGGCGAGCTTTCGCTCGGCGTCGGCGTGCCCCGCGAGGCGCACCAGGGCCCCGAGGACGATGGCGCGCTCGAGCGGCGGCAGGAAGAGCCGGTTCGCCTGGGCTTCGATGGCGGCGCAGGCCTCGCGGCGCTCGAGCTTCGCCAGGAGGAGCGCCGCGTCGCCCAGCGTCTCGCGATCGTCGAGCGCGGCGACGAGGCCAGGGACGCCGCGGAGATCGCCGAGATCGGCGAGCGCAAAGCTCGCGGCGCTGCGGAGGACACGGTGCGCGGACGAGGCCGCTCGAGCGAGCGCGTCGGCGGCCTCGTGGACCCGGAGATCGCCGAGCGCGCGGGCGATCTGCGCCGACGTCTCCGCGTCGTCGTCGGGGAAGGCGTCGAGGAGCGCGCGGCCCGCCCCCTCGAAGGGCGAGAGCGCGATGGCCCGGGCCGCGGCGAAGCGGACGTCGCGGTGCGCCGAGCGGAGCGCCGCCAGGATCCGGGACCGCCCCTCGACGTCGAGGGCGGCGGCGAGCTCGAGGGCGGCGTCGAGCGTGAGCGGGTGGACGCGATCGAGGGCCTCGTCGACGAGCGGGACGAGGCAGCGATGGGGGAGGCGCGCGGCCGAGCGGAGGGCCGCGGCGCGGATGCGCGGATCGGCGTCGCGCGCGAGCACGAGCAATCCGGCGCGCGCCTCGTCTTCGCGGCCCTGGGGGGCATCGCCCAGCGCCACGGCGGCGGCGAGGCGGAATTGCCCCCCCTTCGCGTTCACGTCGCGCAGCGCGGCTTCGAACGTGGGCGGCAGGGGCGGGAGGAGCGACACGCGCTCAGCTCACCCTGCTTCCAGGCGCGATCTCGCCCTCGACGCCGAGCACCGAGAAGGCGTCGCCGTCGCCGACGGCGAGCACCATGCCCTGGCTCGTGAAGCCGAGGAGCTTGCGCGGGGCGAGGTTGGCCACGACGACCACGCGGCGGCCGACCATCGCCTCGGGCGCGTAACGCTGGCGGATGCCGGCGAGGATCTGCCGCGGCTCCGCCTCTCCGAGATCGACCTTGAGGCGGAGGAGCTTGTCGCTCTTGGGCACGGGCTCGGCCGAGAGGACGAGGCCGAGGCGGAGGTCGACCTTGGCGAAGTCGTCGAAGGTGATGTAGCCGCCTTCGGGCTCGGCGAGCTTGGAGGGCTCGTCCGCGAGCTTGGCCTTGGGCGCCTCGTCCTTGGGCGCCGCGGGCTCGGCCGGCTTCACGCCGAGCTTCTCGAGGAGCGCGGCCTCGGCCTTGGCGTCGATGCGCGGGAAGAGGGCTTCGCCCTTCACGACCTTCTTGCCGGCCACGGTCTCGCGCGGCTCGAAGGGCCACATGCAGGCGCCCTCCTCGGGCTCGAGCGGCGGGAGGCCGATCTGCGCGCGGAGGAGATCGCACTTCCCCGGCATGAAGGGCCAGGCCATCACGCTCACGGCCGCGAGCGCTTCGATGATGGCCGTGGTGCAGCGGGCGAGGGCGCGCTCGTCGCCGTTCTTGCTGAGCTTCCAGGGCTCGGTGCGATCGACGTAGCGGTTGGCGAACGCGACGAGCTCCCAGATGGCGTCGAGCGCGCGGTGCGGGAGCACCTCCTCGAGGTGGCGGTTGGCCTCGAAGGCCGCCTTGCGCGCCGCCTCCCGGAGCTCGATCTCGAGCTCGCCGGGCTCGTCGAGCGGCTGGATCACGCCGCCGAAGTGCTTCTCCACGAACGGCAGGATGCGGTTGAGCAGGTTGCCGAGGCCGTTCGCGAGCTCGCCGTTGTAGCGGGCGACGAGGTTCTTGTGGCTGAAGTCGCCGTCGTAGCCGAAGCCGACCTCGCGCATGAGGTAGTAGCGGAGGACGTCGACGCCCACGGCCTCGGCGAGCGGCACGGGCGGGAGGAAGTTGCCGAGGCTCTTCGACATCTTCTCGCCGTTGATGGTGAGCCAGCCGTGCGCCTGGATCTGCGAGGGCAGGCGGAGCCCCGCGCTCATCAAGAAGGCCGGCCAGTAGACGGCGTGGAAGCGGAGGATGTCCTTGCCGACGATGTGGACGACCTGCGACTCCGGGTTGGCCCAGAAGCGATCGTAGAGCGGGGCCTCGCCGGGCTCCGCCGGGCCGCCGAGCGCGGTCACGTAGTTGGTGAGCGCGTCGAGCCAGACGTACATCACGTGCTCGGGCGCGCCCGGCACCGGGATGCCCCACTTGAAGCTCGTGCGCGAGATGGAGAGGTCGCGGAGCCCTTCGGCGACGAAGCTCTTCACCTCGTTGTAGCGCCCCTGCGGCGCGACGAAGTGGGGGTGCGCCTCGTAGAACTCGAGGAGCTTGGGGCCGTACTTGGAGAGGCGGAAGAAGTAGCTCTTCTCCTTGATCCGCTCGCAGGGCTTCTTGTGATCCGGGCAGACGTTGCCCTCGAGGAGCTCGCGCTCGAGCTTGAAGCTCTCGCAGCCGACGCAGTACCAGTCTTCGTACTCGCCCTCGTAGACGTCGCCGGCCTCGACCATCCGCTGGAAGATGGCCTGGGCGCGCTCCTTGTGGCGCGGCTCGGTGGTGCGGATGAAGTCGTCGTGCTGGCAGTTCAGCGCCTTCCACGCCTCCTGGAAGGGCGTGGCCATCTCGTCGACGAACGCCTGCGGCTCCTTGCCGAGCTCACGCGCGCGACGCTCGATCTTGAGGCCGTGCTCGTCGAGGCCCGTGAGGAACCGCGTGGGACGCCCGCGCACCTTCGCGAAGCGCGTGAGCACGTCAGTCGCGATGGTGGAGTAGGCGTGGCCGATGTGCGGGCGATCGTTGACGTAGTAGATGGGCGTCGTGATGTAGAAGGGCTTCATGCGCGACCTTCACTCTAAGAGGCATCCAGGGGTCGGTCGAGTCGGGGGTGACGGCCCGGCCGAGGGGTTGATGGGCCTGCGTCAGCGTGGGACGCGGGCGAGATCCATGAGCAGCGCCTCGAGGACGATCTGGGCGTTGGCGCCGCGTTCGAGCGCCTCGATCGCCCCGCGGACCTTCCCCTCGCGCGCGGCCGCGGCGGCGGCCGTGGTGGCGCGCGCCCGCGCCTCGAGCTTGTCGGCGGCGCTCGCGAAGGAGAGCGCGGAGGCGTCCATGCCGGACGCGAGGACGACGAGGTCGCGGTAGTAGAGCGCGATGCCCTCGAGCGCGAGGCGGAGGTCGTCGGCGCTCCGGATCGTCTCGGCGCGATCGAGGCGATCGCCGGGCTTCTTGGACTGCGCGGCGGCGTCCACCTCGAGCGCGAGGTCGAGGAGATCGACGACGCGCGAGCCTCGGGCGAGCTCGAGCGCGCGGTCGGCGCGCCCGCCGGCGAGGGCGATGGCGGGGCCGCGCGCGGCCGGCTCGATGCCCGCCTCCGCGAGGATGCGATCGAGGATCGAAGGCGCGAGCGGGGCGAAGCGCACGCGCTGGCAGCGGCTCCGCGTGGTGACGAGGAGCCGGTCGGGCCGCTCGGCGAGCAGGATGAAGTGGACGTGCTTCGGCGGCTCTTCGAGCGTCTTGAGGAAGGCGTTGGCCGCCTCGGGGTGGTTCTCGGGGAAGGAGACGTCGGCCTCTGGGAAGACGAGGAATGTCGCCTGGGCCTCGAAGGGGGCGAATTGCACCACGGGGAGGACTTCTTCGCGGATCACCTCGACGGGGAGGTTGCGCGAGCCCTCGTCGCGCGGTCGGAAGATGCGCACGTCGGGGTGGTTCCCTTCGGCGACGCGCCGTCGGAGGGCCTCGTCGCCGCCGGCCACGACGTGCGTCGCGAGGGCGAGCGCGGTGCGCTCCTTGCCCACGCCGCTCGGTCCCTCGAAGAGATAGGCGGAGGCGAGGCGGCGCTCGCGGAGCGCGCGCGTGAGGAGCCCGTGCGCGCCGGGCTGGCCCTCGATGCCTCGGAAGGGGTTCATCGGCGGAGGGTCTACCACGGGGCGGGGAGTTCTGCCGTGGGTCGCGCTCCCTTGACCCTCCTCCGCGCGCTCTGATAGTCCGCGGGCGGAGGCTCGCGAGCGCGATGCGTCGGAATTTCGTCCTTGGCAGTGTGGGGTTGATCGTCGTCTTCGGGCTCCTCGCCTTCGGGCTCGTCCGCTCGGCCCTCCGAGGTCGCATCGACGACGCGCTCGAGGCGCGCGCGGACGCCGAGCTCGAGCTCTTCGACCGCTCGTACCGCCTCGAGCTCCTCGAGTTCGCCGAGCAGGTCCGCGACCGGGCGGGCACGCGCGGGGTGATCCAGCTCTTCGCGGTGCGCGACGCGGCCGAGCGACGCGCGCGGGCGCACGCCGCGGCGAACGGCATCGGCGACTGGTTCCGGGATCCGTCGCGAAGCGGCAAGCTCGGTCGCCCCGACGTCGTCGTGATCACCGACGAGACGGGCACGGTCGTCGCTCGCGACGCCGATCCCAACCGCATGCATGGGCAGAAGCTCTCGAAGGCGCTCCCGAAGCTCCGCGAGGTGCTCTCGGAGGGGCGCGTCGAGACGGATGTCTGGGCCGACGAAGCGCAGGCGATGACCACGCAGCAGCTCGCCATGGCGCCCATCCGCGACGAGCGCGGCAAGATCCTCGGCGCGCTCGTCGTGGGCTACGGCATCACCGACGGCGCCCTCGCCAAGCACGCCGAGTGGCTCGACCGAGGGGTCGCCGTCGTCGAGGATGGCCGCCTCGTCGCCACCTCGCTCTCGAAGGCGGCCGCAACGGATCTGGAGAAGGCGCTCGCGTCCGAGCCCATCGCGCAGCGCCTCTCGCTCGCCCATCGCGGCGGGCGGTCGCGCTTCGAGCTCACCCTCGGCGGGACGCCTCACCTCGTCACCGCGACCCACCTCCCGGGCTCGGAGACGCGCGCGGTCACGGCGCTGCTCCTCGTCGATCGCGCGCGCGCCGAGTCCCTCCTCGGCGTGGCCGGGTTGATCTGGCCGCTCACGGCCGCGCTCGCGGTGGTCGCGGCGATCTTCGGCTGGATCATGGCGAACCGCGTGCTCCTCCCGGTGGCCAAGATGGAGGAGGGGCTGCTCGGCATCATCAACGGTGACGTCGAGCAGCGCATCGTCGTGGACGATCCCGATCTCGGAGGGCTGGCCTATCGCATCAACCAGCTCGTCTCCGTCTTCGTGGGCGAGGGCGAGCCGGCCAAGGCCCCGGACCAAGGGACGTGGAAGCGGCTCGACGAAGACCTCTCGCGCGCGCCGACGGAGGCGTCGCGCACGGCGTCTTCGCCCACCGATCCGATCGACGACCCCGATCTCTCGCGGCATCTCGCCGCGGAGCCCGAGGACGACTACCTCGCGCGGGTCTATGCGGAGTACGCCTCCGCGAAGCGCGCCGTCGGAGAGGACATGGGGCAGATCACGGAGGAGAAGTTCCGAGAGCGCCTCCGCGCGAGCGCGCGATCGCTGGCCGAGCGGCATGGCTGCCCGGTCCGCTTCGTGGTGGAGTCGAGCGAAGGGCGGATCATCCTCCGGCCCGCCCTCGTCCGCGATCTCGACGCTTAGGCTTGCGCGAGGGCGTAAGAAGGTGCAGCGCTAGGTCGACGAGCCCCGCGTGGGGCGGGAGAGACGATGGGTCTTTTCGATATTTTCGGGGATCGGGAATCCAAGGCGATCAAGAAGCACGCGGCGCGAGTCGCGAACAAGCGCTCTCAATCGCCCGAGCGTTGGGAGTCGATTCTCGCGCTCGGTCAGATGAAGACGCGGGAAGCCGTCGAGGCCTTGCTCGTGCGCTTCACCTTCCGGATCGAGCCGAGCATCTCCGACCAAGAGGAGAAGGAGAAGGTGCTCGAGGGCGTGGTCGCGGCGGGTGAGAACGCCGTCGAGCCGGTGCTCGAGATGCTCAAGAAGTCCGAGAGCATCGCGTGGCCGCTCCGCATCCTCACCAAGCTCCTCCCCGAGGAGCGCGTCACCACGGAGCTCCTCTCGCTCCTCGAGGGCATGGACGTCGAGTACGAGCGGGATCCGCAGAAGAAGCGCGAGATCCTCGGGGAGCTCGAGAACCGGGTGGACCCGCGCATCGCCGAGGCGGTGCTCCGTTTCACCGAGGACGTGAACGAGGCCTGCCGCTTCCACGCCTACGGCGCCCTCATCGCCCAGGGCGGCATCGAGGAGCGCGCCCAGGTCCTCTCCGACGGCCTGCGCCGGGAGGAGAGCATGCGGGTCCGCGCACGGATCCTCGACGCCTTGGCCAAGGCCGGCGTGAAGCTGGCGGGCGAGGCCCCGAGCGGCGGGCTCCCGGTGGGCTACTCCATCGACCGGGACGGGACGATCCGCACCCCCCATTGAGGCGCTTCCTCTCGCCGATGTGGGGGGGCCGCGATTTCGGCTTCAACGCGCGCGCGGACGGTGGCAGTATCGCGCCGTAATGACATCCACCCAAGCGCAGATCGAAGTCTCCTACGACGTCTCGAACGAGTTCTTCAAACTCTGGCTCGACGAGGACATGCACTACACCTCGGCGAGCTATCTCACCGGCGACGAGACGCTCGAAGAGGCGCAGATCAACAAGTGCAAGATCCTCTTCGACTATGCCGACATGGACACGGACAAGCTCGTCCTCGACGTCGGCTGCGGTTGGGGCTCGAACCTCCATTTCCTCCACAAACAAGGCGTGAAGCGCGCGCACGGCATCACGCTCAGCCGCGCGCAGCAAGAATGGACGGAGAGCCGAGGCCTTCCCGGCATCAAGGCCATCGTCTGCGACTACGCCAAGTACGAGCCCGAGGAGAAGTACGACGCGCTCCAGTCGATCGAGATGATCGATCACCTCTGCTCGCCCGAGCAGAGCCGTAAGGGCATGGCCATCGAGATCTACCGCGCGTATTTCGCGAAGCTCGCCACCTGGGTGCGCCCGGGCGCCTACTTCGGCTTCCAGGCGATCCTCCGCAACCGCGTCCCCCGCACCCGCAAGGATCTCGAAGACCTCGCCTTCACGGCCGACGTGATCTTCCCCGGCGGCCTCAACCCGCGGCTCGAGGAGCTGGTCGCGGCGGTGAATCCCTACTGGGAGATCGTCGACCTCCGCACCCAGCGCGAGAGTTACCTCAAGACCACCGCCGAGTGGCTCCGTCGTCTCCGCCTGCACGAGGGGGAGATCCGCGAGCGCTGGGGCGACCAGGTCTTCGACGACTACGACCGCTACCTCTCGACCTGCGTGCGCGCCTTCACCAACCACTGGTCGAGCGACGTGCAGATGAAGCTCCGCCGCATCTGAGCGGAGGCCCCAACGCAAGACGCCCCTGCGAGGCTCGGCGGAGCCGCAGGGGCGTCGTCGTTCGAGGCGACGTCGCGGAGGACCTCAGCCGGGGAGCTGCTCCTCGATGATGTCGAGGAGCTGCGCGACGGTCTGGATGCCGACGAGCTTGTCGTCGGGGATCCGGACGTCGAACTCCTGCTCGAGAGCTCCCACGACTTCGAGCACCACGAGGGAGTCGAGGCCGAGATCGACGATGACGCTGTCTTCTTGCAACGAGGCGAAGTCCTTTTCGGCGATTTCGCTCGCTGCGGCTCGGAATTTCTCTAGTAGGGTCGCGCGTTCCACCGATTGCTCACTTGCGTCAGAGGTCGGAGGAATGAAACACGAACGGCCCCAAAACACAAGGAAAGCTTGAGGGGGGCCGGGCGCGATTCCGTGACCCGAGAACGCAGGATCATGCGGGGCGCAAGGGCGAATCGTCGCTGCTCCGCCCCGGATCGGTGGGCGTGGGAGGGTCGAACCGCGGGTCTTCCACGAGTGGGAAGACGAGGGTGAACGTCGTGCCGCTTCCGACCCGGCTCTGCACCTCGATGGTCCCTCCGTGCGCCTTGACGATGCGGTGTACGGACGAGAGGCCGAGGCCCGAGCCCTCGCTATCGGGCTTGGTGGAGAAGAAGGGCTCGAAGATGCGGTCGAGATCCTCGGGCGGGATGCCGGCGCCGGTGTCGGAGATGGCGATGGAGACGGCGGGCCTTCCGTCTCGGGTCTGGACCTCCTCGGTGGAGATCCGGATGGAGCCGCTCTCCCCGATGGCGTAGGCGGCGTTCTTGCCGATGTTGAGCAGGACCGACTGGAGCTCACCGACGTCGCCGAGGATTCGGTCTCGCCGCGCCTTGAGGTGGAGCGTGACCTCGATGCCTCGGCCGAGCATGGAGCGGAAGATCTCGGTCGCGCCTTCGACGACCTGGTTGAGCGACACGACCTCGCGCTCGCTCGCGAGCTCCTGGGGCTCGTCGCGGCTGAAGTGGAGGAGCCGTCGTGTGAGCGAGGAGGCCTGATCGACGGCCTCCTCGATGCGCTTGAGCACGAGCTCCCGCGCGCGTGGATCGTCGCCGCGTCGCTCGAGGAGGCGCGCGGACGCCCCGATGGCGGCGAGGTAGTTGTTGTAGTCGTGCGCGATGCCGCCCGCGAGCTCGCCGATGGCGCGCATCTTCTCGTCGATCCGGCTCTGCCGCTCGCGCTGGGCCCGTTCGGTGAGATCGTGGATCACCACGACGTAGCCGACGTGCCGACCGAAGACCCCGGAGACCTTGCCGGCGCTCACGCGGAGGAGACGGTTCTCACCCCGCCCGCGGTCGACGAGGTCCCGGGGCGCTTCGAGGAGCCCTTCGAGGTGGGGCGCCTCGCCGGTGCGCGCGTCGGCGAGCCGGAAGACGTCGAGGAGGAGCGGCTCGCCCACGATGGGGGAGGCCGCGAGCTCGCGCGCGATCGGGTTCACGCGGATGACGCGCCAGTCGCGATCGCAGAGGACGACGCCGTCGACGATCGAGTCGAGGACGCGGCCGAGCTGGGCCTCTCTCTCGACGATCTTCTCCCGCGCGCGCTGACCGGCGAGGACCCACTCCGCGAGCGAGGCCGCGAGGGCGAGGACGACCAGGGGGAAGGCGAGCTCGCTGAGGTAGATCGTCTCGAGCGCGAGCGAGTCGCGGATGTTGTCGACGAGGATGAGGCTCAGGACGAGGAGGAAGGGGAGGCCGAGGAGCGCCGCGAGCCGCCTCCTCCCGATACGAACGAGCACGAAGAGCGTGATCGCGGCGTAGCCGAGGTGCATCACCGAGCCGATGATCTGGAGGACGTGCCAAGGGATCGGCTCGGTGAGGGGGAGGGTGACCGCATCGTCGAACGGACCCGGCATCCGCAGGAGGCCCACGAGCCGCTGGAGATAGGGGGCGTCGGGATGCGCGGCGAAGACGACCGTCCGCAGCGCCTCGAACGCGTACATCACGCGCGGTGACCAACGGAGCGAGTAGTCGGTCAGGGCGTGGAGGTAGAAGATCCAGGCGATGAACGCGCCGCGCGAGAGGAAGGAGTGCGCGGAATACGCGAAGTGGAACGTCGTCAGCTCCTGGGCGTCGTTGTAGACGAGCGCGAAGGGGATCGTCGCCGCCGTGAAGCTCGCGAGCAGGCAGAAGGCGTAGATCGGCCCCGGACGTCGCTCGGCCTTGGCCGCGAACGCCGAGAAGACGAGCGCGACGAGGAGGCACCCGAGCACGAGCGAATGGAGGAGGGCGATGAACCCGTCGGGCACGTGTTCATCTTTCAACTCCGCGCTCCAATTGAAAACCCCGGACGCCGCATTTTGCGGGCCCGGGGCTCTCAGGGGCGGGGCGTGATCAGTCGGTGACCTTCTGCGCCGTGGGAAGGAAGAGGATGAAGCCGAGGCTCACCATGTGATGCAGGCGGCCGATGCGATCGTGCTTGTCGATGCTGCCGTCGGGGAACTTCCCGTTGGGGCCGCCCTCGTCGGTGCCGGACTCGTTGATGGCCACGGGCCAGCCGCGCCACTCGATCTGCATCCCGAGGAAGCTGTTGAAGTACATGTTGAGGCCCGTGCCGAACGAGGGTCGGACGGTCACCCGGTTGGAGCGCGCCGACTGGCTGTCGAGGTAGCAGGCGCTGATCTCGTCGGGCGTGCCGCCGCAGTCGGAGCCCGGGTTGAAGTTCGCGCGCTCCTGGATGCCGAGGAAGACGACGCCGGCCTGCAGGTAGAAGTCCGTGTCGACGAAGAGCTTCTGGAAGAGCGCGAGCTTGCCGCGGAGCGGGACGAAGTTGAGCTGCGGACCGGCCGCCCAGGTGGTCTGGGCGAGCTGGTTGCCGAAGCCGGCGCGCGAGGGCAGCGAGAGGCGGTTGGGACCCGAGGTCATGCCCGCGTCGATGACCTGATCGGTGAGGTCGGTGTGGAAGTTGACCCCGCCGTAGCTGCCCCAGAGGCCGATTCCGAGCCAGTCGGTGAAGTGGAAGTGGAGCTGGCCGCCGACCATGAGCGAGCGCTGCCACGGATCGCGCAGCGTGATGCCCACGTGCGGCACGAGCATCAACCGGTGCTCGCGGTAGATGCGCATGTGGTGCACGGCGGGCGCGCCGGCGAGGGGGCCGGTGACCTGGACCTGCTGCGCCGAGGCGGTAGAGGCGCCGGTGGACACGAGCCCTGCGATGCAGAGGCTCATGAGCAAACTTCCAACTCGATTACGCGTGGACATCCGCATCATCTCCCGGCGCATCACTTGGGCTTCCGATACTCGAACTTGAACGGGAAGAAGACCGTCAAGCCGATGGACATCGTGAGGTTGTTGTAGAGGGTGGAGTCGGCGAGCCAGGTGTCCGGATCGTTACGCGCCTCGCCGAGGGCCACCTGCGAGTTCTCGAACTGCTCGAGGAAGATGTAGTCGCGCGCCTCGAAGAAGACCGTGAGGAAGCGCGTCATGAAGATGCGGAGACCGATGCCGACGTTGAACCCGAGGTGGGTGTTGAAGTCGGGGAAGTCGCGCTGCTGGTCGAAGACGGGGACCGGGCGCGTCCGCATGATGCCGACGCCGCCGACGATGTACGCATCCCACTGGAAGATGAGCTTGTTGAAAGCCGCGAACTTGCCGTAGAGGGGGACGTACGTGAAGTTCACGTTCGCCGCGACCTGCCACTGGCTCAGCGGGTTCGCGAGACGCGTCGAGCGACGGATGAAGAAGGGGAGGTCCTGCTCGCTCAGCGTGTCGGAGAACTGATACCAGATCGCGTTCGCGCCGATGGCGAGGACGTTGGTGAACCAGTAGTTCGCGGCGAGACCGGCGCCGATGTACTTCTGGTAGGGATCGTTGATGTTGAAGGACGCGGACGGGGCGAGCTCTAGGCGGCGGAGACGCAGCGCGTAGATGCGCTGGATCGCGTAGATCTCCTCGGCCACCTCCCTGGGACGCTCGTCCACCTGCGCGGCGAGTTCATCCTCCTGGCCCGCGAGCGAGGAGAAGATGTCGGTGGACTCGCTCGGGGTTTCGGCGTCCTCGAGGCCGAACTCCATGTCGACGTCTTCTTCGCTGAAGTCCATCTGCGCCAGCGCCGACGAGGCGGGCAGGGCGCAGACGAGGGCCAAGACCCAGAGAGCTTCGATCCGTTTTTTCATCGATTCGCCTTTGCAGCTCACTATCACGGCGTCCGCAGCCATGGGGAGATATTCGGGCGAGCGCCCTCGTCGGGGAGCGCTCGAGGAGCTAAACCTTTGGAGATTATTGTGTTTTTCGGGATCACCCCGTGGCGCGATGGACTATATCACGACGAAATTTCGGAATTCAATCACGGAAATTCAGCCGAGGTCCTCACGGGTGAAGAGCGCCTCGACGAAGGCCGAGGCGTCGAAGGGTTGGAGGTCGGCGACTTTCTCGCCGATTCCGATGAAGCGCACGGGCACCTTGTGCTGGTCGACGATGCCGAGGATCACGCCGCCCTTGGCGGTGCCGTCGAGCTTGGTGAGGACGATCCCGGAGAGCGAGACCGCCTCCTTGAAGGTGTTGGCCTGCTGGATCGCGTTCTGGCCGGTGGTGGCGTCGAGCACGAGGAGGCGCTCGTCGGCCGGGCGTCCGAGCGCCTTCTCGATGGTGCGCGAGACCTTGGCGAGCTCCTCCATGAGCGGCGTCTTGGTATGGAGGCGGCCGGCGGTGTCGCAGATGAGCACGTCCACGGCCTCGGCCTGCGCGCGCTTCACGGCGTCGAAGATCACGGACGAGGGATCGGCGCCCTCCTTGCCCTTCACGACCTCGCAACCGACACGCTCACCCCAGATCTCGAGCTGCGTGGTGGCTGCGGCGCGGAAGGTGTCGCCCGCGGCGAGCATCACCTTCTTGCCCTCCGACTGGAAGCGGCTGGCGAGCTTGCCGATCGTGGTGGTCTTGCCCACGCCGTTCACGCCCACGACGAGGATCACGCTCGGCTTGCCGTCGAGCTCGAGGGGGCGATCCGCGCCGGGCACGGCGAGGATCGCGCGGGCGTCCTCCTTGAGCGCGTCCCAGATGCGCGCGGGATCGTCGAGCTCGCCCTTGTCGTTCCGCGCGCGGAGGGAGTCGAGGATCCGCATCGTGGTGTGGACGCCGAGATCGGCCGTGAGGAGGATCTCCTCGGCCTCGTCGAAGAGGGCCGGATCGAGCTTCTTCTTGGCGCCGAAGAGGCGCGAGAGCTTGGCGATGAAGCCGCCGCGCGTGGACTTGAGGCCTTCCTTCAGGGCCTCGGCGGAGGGCGGCGCGGCAGGGGCAGGGGCCGCGACGGGCGCGGGCGCAGGTGCGGGAGCCGCTTCGGGCACGGGCTCGGGCGCGGGAGCTGCTTCGGGCGCGGGCGCAGGCGCGGGAGCCGCTTCGGGCGCGGGCGCAGGTGCGGGAGCCGCTTCGGGCGCGGGCGCAGGCGCGGGAGCCGCTTCGGGCTCGGGCGCAGGCTCGGCCGCGGGGGGGGGTTCCGGCGTCGCCTCCACGGGCGCGGCGACGGGCGCGCTCGGCTTCTCGGGCGGCGGCAAGGCCTCCGTGCGGAGCCGGAGCGTGGAGACCAGCGCGTACAGGAAGACGGCGCCTGCGAGGAGGAGCGGAATGAGGAGGAGATCCATGGTCTTTTCGGCCTTCGCCGAGCGAAAGGCGCGCGCACGATAACACGCGCAGACCGGAGGGGGTCACTCCGAGAGGTGTCGTGTGCGCTCTTCGATCGCGCGCACGTCTTCTTCGCTCGGCTCTTCGGGTCCGTAGTACGCCCGATCGACGTCGTCGACCAGATCGTCGAGCTCGCCGTGGACCCGCTCGATGGACCTGCCGATCTCGCGATGCGTCGCCGCGGCGATGCGCGCGTCGGGGACGCCGCGTCGGCGCGCGGCTTCGGAGAGCGCCCGGGTGGCCGCTTCTCTCGTCTCGACGAGGATCACCTCGTGGACGTCGTGCGCGCGGGCGGGGATCGTCACCTCGATCGCGCGACGCACGAAGCCCGAGGCCTCGACCTCGAGCACGTGACGGCCGAGGGGGAGGCTCCCGGTGGTGATCCGCCCCTCTCCGTCGGCCGTGCCGAGGACGTCGTCGCCGAGGCGGAGCTGCGCGCCGGCGACGGGGAGGCCGGCGCGCGCGGCGCGGACGCGCAGCCGGACGGCGCGGCTCGGGCGATCGAAGAGCGTGCGGAGAGGGCGGCGCGGGGCCGTTTCGGCGGGGCGCTCGAGGCGCTTCTTCCTCGCGAAGAAGAGCGCCGCCACGAACGTGAGCGGGAGCAGGACGAAGGGCCAGCTCGGGAAGGGCGGCCGCACCTCGATCGCGATGGGATCGCTCTCGCTCGCGTCGGCGCCGCGAGGGCTCCCGTCGAAGCGGACGCACGCGTCGAGGCGGCGCTCCCCGCCCTCCTCGAGCACGAAGGCGAGCTCGAAGCGGCCGGCCTCGTCGGTCACGGACGTGGCCTCCTCGCGCCCGGCGACGACGAGGGTGATCGCTTCGTCGGCGAGGGGCCCGCGTTCCGTCTGGAGCGTGCCGCGCACGACGAGCCGCGCGCCCGGTCGGGCGACGAGCGATCGTTCGTCGACGTCGACGAGGGTCGCGAGCGTGCGGACCACGGGCACGCTCGTGGAGGCGGGGCGGTGAGTCTCGGTCCCGTCGCTCTCGAAGACGAGCCTGCCGGGGCCCGGGGAGCCGAGGTCGTGCGCGGCGATGCCGAGGTGGGCGCGGCCGAGCGCGTCGGTCTGCGACTCGGCGAGCACGCGGCCCTCTTCGTCGCGCACGCGGACGCGGAGGCCCGCCGCGCCGGCGCTCGAGCGCGCGTGGACGCGGATCGTCTGCGCGCCTTCGTCGAGCGGGAGCCGGCCGGACGCCGCAAGCGTGGGGACGAGCTCCACGCGGGCGCGTTTCTCCGCGGGATCGTAGGTGGCCGAAGCGGGCCGGAGGAAAGGCGTTCCGTCGAACTCGGCGCGGAGCGGGCGGATCGCGGTGCGCGCGTCGATGGGGAGCGTCGCGGTTCCCCGGGCGTCGCTCCGGACGACGCCGAGGGGTTCTCCGTCGACCGAGAGCCGCACGGGGGCGTCGGCGATCGGTCCGCCGAGATCGTCGCGCAGATCGACACGCACTTCGGGGCGACCTTCGCCGCGCGCGACCTCGATCCTCAGGCGACTTTCCGAATGAATTTCGAGTGTGGGTTGTGCCCGCACCGTGGCCGACATGCAAAAGAGCGCCACGACTGGAAACAATCCCATTGAAGTTCTGCGCCCCGTACGACGATAATCGTGAGTCGACATTCGTTGGTTGGTTTCGGGGCGAGTGGGTACGAGGCGGCGGGTGAACCGATTTCGAAGCATCATCGGGCAGAGCCGGGGGGCGAGCATCTCGCTCCTCGTGGTGGCGTTCCTGGCCATCGCTTCGAGCTCGGCGTTCGCCGACGAGCGTACCGAATATTTCATCCGTCTTCTCCAGACTTCGTCGACGTTCAAGGTGCGCGCGCAGGCGGCGCTCGGCCTCGGGCGGCTCGATCCCAGCCGCGAGGTGATCGACGCGCTCGCCGGCGCGCTCCAGGGTGACGATCACCCGGCGGTCCGCGCTGCGGCCGCCACCGCGCTCGGCAAGCTCGGCGATCCTTCCGCGCGCCCGGCGCTCGAGCGCGCCAAGCGCGACTCCGACGCCGACGTGCGCTCGGCCGCGACGACGGCGCTCGCCGAGCTGGATCGCGCGCCGCGTGGCGACACCGCGCTCGCCTCGGCGCGGCCTCCGTCGTCGACCGCGCCCACGGCCCCGCAGTCGACCGGGCGCCCGCGATTCTACGTGGGCGTGGGCGTGCCCAACGTGCAGGCCGAGATCACCGAGTCCGTGCGGCGGAGCCTGCGCGACATCCTCGTCCGACAGCTCGAGGGCCTCGACGGGGTGGTCATCGCGCCGCCCGACGAGCGCGACGCCCAGGCGCGCGCCGTCATCGAGAAGCGGAAGCTCACCGGCTACTACATCGACAGCAGCATCGTCAGTCTTCAGCGCACGCCGAGCGGGGTGCGCGCCGAGGTCAGCGTCATCCTTGGCACCTACCCCGGGCGTGATATGAAGGCCGTGCTCCGTGGCGGGGCGACGGTGCCCGGGACGGGCGGACCCGAGGCGGAGCGGCGCGCCATCGAAGGCGCGTTCCAGGGGGCGGTGCGGAGGATTCAACAAGCGATGGAGAGCACGCTGGCCTCCGGTCGCTGAGCCATCCAACAGCGGGTCACCAC
The DNA here is from genome assembly GCA_012744445.1 of Myxococcales bacterium. Classification (GTDB taxonomy): domain Bacteria; phylum Myxococcota_A; class Polyangia; order Polyangiales; family Houyiibacteriaceae; genus JAAYBZ01. The sequence goes on along the minus strand of JAAYBZ010000169.1, from coordinate 37,480 downwards.
GGGAGTAAGAATGAGCGCCGAGGCAGCGACGACGTCGGAGCAACCCAGCGGGAAGCCGCAGCGGCGGTTCCGCAATTACCTCCTCGATCCACGCTTCCAGATGAAGTACGTGGGCATGGTGGTCGCGGTCACGCTCGTCGTCGCGAGCGTCTTCGGGGCCTTCGTCTACGACTTCTCGCGCGGCCTCACCGAGTCCGCGTTCGCGAACCAGATCCTCCACGAGGAGTACGACGCCGCCACGATCAAGCGCCTCCAGGAGGCCGCCGAAGCGGAAGATCGCCGGGTCCTCGTCGCCATCATCCTCGGCATCGCGGCGCTCTCCGTCGCGCTCGGGCTCACCGGCATCGTGGTCTCGCACAAGGTCGTCGGCCCGGCGTACAAGCTCCGGCTGCTCATGGACGAGGTCGCGGGCGGCAAGCTCCACGTCGCGGGGCGGCTGCGCAAGGGCGACGAGCTCCAGAGCGTCTTCGAGTCGTTCGAGGCCATGATCGACGCCCTCCGCGCCGAGCGCGCGCGCGACGTCGAAGAGCTGGAGGCCGCGGTGGCTGCGGCCCGTGAGCAGGGGACCGAGGCGGCGCTCGAGCGAGTGCTCCAGGTGAGCAACCGGATGCGCGCGACGCTAGACTAAGCGGTCGTGGGTCTCGGCATCTGCCATACGTGCGACGCCATCATCCTCTTCGGCGGGATACGTCGCGACGGCTACCACTACTGTAGCCGCCGCTGCGCCGAAGAAGCCGAGATGGGGCGCGCGGTGGAGATGGTCCCCGAAGAGGTCGCCGAGCAGGAGGCGATGCGCGTGCGCGGCGATCCCTGCCCCGACTGCGGGCGTGCCGACGCCGGCGTCGATCTCCGCGCGAGCCATCGCTGCACTGGCTACCTCCTCCACACCTCGGTCGTCACCGAGCGGCGGATCTGCTGCCGCTTCTGCGGGGCACGCCACGCGCTCCGCGCCATCGCGCACAGCCTCCTCTTCGGCTGGTGGGGATTCCCCCTCGGCCCGATCCTCACGCCGATCGTCGTGCTCCGGGACCTCTTCGTCATGATCCCGCGCGTGCGCCGGAGCCCGAGCCCTGCGCTCGTCGAGGCCGTGCGGCTCGACATCGCCGCCGGCGTGCTCGCGCAGGGGCAGCTCCCGCCGGTGCCGCTCCTCCCCTCCGGCGACTGACGCGCGCCTTCAGAGGGCATCTTCGAAGTAGCGGATCCGCGCGCGCCGCCGCTCGACGTCGACCCAGACGGCGGCCGCGTCGAGCCGGACCACGTCGTAGGCGACGCGCCGCGTGGCGAGGTAGCGTGCGGCGGCCTCGCGGACATGTCGGCGCTTCTCGTGATCGAAGGTGAAGCGGGGATCGACCGGCGAGCCGAGCTTCCGCGCGCGGACCTCGCAGAAGACGACCGTCCGGCCGCGCGCGGCGACGAGGTCGATCTCGAGGGGGCCGAGGCGCACGTTGGAGTCGAGGAGCTGGTAGCCTCGCCGTTCGAGGGTCTCTCCCACGAGGCGTTCGGCCAGCCGTCCGAGCGGGACTTTGTCCATAAACGTGGGATCGGCCGCGGGGGAGGGGAGTTGCGCGTCGAGCCGCTCGGCTTTTGCGTCGCCGGGGTCTCGCTGATATTGAGCGGCGGACCATGGCCTCGGACGAAACCTCATCGCGTCCCTCGAGCGACGAGCCCCAGGACGGCGCGGCGCGCGGCGATTCGGGCGCGCGCTCCCCGATCGATCGCCCCATCCAGGTCGTGGCCGTGGCCGGCGCGAAGGGCGGCGTAGGCAAGACGCTCGTCGCCTCGAACCTCGCCCTCTACCTGGCCACGATCGGGCGGCGCGTGATCCTCGTGGACGCCGACGCGGCGGGCGCGAGCGCGCATACGCTCCTCGGGGCGCCGCCGCCCGTGCCGCTCCGCACCTACGTGCCGCCCGAGCCCGAGCTCCGCAAGGGCCGCGCCGCCGAGCAGGTGGAGCTCGATCTGCCCTTCGAGAGCGAGCTGCCGGAGGAGACGGCGACGACGGCCGGGCCGCGTTCGACGGTGCCGCCGCCGCCCTCCTTCGTCGATACGCCCATCGAGACCTCCATCCCCAACCTCAAGCTCGTCCACGCCGGGCTCGATCAGCGCGTGCTCGGACAAGGTCGCGTCGCCTCGCGCGTGGGGCTGCTCGATCGCGTGCGCGCGCTCACGGCCGACTACGCCGTGGTCGATCTCGGATCCGGCACCGAGGAGAGCCTCCTCGACTTCTACTCGGACGCCGATCTCAACGTCTTCCTCGTCACGCCCGAGCCCACCTCGCTCGAGCAGACGTATCGCTTCGTGCGTGAGCTCTTCCAGCGGCGCGTCCGGCGGCGTCTCGACGACCGTGAGTCGCTCCGCTACGAGGAGCTGATCCGACGCCTCGGTAACGCGCCTCCGCCGCAGGATCTCTTCCTCGCGCTCGAGGAGGACGAGCCGATGCGCGCCGTGGTCGCCGAGGAGATGGAGAACTTCCGCTTCCGCCTCGTGGTGAACCAGGCGCGCGTCCGCACCGACCTCGAGATCGGCGCGCACATCCGCTCGGCGGTGCTCCGACGCTTCGGCGTGCGCGTCGACTACCTCGGCTACATCGACTACGACGACACGGCCACCACGTGCGTGCGCACGCGGCGCCCGCTCCTCATCGAGAGCCCTGGCACCAAGGCGAGCCGCAGCCTCGAGAAGATCGCGCGGCGCCTGCTCTCCTCGGACGCCAAGCAGGCCGGGGCGCGTGCCCTCCGCACCGCGCCGCCGCACACCTACCACGACCTCCTCGAGATCGAGCGGGGCGCGACGGATGAAGACGTGCGCCGCGCGTACAAGCGCGCCAAGGAGATCTTCGGCCCGCAGTCGATGGTCACCTACGGCCTCTTCGATCCCGAGGGGCTCGAGGCCCTGCGCGCCAAGATCGACGAGGCGTACGACGTGCTCCTCGATCCTTCGCGGCGCCGTCCCTACGAGCTCAGCGTCTTCCCCACGTCCGAGGCGCCCACGCCCGTCGTCGAAGACGAGGCGCGAGCCGAGGATCGCCCGCCGCCGCCGGTGATCTCGCCCGACACGGAGTTCACGGGCGAGCTCCTCCACGCCGTCCGGATCTCGCAAGGTCTCGAGCTCCGCGAGATCAGCCGCGTGACCAAGATCGGCATCCACTATCTGCAGTGCATCGAGGCCGATGAGTTCTCGCGGCTCCCGGCGCCCGTCTACGTCCGTGGCTTCGTCACCGAGGTCGCGAAGGTGTTGCGGCTCGATCACGAGCACGTCGCGCGCACCTACCTCGCGCGCTACCGGCGCTACCTCGAGGAGCGAGGAGAGCTCTGAATGCTGGTGCTGGCCTCTTCTTCGCCGCGGCGACGCGCGCTCCTCGAGCAGGTCGGCATCCCGCACGTCGTGCACCCGGCCGAGATCGACGAGTCGAGGCTCGAGGGCGCGACGCCGCGCGAGCACGCCGAGCGCCTCGCCCGGGAGAAGGCGCGCGTGGTGAGCGAGCGGATGGAGGGCTTCGTCCTCGGCGCGGACACCGTCGTCGTGGTCGAGGGCGAGCTCCTCGAGAAGCCCGCGGACGATCGCGACGCCGAGCGGATGATCGGTCGGCTCGCGGGGCGCGTCCACGAGGTCTTCACGGCCGTGGCGCTCGCGAAGTCGGGCGAGATCCTCGAGAGCCAGGTCCACGTGGCGAAGGTGCGCTTTCGGCCGCTCGACCCCGACACCGTGCGGCGGTACGTCGCGACGGGCGAGGGCCGTGACAAGGCGGGCGCCTACGGTGTCCAAGGCGTGGGCGCCGGCCTCGTCGAGTCGATCGAGGGCGACTACGGCACGGTGGTGGGCCTCCCGCTCGCGCCGGTCATCCTCCTCCTCGAGCGGCACGGCGCCATCGGAGCGTGGCCATGAGCGGCATCGCGTCGAGGCTCGCCGACGTTCGCGCGCGCATCACCCGCGCGGCCGAGGAGGCGGGGAGGGATCCGGCGGAGATCTCGCTCGTCGCGGTCTCCAAGCGTCACCCGCCCGAGGCCATTCGCGAGGCCTACGAGGCAGGCCAGCGCGACTTCGGCGAGAACTACGCGCAGGAGCTCGCCGAGAAGGCCGACGCGCTCGCCGATCTCGAGGGGATCCGCTTCCACTTCATCGGGCACCTCCAGAAGAACAAGGCGAAGCTCGTCGCGCCGCGCGCGTCGCTCGTGCACACCGTCGATTCGCTCGAGCTCGCCCAGGCGATCGAGCGGCGCGCGGGCGCGAACCCGCCCAGGCTCCTGATCCAGGTGAACGTGGCGGGCGAGGCGCAGAAGAGCGGCGTCTCGCCCGACGAGGTCGAGGGGCTCGTCCGCGCCATCCGCGGCGGGACCTCCCTCGAGGTCACGGGGCTCATGACGATCCCGCCGGCGGAGGGCGATCCTCGCCCGCACTTCGAGGCGCTCCGGGCGCTAGGCGATCGCCTCGGCCTTCGCGAGCTCTCCATGGGGATGAGCGACGACCTCGAGGAGGCCATCGCGGCCGGCGCGACCTACGTGCGCGTCGGCACGGCGATCTTCGGCCCGCGCGCCTGATCAGCCGAGGGCCTTGGAGCGCTCGGTCGCGGCGGTGACGGCGTCGATGACCGTGCCGCGGAACGCGCCGCGCTCGAGCGCCGAGACGCCCGCGATGGTGGTGCCGGCGGGGCTCGTCACCATGTCCTTGAGCTCGCCCGGGTGCTTGCCCGTGGTGAGCACCATCTCGGCCGCGCCCTTCACGGTCTGCGCGGCGAGCTCGATCGCGGCGGCGCGCGGGAGGCCGTTGCGGACGCCGCCATCGGCGAGCGCCTCGATGAAGAGGAAGACGTAGGCGGGGCCGGAGCCGCTCAGGCCCGTGACCGCGTCGAGGAGGTGCTCGGGCACCTCCACGGCCTTGCCGACGCTCTCGAAGAGGCGGCGCGCGAGGGCGACGTCCTCGTCCGTGGCGGCCGCGCCGCGCGAGATGCCGGTCGCGCCCTCGGAGACGAGCGCCGGGGTGTTGGGCATGGTACGCACGACGCGCGGCAAGCGTCCGAACGACGAGCCACGGAGCGTGCTCTCGATGCGCTCGCAGCTCACGCCGGCCGCGATGGAGACGACGAGGGCCGAGGCCGGGAGCGCGCCGCGGACGGAGGCGAGCGCCTCGTCGATGACCTGGGGCTTCACGGCGACGATCAGCACGTCGGCGTCTCGAACCGCGACCTCGTTCTCGCCCGTGGTGGAGACGCCGTGTTTCTTCTCGAGGTACTCGCGCCGCGCGGCGACGGGCTCGGCCACGATCACCCTGGAGGCTTCGGCGACGCCGCTCTGGAGCAGGCCTTGGAGGAGGGCGTCGGCCATGTTGCCGCCGCCGAGGAACGCGATTCGACTCGACATGCGCGGGGTGTACCACGCCGCGGCCCTTGAAGCGCAGCCATGGGCGAGGAAGCTTTGCGCCATGCGGTTGGATCCGGACGGATTGAGGCGGGCGCTCGAGGAGGTGCTCGCCCTGGAGGCGAGCGAGGCCGTGGCGCGGCATCGCGGGGATCCCGACGCGCTCTCGCCCGCGGAGGTGCTCGCCCGACACGATTGGATCGACTCGGACGAGATCACCGAGGTTCGGGCCGAATTCGCCGGCCAAGGGCTCTTCCTCGCCGAAGAGGCGAGCGCCTACGAATGGCACCTCGTGCGGCTCCGGCGCGAGCAGGTCCTGGCGCGGGCGCGGCGTTCGCTCGAGACGCTGGGCGCGCGGCGCTTCCGAGGGATGACGCTCGCGGAGGCGCTCGAGACGCTCGCGGTCCGAGACGACGAGGACGCTCGCGCCGCCGTGGACGACGCAGTGACGCTCGCCGCGCCCGTGCTCGACGAGCGCCGCTTCGAGGCCGACGAGCACGCCGGCGCCTACCCACCGCACGCCGACTCGACCGACGCCGACCTCGCCGCGGAGGCGGAGCGCCTCCTCGCCGCCACCGAGGACGCCTTCCAGGAGGCGCGTGAGCGCGTCCGGATCGAGGCGCGGCCCGTGCGACCCGAGCGCTGGGTGCGCGCGCTGCGGAGCCCCGAAGGGGACGCGATCTTCTCGCGGGAGGGGCGGCTTCGTCGCCTGGCCGGCTTCTTTCCGAGCGTCGCGCGTGAGCTCCCGTCGCGCGTCCGCGCCGTCTCGAGCCGCATCACGCTCGGGCCGAGGCCGCGTGTGCTCGTGCCCCGCGCGCCCGACGACGTGCGCTTCGTGGTGCCCTCGCTCGAGCTGGGGCTCGCGTCGGAGCTCTTCTTCGTCGAGGCCCTCGGCCGCGCCGTCGCAGCGGCCCTCGTGAGCCCGGCGCTCCCGCCGGCGCTCCGCTACCCGACCGTGGGGAGCGTGGGGCGGGCGCTCGGTCTCGTTGCGGCGCGTGCAGTCGTGGAGCCCGCCTACGCGCGCCGCGACGAGCGCCTGCGTGGACGCGTGTTCGAGCCCCTCCGCGCGCGGGGCGAGGCGATGCGGCTCCTCTCGCAGCGGCTCGCCGCCGTGGCGACCCTCGCGGAGCGTCGTCGGCTCGGCGCCGAAGCGTGCCGGGACCTCGCGGCGAGCCACCTCGGGATCGCGCTCTCGCGTGGGGAGGCCATCCTCACGATGCGGAGCCCGAGCTTCGCCGAAGCCCGCCTCCGCGCGCACCTCGCGGCCGAGCGCCTCTACCCGGCTTTCGTCGAGCGCTACGACGAGGACTTCCTCTGGAACCCACGCTTCGAGGAGCCGCTCCGCGCCGCGGCCGAGCGGGGTGGGCTGCTCTCGGCCGAGGCCTTCACGAAGGAGATGGGCGCGTAGGGTCGCGGGCGGCGCGCGAGTTTGCGCTAAGCTCTCGAGATGAAGGTTCGAGCCTCCCACGCCGCCCGCAGGTCCCGATTCTTCGCCGAGATGGGGAAGGGCGTCGCGCTCTTCCCGGCGGCGCCGGTCTTCCCCCGGAACCGGGACGTCGAGCATCCCTACCGCCAGGACAGCGACTTCTTCTACCTCACGGGCTTCGACGAGCCGGAGGCCTGGCTCGTGCTCGACGCGCGCGGGGATGCGCCCAGATCCATCCTCTTCCTCCGCCCCAAGGACGAGACGCGCGAGATCTGGGACGGGAAGCGCCTCGGAGTGGAGGCGGCGCCCGCGGCGCTCGGCGTCGACGAGGCACGCCCCGTCGAGTCCTTCGAGGAGGCGCTCCCCGACTTCCTCGAAGATGCCAAGGCGCTCTACTTCGGCTTCGGCAAGCACCGCGCGTACGACGCGCTCGTCCTCGACGCGATCGAGGTCGTGAGGGGACGCGCGCGCAAGAAGGTCGAGCCCCCGCGGGCGGTCGTCGACACCGACGCGATCCTTCACGAGCATCGCCTCCGCAAGAGCGAGGAGGAGCTCGAGATCATGCGGCGCGCGGGCCGGATCACGGGGGAGGCCCACCTCGCGGCGATGCGCGCCGCCGAGCCGGGGCGCTTCGAGTACGAGCTCGAGGCCGAGATCAACCGCATCTTCCGGATGCGTGGGGCCGAGCGACCGGCCTACGAGACGATCGTGGGCAGCGGCCCCAACGCGACCATCCTCCACCACCGGCGCAACGACCGCCGCATGGAGGACGGCGACCTCGTGCTCATCGACGCCGGCTGCGAGCTCGAGTACTACGCGAGCGACGTCACGCGCACCTTCCCGGTGAACGGCAAGTTCTCGCCCGCGCAGCGCGCCGTCTACGAGACCGTGCTCCGCGCGCAGGAGGCGGCCATCGCCGCCACGCGGCCGGGCGTCACCCTCGACGACGTGCACCGCGCGGCCGTGGAGGTGCTCGTCGACGGGCTCCTCGAGATGGGCCTCCTCGAGGGCGAGCGCGCCGAGATCCTCGAGAAGGGCGCGTACTCCAAGTTCTACATGCACCGCACCAGCCACTTCCTCGGCATGGACGTGCACGACGTCGGGGCCTACCACGTCGAGAAGAAGCCTCGGCCGCTCGAGCCGGGGATGGTCATCACCATCGAGCCCGGGCTCTACGTCGGCGAGAACGCGGACGTCGATCCGGCCTTCCGCGGCATCGGCGTGCGCATCGAGGACGACGTGGTCGTCACGCCCGACGGTTGCGAGAACCTCACCGCGCACATCCCCAAGAGCGTGAGCGAGATCGAGGCGGCCGTCCGCGGGTGATCACTTCCGCCGTGCGGCGAGGTAGCGCTCGAGCATCTCGGAGAGCTTGGGCGAGAGCAGCACGAGCCCGATCATGTTCGGGATCGCCATGCTGAACATCATCAGGTCGGAGAAGTTGATCACCGTGTCGAGCGGGAGCACCGCGCCGACCACGACGAAGACGAGGAACGCGCCGCGGTAGACGTGCGGCGCGACTCCGTCGCCGAAGAGGAACGTGAAGCAGCGCTCGCCGTAGTAGCTCCAGCTCAGCATCGTGCTGTAGGCGAAGAGGAGGACGACGACCCCGAGCACGGTCGGGAACCACTCGAACACCGTGGCGAACGCGTTGGAGGTGAGCGTCACACCGCTCGGCGCGTCGCCGAGGTAGGCGCCCGTCACCACGACCACGAGGCCCGTCATCGAGCAGATCACGATGGTGTCGATGAAGGGCTCGAGGAGGGCGACGAGGCCCTCGCGGATGGGCTCCTTGGTAGTGGCGGCCGAGTGCGCGATCGCCGCCGAGCCGATGCCCGCCTCGTTGGAGAACGCCGCGCGCTGGATGCCGATGAGGGCCACGCCGAGGGCGCCGCCGAAGCCGGCCTCTGGCGTGAAGGCGTGCTCCAGGATCAGGGTGATCGCCGCGGGTACGGCGGGCGCGTTCACGACGAGGATGCAGACGCCGGCGACGACGTAGGTCGCGCACATGAAGGGCACGATGACGCCGGCGACCTTGCCGATGCGCTTCATGCCACCGACGATGACGAGCCCGACGAGGATCGAGAGGCCAACGCCGAAGGCGATCTTTCCCCAGGCGCTCTCGAGGAAGGGCAGGACGTGCGCGGCCTGCGCGTAGCTCTGGTTGGCCTGGAACATGTTGCCGCCGCCGAGGCTCCCGCCGACGCAGAGGATCGCGAAGAGGACGGCGAGCGGCCGGCCGAGCCGGTGGAGGCCTCGCTCGCGGAGGCCGACGTCGAGGTAGCGCATCGGTCCGCCGAGGATGCGGCCGTGGTCGTCCTTCTCGCGGTAGGCCACCGCGAGGGTGCACTCGGCGAACTTGGCCGACATCCCGAGGAAGCCGGCGACGACCATCCAGAAGACGGCGCCGGGGCCGCCCTTGTTCACGGCCACGGCGACGCCCGCGATGTTGCCGAGGCCGACCGTCGCCGAGAGCGCGGAGGAGAGCGCCTGGAAGTGCGAGACCTCGCCCTCCGCGCCTTGCTCCGGCACCCGGCCGAGCGCAATGGCCACGCCGTGCCGGAATCCTCGGAAGTTCACGAACCGGAATCGGAAGGTGCAGAAGAGCGCACCGCCGAAGAGCCAGGCGAGGATGAAGGGGATCTGAACGCCCGATTGCGGGTCGTCCCAGAAGACGAGATCGAAGAAGATGAGACTCGCGAAGGGGCGGACGACGTATCGATCGAAGGTTTCGTCGAATGAAGCGAGCGCAGAGGCGGTCTGATCGTCGACCGAGGCGAGCGCGGACGGCGCGAAGAACAGCGATGCGGCGAGTGCGGCGGCGCTCAGGAGTGCAGTCGAACTTCGTCCCATGGATCTCGCGCGGACCATCGCACAGGACGCGCGTTTCCACTAGCGCGAGCGCGCCTCACACCGACGAGGAGGACCGAGCACCCGGCGAAGAAGGACGCGAAGGAGCCGAACCCGCGGAAGCGCGAGGCGGGCGTCTCTTCGACGTGGGCGTCGGGCCGCGAGGCGTAGATCGCCCGGAGTCCCTCGAAATCGTCCGCGCTCGGTGTGCGAGCCCTCAGATCCGACTTGGCGATGCGCGGGTACATGGTGGACGTGGGCGCGTCCTCGGCCTCGCCGAGCCCGAGGACGTGCCCGATCTCGTGGGTGAGGATGGCCGTGAGGTCGTAGTGGTCGTCCTTGGCCCCCACGACGAGCGGCTCGTCGCCGTTGAGCAGGATGTCGGCGTCGAGGAGCTCACCCGTCCGGGTGTCGTAGCTCGAGATGGTGACGGCCAGGAGCTTCTTCTCGTACGGCCACGGCGAGATCGAGTAGACCCCGTTGCTCGCGCGCCCACGGACGAAGCCGGGAGGGACGTCGATGATGGGGCCGAGGTGCAGGGAAGGGCCGACGTCGGCCTCCGACCAGGCGGCGATCGCCTCGCGCAGGGCCGTCCGCGCGGCCTCCTCGCCGAAGCGCGCGACCACCGATTCGTGGAGCGAGATCTCCACCCGGGGCGTGCGCCAATGGAGCGTCTCCCCGCCCGTGGTGGTCTTCAGCGAGTACGCGCCTGCGCCCGCCGGGGTGGCGAGCAGCGAGAAGAGCACGGCCGCGATATGGGCAGGTCGCATCCAAAGTGGGATACGCATCCGAGGGCGCTCATCTCCCCGAAGCGCGCTCCCGATTCCGCCCGCGTCACCACAATTGACACCAAAGCCCCCAGGGGCTAGAAGGCTCCGAACGCCGAGGAGCCGTCCCGAGGACGTATGTTCTCCGCCTATTTGCCGCTATTCCTGATGGTCGCCGTGGCGATCGTCGTCGCCCTCGTTCTGTGGTCGGCGGCGACCTTCCTCGGGCCCAAGAACCCCACGCCCGAGAAGCTCACGCCCTACGAATCGGGCGCGGACAGCACGGGTACGCAGGGGGTCCGGCCGAGCGTGAAGTTCTACGTCGCCGCGATCCTCTTCGTGATCTTCGACGTGGAGGCGGTCTTCCTCTACCCGTGGGCGAGCGTGTTCCGTGAGCTCGGCTGGCTGGGCCTCGCCGAGATGCTCACCTTCCTCGTCGTCCTCGGCGTGACCCTCGCATATGCGTGGAAGAAAGGAGCGCTCGAGTGGGTGAAGTGAGGCTCTCTCGAGGAGGCGAAGGCTTCTTCACCACGAAAGCGAGTGCGCTGCTCGACTGGGCCCGGCGTTACTCGCTTTTCCAGTATCCGTTCTCGACGGCGTGCTGCGCGATGGAGTTCTTCGGCGCCAACTCGCCGCGTTACGACCTCGCGCGCTTCGGCGCCGAGGCGCCGCGCTTCAGCCCCCGACAGAGCGACGTGCTCTGGGTCGTCGGCACCATCAGCCAGCGCCAGGGGCCGGTGCTCAAGCGCATCTACGAGCAGATGGCCGAGCCCAAGTGGGTCATCGCGTTCGGCACCTGCGCGAGCTGCGGCGGCTTCTACGACAACTACGCGACGATCCCGGGCGTCGACAAGGTCATCCCGACGGACGTCTACATCCCCGGCTGCCCGCCTCGGCCCGAGGCCGTGCTCGACGGCTTGATGCTCCTCATGAAGAAGATCGAGACCGGCGATCGCGAGCCGCGCGTCGTCCCGCCGCGGGAGCTGCCCGAGGTCACCAGGCTCCGCGCCTCGCGCCAAGGACTGCCCGTCGGAGCCGAGGAGAAAAAGTGAGCCAAGCGGTCGTTGAGCGGCTTCGAGAGGTCTTCGGGGAGCGCATCCTCGAGACCTCGGCGTTTCGAGGCGACGACGAGGTGGTGGTCGCGCCCTCCGACTGGGTCGAGGTCGTGACGTTCCTCCGCGACGACTCCGAGACGGCGATGAACCACTTCGGCGATCTCACCGCGGTCGACTTCCCCGAGCGCGAGGGGCCTCGCTTCGACGTGCTGATCTTCCTCCGCTCCATCGAGAAGCGCGCGCGGATCCGCGTGCGGACGCGCCTCCGCGACGGCGAGCCGCTCGCCTCGGTCTCGTCGATCTACGCCGGCGCCAACTGGGCCGAGCGCGAGTGCTACGACATGTTCGGCATCCGCTTCGAGGGGCACCCCGACCTTCGGCGCATCCTCCTCTACGAAGAGTTCGAGGGGCACCCGCTTCGCAAGGACTATCCGATCGATCGCGCGCAGCCCATCGTGGAGTACCGCGAGGTCGAGGGCATCGAGAAGCTCCCGCCCTTCGGCATCGAGGAGGGCCAGCCCTTCGCGCGCGTCGACTGGGAGAGCCGCCTCGCCGGCAAGGACCTCCAGGTCTCGCCTTCGCTCGCCGTGCAACAGGGCCAGCGCCGCATGTTGAGCGACAGCGCGATCGCCGAGGCCGAAGAGGCCGCGCTCGAGAGTGCGCGCGAGAGCGCGGGAGAGGGCTGAGCGATGGAACCCCGCGACGAGATCGTCGAGTCGACGACCGAGACCCTCGAGCTCCCCACCGAGCCGATGCGCCTCGTCATGGGCCCCGCGCATCCGGCGATGCACGGCACCATCCGGATGGTCCTCGATCTGGTCGGCGAGACCGTGATCGAGGCCGACGTGCAGCCGGGCTATCTGCACCGCGGCTTCGAGAAGAGCTGCGAGCGAGGCACCTGGGCCCAGGTCTTCCCGTACACCGACCGCCTCAACTACGTCTCGCCGATGCTCAACAACGTGGGCTACGCGCTCGCGGTGGAGAAGCTCTGCGGCATCGAGGTGCCCGAGCGCGGCCAGTACTACCGCGTGGTCCTCGGCGAGCTCGCGCGCATCTGTGATCACCTCGTGTGCAACGGCGCCGGCGCGATGGAGGTCGGCGCCTTCACGCCGCTCCTCTGGCTCCTCAAGGCGCGTGAGTGGATCTTCGACGTGCTCGAGGCCGAGACCGGCGCGCGCGTCACGCACAGCTTCGGCCGCATCGGCGGCATGGCGAAGCCGCCCACGGACGACTTCGCCGAGCGCGTCCGCGCCGCGCTCCCCAAGGTCCTGAAGACCGTCTCCGAGGTCGAGGCGCTCCTCATCGGCAACCGCATCTTCATGGACCGCACGCAGGGCGTCGGCGTCCTCCCCAAGGAGCGCGCGCTCTCGCTCGGCGCGACGGGCCCCGTGCTCCGCGCCACCGGCGTGCCCTACGACGTCCGCAAGGACGCGCCCTACCTCGTCTACGATCGTTTCGACTTCGAGGTCCCCGTGGGCGAGGACGGCGACGCGTGGGATCGCTTCTCGGTGCGCCTCGAGGAGATCCGCCAGAGCGCGCGCATCATCGAGCAGGCGCTCGATCAGATGCCCACCTCGGGGCCGGTGAGCGTGGACGATCCGCGCGTGATGCTCCCCGAGAAGGACGAGGTCTACACCACCATCGAGGCCACCATCGCGCACTTCAAGCTCGTGATGGAGGGCTTCAAGCCACCGCCCGGCGAGGTCTACAGCTTCACCGAGGGCGGCAACGGCGAGCTCGGGTTCTACATCGTCTCCGACGGCTCCGGCACGCCTTATCGCGTGCGCGTGCGTCCGCCGTGCTTCTACAACCTTCAGGGCTGCCGGGACATGATCCTCGGACAGACCGTCGCCGACATCGTGCCCACCTTCGGCACGATCAACATGATCGGCGGGGAGTGCGATCGCTGATGCCGACGTTCAAGCTCGACGGCCGAGAGATCCCTTTCGAGCCGGGCGACAGCATCATGCGCGCCGCGTGGCGCCAGGGAGTCGAGATCCCGCACTACTGCTGGCATCCCGGCTTGAGCGTCGCGGCCAACTGCCGCATGTGCCTCGTGCAGATCACGAGCGGCCGCCAGATGGCGATGCCGCAGCTCGTGCGCAACCCCGAGACGGGTGAGCTCGAGCACGGCACCAAGCCCAAGCTCGTGCCGGCCTGCCAGACGCCGGCCGCCGACGGCATCGAGGTCTCGTCCACCAACGACGAGGTCGTCCGCGCGCAGGCGGCGGTGCAGGAGCTCCTGCTGCTCAACCACCCGGTCGACTGCCCCATCTGCGACCAGGCCGGCGAGTGCAAGCTCCAGGACTACTACGAGACGCACCTCCACCAGCTCAAGCGCAAGCGCACCGAGCCCGTCCACAAGCCCAAGGGCGTGCGTTTCGGGCCCACCATCGTCTACGACGCCGAGCGCTGCATCGTCTGCACGCGCTGCATCCGCTTCAGCTCCGAGGTCGCGCACGATCCCGTCCTCGCCAAGCGCGAGCGCGGCAACCGCAGCGAGATCGTGCTGGCGCCGGGGCGTGAGCTCGACCACCGCTACACGCTCATGACGGAGCACGTCTGCCCCGTGGGCGCGCTCACGAGCCGCGACTTCCGCTTCAAGGCCCGCGTCTGGTTCCTCAAGACGCGCGAGAGCGTCTGCGACGGCTGCGCCACCGGCTGCGCCTCGTTCGCCGACTTCGATCCGCGCAAGGGCCTCATCCAGCGCCTCCGCCCGCGCGACGACGAGAAGGTCAACGGTTTCTGGATGTGCGACGACGGGATGCTCTCGTACAAGCGCAACCACGAGGCGCGCATCGAGGTCGCCACGGTGGGCCGCGAGGCCGTCCGTCACTTCGCCTCCACCGAGGAGGCGCTCGAGCACGCGGCCCGCATGCTCCGCGACGTGCCCGCGGGGCAGCGCGCGGTCGTGCTCTCGGCCGCGCACTCCACCGAGGACAACCTCGCGCTCGCGGCCTTCGCCAAGGCGTGGGGCGCCAAGCTCTTCCTCGCGCATCGTCCCGACTGGGAGGGCGACGAGATCCTCCGCAACGCGGACCAGAACCCCAACCGCAAGGGCGCTCAGCTCGCGGCCGGCGAGGCCTCGCTCGGCTCGCTCGACGACCTCGTCGCGGCCATCGAGGCCGGCGAGGTGAAGGGGGCGGTCGTCCTCGGCGCCGCGACCACGCGCGCGGCCGACGAGCTCTCGGCCTTCGACGCGGCCACGGTCGTCTCGCTCAACACGCACATCTCGCCCTTCGCGCTCAAGGCCGACGTCGTCATCCCCGTGACGACGCACTTCGAGCACGAGGGCAGCTTCGTGAACGCGGCCGGGCTCGTCCGACGCTTCGACCGGGTCGTCCCGCCCGTGCCGGGCGTCCTCTCGGGCGTCGAGGCCGTCGCGCGCCTCGCCGCCATCCTCTCGTTGAACATCGAGGTCCGTGACCACTCGTCCGCGCGGATGCGCGCCGAGGCCCTCACCGCGACGGAAGGAGCGCCCGCCTGATGGACACCGGCATCCTCGTCCTGAGCACGCTGCTCAAGATCGTCCTGGTGCTGGCCATCGTCGTGGGGCTCTTCGCGCCGGGTCTCGTCTGGGCGGAGCGCCGCCAGAGCGCGATGATCCAGGACCGCATCGGCCCGAGCCGCGCGAGCATCAAGCTCTTCGGCCTCGAGCTCCGGCTCGCGGGCTTCCTCCACCCGCTCGCCGACGCGATGAAGCTCCTCTTCAAGGAAGACTTCGTCCCGCCGGGCGCCGACAAGCTCCTCCACGGCCTCGCGCCCATCATCACGATGACGCCGGCGCTCCTCGTCCTCGCGGCGATCCCCTTCGGCGACGTCATCCACCTCGACTACGTGAGGCAGGTGCTCCCGGAGGGCGCGCTCTCGGGCGTGGCGGTGCCGCTCACCATCGCGCCGCTCGACGTGGGCATCCTCTTCGTCTTCGCCGTCGCGAGCACCGGCATCCTCGGCGCGGCCATCGGCGGCTACGCCTCCAACAACAAGTACTCGCTCCTCGGCGGCCTCCGCGCCGCGAGCCAGATGGTGAGCTACGAGGTCGTGCTCGGCCTCTCGCTCGTCCCGGCGTTCATGATCTACGGGACGCTCCGCCTCGATCGAATGGCGGAGTACCAGTACGAGCACCTCTGGGGCATCGCCTATCCGCCGATGTGGATCGCCGCGATCCTCTACCTCACGGCGGCCATCGCGGAGTCCAAGCGCATCCCCTTCGACGTGCCGGAGGGTGAGTCCGAGCTCGTCGGCGGCTACTTCACCGAGTACTCGGGCTTCAAATTCGGCATGTACTTCATGTCCGAG
This sequence comes from Myxococcales bacterium, assembly GCA_012744445.1. GTDB lineage: Bacteria > Myxococcota_A > Polyangia > Polyangiales > Houyiibacteriaceae > JAAYBZ01. The sequence continues at coordinate 21,729 of JAAYBZ010000169.1, read as the reverse complement.
TTCGTCGAGATGGCCACGCTCGCCGCGCTCTTCACGGTGCTCTTCCTCGGCGGCTGGGACGTGCCCTTCCTCACGCGCGCGGGCCTCGACCTCCCGGGGACGTGGGAGATCACCCTCCCGCTCGTCGGCACCGTGGCCGACACGATCCCCATCGCGCACGGCTGGGTCGTCGGCATCCAGACCTTCGTCTTCTTCTTCGTGAAGATCGTCGGCGTGCTCTTCTTCCTGATGCTCATCCGCTGGTCGCTCCCGCGCTTCCGCTACGACCAGATCATGGCGCTCTGCTGGAAGGGCATCCTGCCGCTCTGCCTCCTCAACATCCTCTTCACGGGCGTGTACGTGCTCGCCTTCCTCAAGGGTTGATATGGCCGCCACCGTCAAGGTCCTGAAGAAGCCCAAGCGCACGCTGATGAAGCAGGTCTACGTGCCGGCGGTGGCCTCCGGCGTGGCCATGACGCTCGAGCGCTTCATCAAGAACACGCTCGGGCCCGAGGACGGCCGCGAGACCGCCACCATCATGTACCCGGAGGAGCAGCGCGAATACCCGGCGCGCTTCCGCGGCGTGCACCGCCTCACGCAGCGCGCCGACGGCTCGCCGCGGTGCGTGGCCTGCCTCTGCTGCAGCACGGTCTGCCCGGCGCAGTGCATCCACATCGAGCCCGCCGAGTACGAGCCGGGCGATCCGCGCTACGGCTACGAGCGCTACCCCAAGGTCTTCGTCATCGACGAGCTCCGCTGCATCTTCTGCGGCTACTGCGTCGAGGCCTGCCCCTGCGACGCCATCCGGATGGACACCGGCGTGCACATGCCCGCGTCGGGGAAGCGCGAGGATTTCCTCTTCGACAAGGAGACCCTCCTCAGCATCCCGGGGCGCGACGGCACCTACCTCACGGCGAACCCGCGGCACGAGCCGGGTGATCCCACGCACCCCGGCATCGACCGCGAGCGCGGTCACTGAGCCATGGCGCAGCCTCCCGTCGTCTTCGGCGCCGACCAGATCCGGGAGTTCATCGCCGAACACTTCCCGCAGGCGGCCCGCTTCCCGCACCGCATCGACCTCGTGGAGCCGGGCCGCGTCGTGCTCCGGTGGCTCTACACCGACAAGGGGCTCCGCCCGGGCGGGACCATCAGCGGGCCCACGCAATTTACCCTCGCCGACACGGCGATGTTCTACCTCGTCCTCGCCCACGTCGGGCCGGCGGGGCTCTCGGTGACGACGGACGCCAACCTCCACTTCCTGCGGAAGCCCAAGCCGGCCGATCTCCTCTGCGACGCGCGCGTCGTGAAGCTCGGCAAGCACCTCGTCGTGGGGGAGATGAAGCTCTTCTCCGAAGGTGAGGACGAGCCGGTGACCATCGCCACGATGACCTATTCGCTCCCGCCCGGCGCGCGTCGGGCGCCTTAGCCTCGGGGGGCGGCGTCTGCTACGCTCCGCCGCCCATGTCCCCGAAAGAGCGCCGATCCATCGACACTCTGGCCGTCCACGGTGGCGAGCCCGAGGCTTACGCGCACAGCGCGCTCACGGCGCCCATCGTCCAGACGGCCACGTACTCGTTCAGCTCGACGAAGGAGCTCTGCTCGTACTTCGACGGCGAGATCGAGCGCGAGGAGTACGGCCGCTACGGCAACCCGAGCGTGCGCCTCGTCGAGCAGAAGGTGGCCGAGCTGGAGGGCGTCGAGGACGCCGTCGCCTTCGCGTCGGGCATGGCGGCCATGACCACGGCGATCCTGGCCCTCGTGAAGTCGGGCTCGCACGTCATCCTCTTCTCGGACTGCTACCGCCGCACGCGGCAGTTCGTCTGCGGGTTCCTCGATCGTTTCGGCGTCACGGCGACGCTCGTGCCGCCCACCGACATCGCGGCGCTCGAGGCGGCCATCCGTCCCGAGACGCGCCTGGTGATCAGCGAGGCGCCGACCAACCCGTACCAGACGGTCGTCGACCTCGAGGCGCTCGCCAAGGTCTGCAAGAAGCACCGCGTGAAGACGCTCGTCGACAGCACCTTCGCCACGCCGGTGAACATGCAGCCCGCGCGCTTCGGCATCGACCTCGTGGTCCACAGCGCCACGAAGTACCTCGCGGGGCACAACGACGTCCTCGGCGGCGTCGTCGCCGGCTCGCACGCGCTCGTGGGGCTCGTCCGCGACGTGCGCCACGTCTTCGGTCCCTGCCTCGATCCGCACGCGGCCTTCCTCATCCAGCGCGGCATGAAGACGCTGGCGCTCCGCGTGCGCCATCAGAACGAGTCGGCGATCCGCGTCGCGCGCTTCCTCGAGGCGCACCCGCGCGTCACGCGCGTCCACTATCCGGGGCTCGAGTCGCACCCGCACCACGAGGTCGCCAAGAAGCAGATGAGCGGCTTCGGCGGCGTGGTCACCTTCGAGCTCGACGCCGACCTCGAGGGCACGAGCCGCTTCATCGATCGCTGCCGCATCCCGCGCATCGCGCCCTCGCTCGGCGGCGTGGAGAGCCTCATCGAGCAGCCCGCGCTGATGAGCTTCTACGAGCTCACCACCGAACAGCGCAAAGAGGTCGGCATCCTCGACAACCTCGTGCGCTTCTCGGTGGGCGTCGAGTCGGCCGACGACCTCATCGCCGATCTCGAGCAGGCGCTCGCCGGCTGAGCCGGGGCGCCGCCCGTCGGTTCAGGCGATGACGCGCGCGGCGCGGTTCGTCTCGTGCCACCGCGCGATCTCGCCCACGATGGCCGAGGGCTTCCGCGCCCAGCGGAAGTGGTCCGCCTTGGTGCCGAGCGCGCGCTCGTCGAGGACGCGCGAGGTGACGCGCGCCGCGGCGAACTTCCGCGTGACGGCCTCGACCGCTTCGGCCGGCGCGAAGTCGTCCTCGGCCATGCGTACGACGAGCACCGGGCCGCGGTACTTGGCGATGCCCGCGTCGAAGTCGTGGTCGATGCCGGCCGCGCCGTAGCGGTTGGTCTTGGAGAACGCGAGCCAATCGAGCATGAGGCCGCGCGCCTCACGCCCCCCGAAGCCGATGCGATCGCCGGGGTAGTGGCCGAGCACCCGCGAGACGGTGGGGATGAGCACGTGGAGGAGCTTGATCTTCGCGCGCGTGGCGCCCGAGAACGCCTCGACCCACGGGGTCGCGCACGCCACGAGGATCACGCCGTCGACCGAGTGCGGCTCGAGGCCCACCGTCATGTTGGCGTAGTGCCCGCCGAGGCTGTGCCCGAGGAGGTAGACGGGGAGGGCGCCGTCGCGCTCGCGTGCCCACGCGACGCCGCGCCGCACCTCGCCGAGGAGCGGCTCGCGGAACCCCCAGTTGCTCCGGAAGCCCGGGCGGACGGGGCTGTCGCCGTGTCCGCGCTGCTCGAGGAGCAGGACGTTCATCCCGGCCGCCGCGAGGGCCTCGGCGAGCGGGCGATAGAAACGCGCCGAGACGCCGAGGGCCGCCATCGCGACGATGGTGGCCTCGGCGTGCTCGGCGGGGAAGAACCAGGCCGGGAGGGCGAAGGGCTCGTCCTCGGCGAGGTTCACGGCGCGCGGCTGGACGCTCATCCTCTCAGCGGAGCTGGGCCGAGGTGAGGCCGAGCATGCGGCGCGCGATGATGAGGAGCTGGATCTGCTGCGTACCCTCGAAGATGTCGAGGATCTTCGAGTCGCGCGCCCACTTCTCGAGGAGGTCGTCCTCCTGGTAGCCGAGGGCGCCGGCGAGCTCGACGCAGCGGAGCGTGATCTCCGTGGCGACGCGGCCCGCCTTGGCCTTGGCCATCGAGGCTTCCATCGAGTTGGGGATCTTGTTGTCCGCCATCCACGCCGCCTTGATCGTGAGGAGGCGGGCTGCCTCGAGCTCGGCCTCGAGCCGGCGGAGCTCGGCCTCGATCGCGGAGCCGTTGAGGATGCCCTGATCGTAGCGGACGTCGATGCCCTCCTCGCGGAGGATCTCACGCACGCGATCGAGCGCGGCCTTGCCGACGCCGACGGCCATCGCGGCGACCATGGGCCGCGTGTTGTCGAACGTCTGCATCACGCCCGCGAAGCTCTTCTTCGTGTCGATCTCGGGGCTGCCCAAGATGTTGGTCTTGGGGATGCGGCAGTCGTTGAAGCTGAGGACGGCGGTGTCGCTCGCGCGGATGCCCATCTTGTGGTCGAGGCGGATGAGCTCCATGCCGGGCGTGCCCTTCTCGACCACGAAGGACTTGATGGCGGCGCGGCCGAGGTTGCGATCGAGCGTGGCCCACACGACGACGCAGTCGGCGCGCTCACCGGCGGTGACGAAGATCTTCTCGCCGTTGATCACCCACTCGTCGCCGTCGAGCCGCGCCGTGGTGCGGATGGCGGCCGAGTCGGAGCCCGCCTCGGGCTCGGTGATCGCCATGGCGGCCCACTTGTCGCCGAAGCGCGCGAGCTGCTCCTCGTTGGCGACGGCCGCGATGGCCGCGTTGCCGAGGCCCTGGCCGGGGATCGAGAGCATCAGGCCCACGTCACCCCAGCAGAGCTCCATCACGCCGAGCACCGTCGCCATGTTGGCGCCGTTGTTCGAGGCGTTGGGGTCACGCGGCTTCTTCTGCTTGTCCTTGGCACCCGCCGCGGCACCCGCGCCGGCGCCGCCGCCCGCGGCGTTCATGCCGCTCATGAGCGAGGCGAGGGCGTCGAGCTCCTTGGGGTAGCTGTGCTCGGCGAGGTCGTACTTGCGCGAGATCGGTCGGAACACGTTCGTCGCGACCGAATGGGCCATGTCGACGAGCGGCTTCAGGCTTTTGGGGGTTTCGAGCCAAATCATCGTCTTGCCCTCCTCAGATGTAGAGACCCGCGTCGGTCACGCCGACGGCCCTGAGATTTCGATACCAACGCTCGACCGGATGGTCCTTGACGAAGCCGTGACCGCCGAGGAGCTGGACGCCGTTGGAGCCGATCTCCATCGACTTCTGGCTCGCGAGCAGGCGGAGGAGGTGCGCCTCACGGAGGATGTCCTCGCCGTACTCGGTGCGCGAGGCGGCGCGGAGGAGCATCACGCGGAGCGACTCCACCTCGATGCCCATGTTGGCCACGGTGAAGGCGACGGCCTGGCGGCTGCTGATGGGCTCGCCGAAGGCCTTGCGCTCGTTGCAATAGGGGATGACGTAGTCGACGACGGCCTGACACTGGCCGACGGCGAGCGCGCCCCAGGCCACGCGGCCGCGGTTGACGAAGAGCGCGTAGTCGACGCCCTCGGTGCCGCCGAGGACCTGCGCCTCGGAGACCTCGACGTTGCGGAGGCGGAGCTCACCGAGCTCCGCGGCGCGCGCGCCCATCGACGGCGTCTCGCGGACCTCGAGGCCGGGCGTGCCGCGCTCGACGAGGAAGAGGCGCGGGCCGCTGCCGGGCACCTCGGCCGCCACGATGAAGAGCTCGGCGCGGGCCGCGAGCGGGACGAGGGACTTCCGGCCCTCGAGGACGAACTTGTCGCCCTTGCGGTGCGCGCGCGTGCGGAGCGAGAAGGGATCGAACGCCGGATGTGGCTCGACGAGCGCGATGGCCGCCGGGAGGAGCGTCTCGCCGGTGAACGCCGGGAGGTACTTGCCCTGCTGCTCGGCCGTGCCGAAGTCGACGAGCGCGCAGGCGACGCCGAGCGGGCTCGCGGCGGCGAGGGCGAGGCCGAGGTCGCCGGTGGCGAGCGCCTCGAGGGCGAGGACGTTGGTGAGGGGGCTACGCGACTCCGCGTCACCGCCGAGCTCGCTCGGGACGGCGAGCGTGAGGAGGCCGAGCTCCTGCACGCCGTTGAGGACCTCGTCCGGCGCCTTGCACTGCGCGTCGGACGACTCCGCCGCCTCGCGGATGACCTCGGTGGCGAAGCGCCGCATCGTCTCCTGGATCATCTCCTGCTCCTCGGTGGGGCGGAGATCGAAGACCTTCGGCTTTTCACCCGCGGTCGGCTCGAGGCGCGCGGGTTTGTCGCGCTTGACGATCTTGTTGAACGCAGTCGTCGCCTTGGACGCCACCTGGAAGCCGGTCTCGGTGCCCTGCCGAAGCAGTCGGTTGAGGGGCTCCGACAGCCCGTACTTCTCGATCAGCGGCGAGCCCGCGACCTGGGTCAAGAGGCGCAGCGACACGCCCATGGCTTGGTTAAGCACATCAACCTCTCTTTCCCGATCGACGCCGTTCGGCGGTCGCCGTCGGTTGTTGAACCTAGTTCAATTGGGAATCGGTTCCTCGTCAAGCCAAAAAACGACGCGCCGCGGGCGAGGGGCCGGCGGCGCGTGTCGGGACGGGGCAGGGCTCGGTCGGGCTCAGCTGCCGAGCCGCGTGGCGGCTTCGAGCACGGCGCGCGCGGTCTCGCCGCCGGGGCCGCCCTCGTCGCGGGCGCGGAGCAGGAGGCCGCGCTCCTTCATGTCGTAGAGCGCCGTGGCCACGAGGAAGCGGAGCTCTTCGTCGTCGCCGTTGAGCGCCTGCCAGAGCTGCTCGCGCACGTAGAGCGGATGCACGGCGTTGGGGCCGTCGCCCTTGCGCTTGAGCAGGTCGATGACCTTCTTCCAGGCGAAGCCGAAGCCCTCGCCGGCGTCGCGGAGCTGCGCGGCGGTGCGGAGCCGACGATAGACCGAGCCGTCGTCGAACATCTCGCGCGTGAGCGCGTCGAACCAACGGATGTCGGCGTTGAGGTAGGCCTCGCGGACCACCTCGCGGATGTCGGCGTCGGCGATCATCTTGGCGATGAGCTTGGCCGTGGCCTCCTCGCCGCCGCCGAGGCTGATGGCGAGGGCGGCCTGCTGCGCCGAGCGCTCCTGCTCGAGGAGCGTGATGAGCCGCGCGTCGTTGCGCGCGTCGGCCGAGTAGCCGACCGCGATGGCGGCGGCGCGGCGGAGCTCGGAGGGCTCGTCGCTGCCGACCATGTTGAGGAGGACGTCGTGCAGCTCGGGCTGCGGGCGCTGCCAGAGGGCCTGGATGTAGTAGCCCTTGGCCGCGCGCGTGACCTCACGGCTGCCGAGCTTGGCGAGGATGTTCCGCATCTGCTCGGCGTTGGCGAGCTTGCCCACCGCCTCGGCGGCCGACGCGCGGAGCTCGTAGTCGTCCTGGCCGTCCTCGACGATCTTCACGAGCACGGGGATGGCCTCCGGGCGCCCGTAGTGGCCGAGCGCGCGGATCACGCCGCGGCGGAGGCGGATGATGCCGTCGTTCTTCGAGCTCCGGTCGTTGAAGCTGACCGCGCCGAGATCGAGCCCGGCCGGGCGCGGCGCCAACTTGAGGAGCTTCTGGAAGGTGGGGCCGTCGTTGAGGTTGGCGAGGGCCAACGCGGCGACCTGGCTGTCGTCGCCCTCGAGCTCGGCGACGAGCACCTTGGCGGCGGCGGGATCGCCCGTGTTGCCGAGCGCGCCCATGACGTCGGCCTTGCGGCCGGGACGCGCCGTCATGAGCTTGATGAGGCGCTGCGTGGCGTCGGCGTTGGCCGTGAGGCGGAGCGCCGCGAGCGCGCGGCGCGCGTCGCCGTGATCGTCGCCGGCCGCGACCTCGAGCAGGTAATCCTGCCCACGCGGATCGCCGATGTCGGCGAGGCCGTACGCCGCCACCTTGCGGAGCTCCTCGTCGTCGGAGTCGAGCTGGGCGGCGAGGGCGTCGCCCACGCGCGGGTCGTGCGTCTCGGCGACGACGCGGGCGAGGTCGAGGCGGTCGCGCGGCGTGCGCGCCATCATCAGCAGCTTGGCGAGCGCGGGCCCGGCGACGGCCTGCGAGAGGGCGTCGAGCGTGTCGCGGCGCTTGCCGGCACCGCTCTCGAGCGCGCGGAAGAGCGCCATGGCGGCCTGATCCCCGCCCAGCCGGCCGAGCGCGGCCGCGGCCGAGCGGAGGACCTCCGCGTTGCGCTGGTCGTCTTCGCGGCCGATCTCGGCCTCGAGCATCCGGACGAGCGGATCGACGACGGCGGTGTCGCTCGACTCGGCCAGCGCGTGCGCCGTGAGCACGCGGACGCTGTCGTCCTCGTGCATCAGGATCTCGTCGGAGGTGAGCCGCGCCGTGCCGAGCGTCTCGGCGACGGCGCGCGGATCGTAGTCTTCGATCTTGGAGATGAGGCCGGTGCGGAAGGCCTCGAGGATGGCGTCGGAGGCGCGGCTCTCCCGCAGCACCGCGAGCGTCCAGACCACCTGGGCGCGGTCGCGGACGTCGGTGTCGTCGAGCACCTCGAGGAGCTTGCCCTTGGCCGCGTCGGCCGCGGGGCTGCCGATGCGCGCGAGGGCGGCGGCCGCGTGGCGGCGCACCACGCCGCGCGAGTCGAGCTGCTCGATGATGGCGGGGACCGCCGGCGCGTAGCGATAGTGGCCGAGGTTGCGGAGGATGCGGACGCGCAGGTCCTCGTTGGAGATCTGGCCGAGCGCGTCGGTGAGCGCGCGGAGCTGCGCGTCCCGATCGGTCATGTGCGCGATCTCGTCGAAGAGCTTCTGATCGTCGGCCGCGCGCTTCTGCGTGTAGGCGGCGAACCCGCCGACCACGAGCAAGGCCGCGGCCACGATGGCGAGGCCGACCTTGGTGGCGGGGGAGGTCTTCTTGCGGATCTCGGCGAGGACCGGATCCCCCTCGATGGACTTCCCGCCGTCGAGCGCGGCGAGCTGGAGCATCCGCTCGAGCTCGGGGTTGGGGGGCGGAGGCGGCGCCTCCTCTTCTTCGTCATCGTAAGCGGCGTGCACGGCCTCGTGCTCACCGGACTCGTCGAAGGTCTCGGCCTCGTGGGCGTCGTACGTCTCGGCCTCGGGCTCGGGCTCGGCGGGAGCGCCGACCGCGCGCGAGAGGAGCTCGTCGAGCGACGCGACCGAGGGGCGGAGCTCTTCGATGTGCTCGTCGTCGAGGACGGGCTGGCTCGCCGCGGCCTGCGTGGCGACGGGCGGCGGCGCGGCGGGAGGACGCGCGACGGGCGGCGGGACGGCGGGCGCCTTGGCCGCGGGCGGCTTGGCCACGGGCGGAGGCGAGGCGGGCGCCGGCACCTTGGGCGGCGGCGCGGCAGGTCGTGCGGCGACCGGAGGCGGCGCGGGGCGCGGGACGCGCGCGGGAGGAGGAGGAGTCGGCGGCTTCCTGTCGTCGTTGGCCATGGTGTTCCGTGGAGTCCGTGTCGCGTGTAGCCCCGCGAACATACAGAAGAGTCGACGGCGATCCAACGGCGTCGTGAGGGATCTCCTCGACGGCCGGGCCGGTGTATTCCAACGTGAGCACCAAATGCCGCCGTGGGCATCCTTGCCCGGCCAAATTCGCGTCTCGGGGCCGGACTTACGCGCTGGAGCCTGGATTGACCGGGGCGGGGCCGCCGATATACTCGCCGGACACCCCGTTTAGGCCCCATGACCAAGTCCGAGCTCATCGACGCCGTCGCCCAGCGAACGAACATCACCAAGAGCCGCGCCGAGCAGGTGGTGAACTGCATCTTCGAGTCGATGACGCAGACGCTCGGCACCGGGCAGGGCATCGAGATCCGCGGGTTCGGGAGCTTCACCGTCCGCGAGTACCGCGGCTACAAGGGACGCAACCCCCGCACCGGCGACGAGGTGCACGTCGAGCCCAAGCGGCTCCCCTTCTTCAAGGTCGGCAAGGAGCTCAAGGAGCTCGTCAATCGCGGCCCCGTCAAGAGCGAGTGACCGACCCTTCGTGATGGATCCGCGCTCGATCGCGCGCCCCGGACGGCTCCGGTCCTCGGCGCGACGCTCGACGCGTCGGCTCCATCACGCCACCGCCAGGTACCGATGACTCCCGAAGAACAGCTCGAAGAGCTCACGCGCGGCACGGTCGACGTGCAGGTCCGAGAGGAGCTCCTCGAAAAGCTCCGCACAGGGCGCCCCCTCCGGGTCAAGGCCGGCTTCGATCCCACGCGCCCCGACCTCCACCTCGGCCACTCGGTGCTGATGCGCAAGATGCGTCAGTTCCAGGACTTCGGGCACGAGGTCTACTTCGTGGTCGGCGACTTCACGGCGCAGATCGGCGACCCCTCGGGGAAGAACGCCACGCGCCACGTGCCGACGCGCGAGGAGATCCTCGAAGGCGCGCGCACCTACGCCGAGCAGGCCTTCAAGATCCTCGATCCCGAGCGCACGCGCGTGGTCTACAACTCGACCTGGCTCGAGAAGCTCAACCTCGCCGACGTCATCCGCCTGGCCGGCAAGTATCGCCTGGCCCGCATGATGGAGCGCGACGACTTCAAGAAGCGCTGGGCCAACAACGTGAGCATCTCCATCCACGAGCTGCTCTATCCGCTCGTGCAGGGCTACGACTCGATCCACCTCCAGGCCGACGTCGAGCTCGGCGGCACCGATCAGCTCTTCAACCTGATGGTGGGCCGCGACCTGATGCGCGAGTACGGCCTCCGGCCGCAGTGCGTGCTCACCACGCCCATCCTCGAGGGCCTCAACGCGCGCCTCGAGGACGGCGTCATCGTCGGCGACAAGATGAGCAAGAGCCTCGACAACTACGTCGGGCTCGCCGAGCCGCCCGAGGAGCAGCTCGGCAAGCTCATGAGCATCTCCGACGATCTCATGTGGCGTTACTACGAGCTCCTCTCCGAGCTCACGCGCGCCGAGATCGAAGAGCTCAAGGCCGACGTGGCGGAGGGCAGGGCGCACCCCAAGGCGGCCAAGATGGGCCTCGCCAAGGAGCTGGTCCGACGTTTCCACGGCGCCGAGGCGGCCGACGAGGCCGAGCGCAAGTGGGAGGCGCAGTTCAGCCGGCGCGAGATCCCCGAGGACATGCCGGAGCTCACGTTCGAGAGCGGCGGCGAGGGCGTGCTCCTCGCCAAGGCGCTCGCCGACGCCTCGCTCGTCCCGAGCAGCTCCGAGGGGCGCCGCCGCATCAAGGCGGGCGCGGTCGAGATCGACGGCGAGAAGGTCCGCGACGAGAAGGCGTGGCTCGCGGTCGGCGGCCCCTACGTGGTCAAGGCCGGCAAGCGCGCCTGGGCTCGCATCGTCGTCCGATGACGAGCGCGCGCGCCGCGCGTGCTAAGTAGCGAGGAGCCCATGACCGAGTCTCCCTTCGTCGACGATCTCGACTCGCTCCTCGCACCCTTCTGCGAGGCCGAGAAGCCCCGCGAACGCTTCCGCGTGGGCACCGAGTCCGAGAAGTTCGGCGTGAAGGCCGACGGATCGCCCATCCAATACGAGGGCGAAGACGGCGTCCGGCGCGTGCTCGAGCTCCTCGCCGAGCGCTTCGGCTGGAAGCCCGAGGGCGAGTACGAGGGCGGCCCGCTCCTCGCGCTCCGCCGCGACGGCGCGTCGATCACGCTCGAGCCGGGCGCGCAGCTCGAGATCTCGGGCGCGCCGCTCGTCACCATCCACGAGACGCGCGCCGAGCTCGAGACGCACCGGCGCGAGATCCGCGAGGTGGGCCAAGAGCTCGGCATCCGCTTCCTCGGGCTCGGCTTCCACCCGACCGCCCGGCAGGACCAGCTCCCGTGGGTGCCCAAGATGCGGTACCCGGTGATGCGCGACTACCTGCCGACCAAGGGCGCGGGCGCGCACGACATGATGCGTCGCACCTGCACCGTGCAGGCCAACCTCGACTTCTCGAGCGAGGAGGACGCGCTCCTCAAGCTCAAGACGGCGCTCCGCATCCAGCCCATCGTCACCGCGATGTTCGCCAACTCGCCCTACCGCGAGGGGACGGTGACGGGCAAGCGGAGCGAGCGCGCCGACGTCTGGCTGCACATGGATCCCGATCGCTCGGGCATCCCCGCGCTCGCCTTCACCGGGGCGCGCACCTACCGCGAGTACGTCGAGTACGCCCTCGACGTGCCCATGTTCATCGTCAAGCGCGGCGCGAAGATCGTCCCCGCGACGCACCTCACCTTCCGCGAGTTCATGCGCGACGGGCTCGGCAGCGAGCGCGCCACGCGGGCCGATTGGGAGATGCACCTCGCGACGCTCTTCCCCGAGGCGAGGCTCAAGCGGATCATCGAGATGCGCGGCGTCGACGGACAGACGCTCCCCTTCGCGCTCGCGTCGTCGGCCTTGTTCAAGGGCCTCTTCTACGACGAGCGGAGCTTTGCGCAGACCGTCGCGCTCGCCGAGCGCCTCGGCGAGGAAGAGCTCCGCGCCGCGCGCCCGTGGGTGGCGCAGCTCGGCCTCGCGGCGATGCTCGAAGGACGCCGCATGGTCGGCTGGGCCGAGGAGCTCCTCGATCTCGCGCGCGCCGGGCTCGAGCGCATCGGCGCCCTCGACGCGGAGGGCCGGGACGAGTCGATCTACCTCGCCCCGATCGCCGAGCTCGTGTCGCAGGGACGCTGCCCGGCCGAGGCGCTCCTTGCGGAGATCCCGCCGCCCGGCGCGGAAGGCTTCCTCGAGGCGCTCCTCGACGCGCGCGAATTCTGAGCCCGCGGCGTCCACAAAGATGACCTCGAGGCGGCCTTCGGGTTATTCACCGGACGACTCGAAAGGCGGCGTTCAAGTGGCGGAGAACGGGATCATCGCTGAAGGGCTGCGCGTGGTGGGGGAGATCCGAGGGCGTGGCATCTTGCGCGTCGAGGGCGTCGTCGACGGCGCGATCCGCTTCGACGGGACCGTGATCATCGGCAAGGGCGGGCTCGTCGAGGGCAACGTCGAGGCGGATCGGCTCCGCATCGAAGGGCGCCTCGTGGGCAACGGACGCGCGCGGGAGATCCTCGAGACCGGGCCCGACGCCTGCGTCGACGGCGATCTCGAGGCGCCGCTCGTCCACCTCGATCCGCTCGCCGCGGTCACGGGCGAGGTGCTCGGCAAGGAAGCGAGCCCCCGCGCGCCGCGGAGCGTGCTCCGCTCGCGGTCGTCGCAGCCGGGATCCGTCCGCCGGGCCATTCCCGAGCCCAAGATGCCCGTCATGCTGCGCGCCAAGGGGATGCGTCGTAGTATCGCGTGACGCATGACCCAACGTGACCGCGACGCGCTCCTCGACCTCCTCCGTGACCGCTCCTTCAAGCGTGGGAAATTCGTCCTCACGAGCGGTCGCGAGAGCGACTTCTTCATCGACTGCAAGCCCACCGTGCTCACGGCCGAGGGGCACCGCCTCGTCGGGGCCGTCCTCCTGAACGCCGTCGAGGGGCTCGGCCAGGAGGTCGACGCCGTCGCGGGCGTGGAGCTCGGCGGCTGCCCGCTCGCGAGCGCCGTGAGCCTCACTTCGGCCCTCGAAGGGCGCCCGCTGGATGCCCTCTACGTGCGGAAGGCCAAGAAGGGTCACGGCACCGGCCGCCTCGTCGAGGGCGCCGAGCGCCTCCCCGCGGGGTCCAAGGTCGTCATCCTCGAGGACACCATCACCACCGGCGGCTCGACGCTCCGCGCGGTCGAGAGCCTCCGGAGCGAGGGCATCGACGTCGCCGGCGTCATCGCCGTGGTCGATCGCGACGAGGGTGGGGCGGACGCCATCCGCGAAGCGGGGCTCCCCTTCGTCGCCATCTTCACGCGGCGGGACTTCATGGGGGACGAATGAACGCGCGCCGCGGGCGGCGTCACACCTTTCTCACCGGCCTCGCCATCGCGCTCTCCTGCGCGCTCGTGGCCTGCGCGACGACGAAGGTGCGTCTCGAGCCCGTCCCGCGGACCTTCACCCCTCAGGACTACGAGCGGATCTACAAGCTCTGGACGCGCGAGCGCGACGCCTTCGCCTGGAGCCGCCTCACCGACGTCCTCTCCGTCACGGCCACCTTCGAGTCGTGGGAGTTCCGCACGGCCTACATCGTCCGCTACGCGGAGGATCACGGCATCGACACCGTCGAGCGCGATCGTCTCCTCGAGGCCTCGCTCGAGGACGCGCGGCGGGTCCACCGCTTCTTCGTCACGCTCATCGGGCCCAACTTCCGCGAGAGCGATCTCACCGCGAAGCGCGCCGCGTTCCGGGTGCTCCTCGTCGACGACGACGATCGCGGGACGCCGCCGGCGTCGATCGAGCGCATCCAACGCCCGACGCCGGCCGAGCGCGTCTACTTCCCCTCGGTGTCACCGCTGCGGATGGCGTTCAGGATCGCGTTTCCCGCGGTGCGCGAGGACGGAACCGAGACGATCCCGCGCGATGCCCAGCGGATCCGGCTGAGGTTCACAGGCGCGTCGGGGCGCGTCGACCTCGTCTGGGAAGTCGACCGCGCGGGCGAAAAGAAGTGAGCTTCGGCCGGCATCTCTTGACAGGTTCGAAACACGGTCGGTAGAGTCGCCCCTCAGCCGCCTAAGTATTCGGAACGCAAGCCGATTTTTGGGAGGTATTCGCTCACGCGGCGTCGCATCGGCGCCGCCGGAGGTGGTCCGATGAGGCACGTACCCGCCTTTATTTTCGCGCTCATGCTCGCGCTCACGTCGCTTGGTTGCCATGCGAGCCCCGACGATCCCGCCGGTCAGGCGAAGGAGCTCCACGACAACGCGAGGCGCCGCAACGCGCTCCAGAACCTTCAGACGATCTTCTCGAAGGCGCTCGGCGACGCCGACGGCGATCTCAACGGCGAGCCCGTCCGCAAGGTCATCGACGCGAGCATCGACAACATCGTGTCGGCCTACCCGGAGGCGCACGATCGCGACAAGGAGGCCGCGCTCGGCATCCTCGAGCTCCTCAAGAACATGCGCGATCCGCGCGCGCTCGACGCCTTCCTCGCCGCGCTCGACTGGGAGCAGGACATGACCGAGGACCACGCGGTCGCCGGCGCCAAGGGCATCGAGCGCATCCAGGTCCCCCGCGATCGCGTGCCCGAGGTCGTCCGCGCCCTCGAGAAGGCGCTCAAGAAGGCGCCCGGCCGCCCTGAGAGCCGCATCCCCAAGGACGTGCGCATCATGGACGCCACGCTCCGCGCCCTCGGCAGCCTCAAGGACTCCGCCGCCACGAGCTCGCTCGTCTCCATCATGAGCGAGCCCTCCGAGGACAAGTTCGACGGCTACTTCCTCATCCGCCGCCTCGCCGCCATGCAGCTCGCGAGCAACCCCGACCCGGCGGCCGTCCCCGCGCTCATCGAGGCGCTCTTCTACTTCGACGAGAAGAACCCGGCGATCCGCATGGAGGACGTGGCCATCGGCACGCTCGTCTCCATCGGTCGTCCCTCGCTCCAGCCGCTCCTCGACCTCTACGACGGCAAGAACCAGAAGGCCAACCAGCTCGCCGAGAAGTTCGGCAAGAAGGTGGGCATCGACGGCGCGGACTACCGCAAGCGCATCGCCGTGCAGGCGCTCGGCGTGCTCGGCCTCCCCGAGGGCCTTCGCCCCATCTTCGAGCAGGCCGCCTCCGACGACGCCGACGTGCGCATGAACGCGGCCATCGCGCTCGCCCGCATCAACGCCACGGGCGCCGACGAGAAGAAGCAGCGTGAGACGCTCCTCAACATCTACTCCAAGCTCGGCACCGACGTCTCGAGCATCATGATGAAGGGCCAGCTCCTCGCCATCTTCCAGCACACGCTCGACCCGACCTTCCTCCCGCTCTTCCTCGACGAGGTGAAGAACACCAAGCAGGAGCTCCCGGTCCTCCGCATCGGCGCCAACAGCGCCTACGCCTTCCTCGCCAACAAGCAGGAGTCCGAGGCCCTCCGCGCCGTGATCGCGGCCGAGAAGTCCAACGTCGACGGCGGCAACAAGAAGGAGCTCGAGGCGGCGCTCCCGGTGCTCGACGCGGCCAAGGAGTGCGACGAGAACATCGCGTGCTGGAAGGGCAAGCTCTCCGACAAGAACGCGCTCGTCCGCCGTAAGGCCGCCTACATGCTCGGCCGCCTCGTGGAGAACGACCAGGGCGTGATCTCGGCGCTCGTCGAGGTGCTCGGCGACTCCGACATCAGCGTGCGCAACGCGGCCCTCTTCGCGCTCGACCGCGTGGCCCTCAAGGGCAGCCCCGAGGCGATCGCCAAGATCGACGAGCTCCTCCAGAAGGAGCAGGGCACCGTCATGGGCAAGCAGTTCGCGACGGAGGCGGTGGGCATCGCCGGTCGTCTCAAGGCCCGCCAAGGGGCCTGAGGAGCTCCGTGATCCGCCTCGAGCTCCTCGACGCCACAGAAGGACCGCGAGCTCGGGAATTCGAGGCGGACGTCGTCCGCATCGGCCGCGCCGAGACGTGCGATCTCGCCGTCTCGGCCGTTCACGTTTCGGGTGAGCACGCGGCCATCGTGTGGGACGGAAGCGCGTACGTGCTCCGCGACCTCCGGTCGACGAACGGCACGCGCGTGCGCCGCGGAGGCGAGATCCTCGAGCTCGACGACGCGCGCGGGCGGGAGCTCCGTCTCGAGGCGGGCGACGTGATCTCGATCGGGCGCCGCGAAGGGGCCGTCGAGATTGCCGTCTCCTTCGAGGACGAGGAGCCCGCGGGCGTGGTCCGCGCCTATCCGGTGAGCGATCTGCCAGCCGTCGAGGCCAAGCTCGTGAGCTCCGAGCGCGAGCTCCTGCGCTTCCTCTACGAGGCGCAGAAGGCGATCAGCGCCGCCGACTCCCTCGAGGGCGTGGTCGACGCGGTCTCCACGCAGGTCTTCCGCGCGCTCACCCGCGCCACGCACCTCACGGTAGCGATGCGCGACGCGTCGGTCGGGGAGGGAAAGGCCGCGCCCTACGTCCCCATCGCCACGCGGATGCGCAACGGCCAGTCCTTCGAGGTGACGGCCGTGGCGCGCTCGGTCTTCCGCAAGGTCATCGCCGAGCGGAGCGCGGTGCTCGCCGCCGACGCGCGGAGGGACATGGACGCCTCGGCCTCGCTCGTCTCGGCCTCCATCGTCTCGCTCATCGCCGTGCCGCTCTGGCAGGGCGAGGAGATCCTCGGCGTCCTCCAGGTGGACAACCGCGACGCCCCCGGCATGTTCGACGAGCGCGATCTCGATCGTCTCGCGCTCCTGGCGCAGAGCGCGAGCCAGGCCTTCGCGCGGGCGCGCGCGCTCGAGCAGCTCCGCGAGGCGCTCGAGCAGCAGAAGAGCGAGAACGTCTTCCTCAAGGCGCGCGAGGAGAAGCGCCGCGCGCACGGCATCCTCGGCGAGAGCCCGGCGATGCGGGAGCTCTTCTCCAAGATCGACAAGGTCGTCGACACGCGCGTGACGGTGCTCGTCCTCGGCGAGACGGGCACGGGCAAGGAGCTCGTCGCGAGCGCCATCCACTACCGCTCCAACCGGCGCGACAAGCTCTTCGTGGCGCAGAACTGCGCCGCGCTCCCCGAGAACCTCCTCGAGAGCGAGCTCTTCGGCCACCGCAAGGGCGCCTTCACGGGCGCGCGCGACGACAAGAAGGGCCTCTTCGAGCTCGCCGACGGCGGGACGCTCTTCCTCGACGAGCTCGGCGAGATGCCGCTCTCGCTCCAGGCCAAGATGCTGCGCGTGCTCCAAGAGGGCGAGGTGCGGCCCGTGGGCGCCACCGCCTCCAAGAAGGTCGACGTCCGCATCGTGGCCGCCACCAACCGCGATCTCGAGCGCGAGGTGGCCGAGGGCCGCTTCCGCGAGGACCTCTACTACCGCATCTCGGTCTTCCCCATCGAGCTGCCGCCGCTGCGTGAGCGGAAGGGCGATGTCGAGATCCTCGCCAAGCACTTCCTCGCGCGCTACGCGGCCGAGTTCGGTCGCTCGGTGCGGGCGTTCTCCGACGAGGCGCTCGCCTGCCTCGCCGCCTATCCCTTCCCCGGCAACGTCCGCGAGCTCGAGAACGAGATCCAGCGCCTCGTGATCCAGGTCGACGATCGCGAGCGCATCGAGGCGTCCGATCTGAGCGCGCGCATCCGCGCGGCCCGCGGGGTGATCCCGACCGCACCCGTGGACATCCTCTCGGAGGGCACGCTCAAGGATCGGGTCGAGGCCGTCGAGAGGCGTATCCTCGAGGAGGCGCTCGCCGCGCACGGAGGGAACAAGTCGGCGACGGCGAAAGCGCTTGGAATCACGCGCGAGGGGCTTCACAAGAAGCTCAAGGGCTATGGGATGGCGTGAGCGGAATGCCGCGATGGTCGATTCGGGATCTCATCGGCGCAGGGGCCTTCGTGGCCGGCGTGGTGCTCCTCTTCCGGGCGATCGGGTTCTTCTCTTCGCACGACCCGCTCTCGGCCGTGGTGCTCACGGTGAGCGGCCTCGCGCTGGTGGGGGCAGGCGTCGAGCTCTTGCGGCCCACCTTCGGCGAGTGAGCGGCGTGGTCCTCGCCCTATCGCTCGCGGCCTGTGCCGAGCCGGCGCGCGAAGAGCGCGAGGTGACCCCCGTGCGCTTCGAGGGCGTGGCCGAGTGGGTGGCGGGCGAGCCCGTCTTCCAGGCCGAGATCGACGAGCTCGTGGGGCGGGGCCTGCCCGAGGACCGGGCGCGAGAACGGCTCCGGGCGATCGCGCTCCTCTCGGCCGAAGCGCGGCGCGCTTCGCTCGACGTGCGGCCCGAGGCTTTGGATCTGGCGAGGCGGAGGGCCGCCGTGCAGGCGCTCCTCCGCGATCTCCGGAGGACCACCGACACCCCGTCCGCCGCGGCGATCGAGGCGCGGCACGAGGCGATCGAGGATCCGCGCCCGCTCGAGGAGGTCCGGGACGAGCTCCGTGAGGCCATCGAGAACGAATGGACCTTCGCGCGGCTCGTCGATCTCGTCTCGAGGCTCGACGAGGAGCATCCGGTCGAGGCGTTCCCCGACGCGCTCCCCGACACGACACGCCTCGACTTCGACGGCGAGCGGCCATGATCCAGGAGTCGGAGCGCGATCAGGTCGAGAGCAACTTCACGCGGCTCCTGCGTGAGTTCATGTCGACCGATCCGCGCTACCTCGCGAGCATCTTCGTCGATCGGGAGGGGGAGTGTGTCGACTACTGCGCCGTCATCGATCCCTACGACGCCAAGGTGGCCGGGGCGCACCTCCAGGTCGTCCTCGGCGAGATCCGGCCCGCGATCAAGCGCCTGATGCTCGGCGAGGTCGAGCACTTCGTCGCCTACGGGGGGGCGCGTGATCTCGCCCTCCGGCGCGTCGACGACGAGTACAGCGTCGTCCTCGTGGCGGCGATGGGCGGCGTGGACGACGACACGATCGCCGCGCTCTCCGGGTTGGCGCACGAGCTCCGCATGGAGGCCGCCCTCGCGCCCGCGGCGTTCGAGAGCTACTACGGCCCGCTCGAGGTCGAGGTCCGCGACTCGGTCGGCTTCAATTTCGCGCCGGCGTCGTTCCGCGTCGGCGGAACCTACGTGGAGATCGACGCGGTCCTCGGCCGTTTCCGGGAGGGCGGCGGCATCGCCGGTGGCACGCTCGAGTGCTTCCACGTCCGCGACGCGCGCGGCGACGAATACCTGCTCGCCTACGACGACGCGAACCGACGTTGGCACAAGCTGCCGCTCGGATTCTGAGCGAGCACACGCGCCCACATTTCGCGGTCGAACCCGTTTTCGCTCGCGGGTCGAGTTGCTAGCATCCGGCCCGATGTCGGCCTCCACACACTCCGAGCTTCCCGTCGAGCGCGACGCCAGCGATGGCGCGTCCGAGGGCTCGTGTGCGCCCGCTGGGTGTCCGGCCGTTTCACGCGTCGGCGAGGTGATCGGCGACCTCGAGATCGAGTCGCGCATCGCCGAAGGCGCGATGGGCTGCGTCTACCGCGCACGACGTCGCGCGAACGGCGAGCGCGTCGCCGTGAAGATCCTCCACCCCGACGCCGCGGCCGAGCCCGTGGCCGTCGAGCGCTTCAAGCGCGAATACGAGACCGCCTTCGGGTTCGATCACCCCCACATCGTGCGGGTGCGCGGCTTCGGCGAGACGCCCGACGGTTCCTATTACATGACGATGGAGCTGCTCGACGGCGAGCCGCTCTCGTCCATCCTCTCGCGCGAGGGGAAGCTCGCGCCGGAGCGCGCCCTGCGCATCGTCTGCCAGATGGCCTCGGCGATCGAGCACGCGCACTCCTACGGCGTCATCCACCGCGACCTCAAGCCCGCCAACATCTTCCTCGAGCGCGGCCCCGGCGGCACCGAGCGCGTGAAGCTCCTCGACTTCGGCTCGGTGAAGCTCCAGCTCGAGACCGGGCCCAAGCTCACCGCCTTCGGCACGACCGTGGGATCGCCCTCGTACATGTCGCCGGAGCAGGCCGAGGGCCTCACCGAGCTCGATCCACGCGCCGACGTCTTCTCGCTCGCGGCGGTGGCCTACGAGATGCTCACCGGCGCCGTCGCCTTCGACGGAGAGACGGCGGCCGAGGTGCTGAGCAAGATCCTCCGCGGCACGTTCACGCCGGCGAGCGTCCGCGAGCCCTCGCTCCCGCTCGGGATCAACCTCGTGCTCGCCGCGGGGCTCCGGCGCGACAAGGCCTCGCGCACCGGCTCCGCGCGCGAATTCGCCGAGGGGCTGCTCCGCGTCTTCGGCCTCGAGCCCGACGTCGACGGCTTCGCGTCCGCGTCGCTCGAGGCCATCCGAGGCGCGCTCGATTCGCGCCGCTCCCGCGACATCACCGTGCGCGTCGAGCAGGAATCCGCCGACGACGAGGCGGGCGGCTCGAGCGCGGTCGTCTGGATCTCGGCCTGCGCGGCCACGCTGGTGGTGTCCGCGGTCGTCGCCTACCTGGTCCTCTGAACGGGCTCGAGCTTGGAGCCCAGCACCTCGGCGACCGAGGCGTGCGCGCGCGGCCCGCGGCCTGGCGAGATGCCCTGCGAAGGCCCGACGAGGCCCTCCGGCGCGATGCCGCGCGCGCGCTGGAGGAAGGCCTCGCGCGTGACGACGCCCGAGGCGAGGACCTCGCGCGCGATGACGTAGGCGTCGTGGGCGCTCGTGGCGAAGACGCTCGGCGCCTTGCCGTAGCGCTCGCGGTAGCTCGCGTCGAAGCGCTTGCCGGCCTCGTCGGCCTTGAAGGGGAGGGCGACGAGCGCGCGCTCGAGGTAGCGCCCGGAGGTCTCGAGGAGCGTCTCGTCCCAGGCGATGCTCGGGAGCACGAGGCGCGTGCCGAGCGAGGGAAGGCGCGTGTCGCGAGGCGACCAGAGGCCCGCCGTGGCGAGCGTCGGGGCGAGCACGCTCACGCGGGCGCTCCGTTCGGGGAGGAAGATGACGTCGGGGCGCGCCTGCTCGAGCTCCTTCACGTGCTTGCGGAAGTCGCGCGTGTCCTCGGGGTAGGAGAGCTCGCGGACGATGGTCATGCCGAGGGCGCGGGCCTCTTCGGCGAAGGCCGCCGAGACCCGTTCGGCGTAGGCGTTCTCGGGGCGGAGCACCGCCACGCGCGTGGCGCCCACGTCGCGGGCGGCGCGGGCGAGCTCGCGCGCCTCGGGGAGGGCGGAGGGAAGGAGGCGCATCGCCCACTCCGAGCTCTCGGTGACGTTGCCCGAGACGCTCAGCGAGAGGAACGGGATGCGGAGCTCCTGGCAGCGCTTGGCGGCCGCGGCGGCCACGGCGCCGTCGATGGTGCCGATGATGGCGATCACGCGGTGGACCGCGACGAGCTCGTCGATGGCGCGCAGCGTGCGATCCACGTCGGAGCCCGTATCGCGCACGACGAGGTTGGTGGACGCGGTGGAGCCGGTGCCCTCGAAGCGCCCCGTGGCGAACATGATGCCGCGGAGCGCCTCTTGCCCGGCCTCCTGCCCACGCCCGCTCAGCGGGAGGAGCAAGCCGATGGCGTTGGGATCGGCCGTGGCGATGGTCTCGGCGCGCTGGGCCATGGCGAGGATGTCGCCCGTGAGCTCCACGTTGTGGGCGCGGAGCTCGGCGGCGATGCGACGGGCCATCTCCACGTCACCCGCCGCGAAGACGCGCGTGAGCATGCGCTTGGCCACGAGGGGCCAGGCCACGCCGTCACGCGGGAGCTCGTCGTAGAGCGTGGCGAGCTCTTCGTCGTTCACCTCGGACTCGACGATGCGGCGCACCTCCGCGTGGAGCTCCTCGCGCTCGACGTCTTCGGTGGCGTCCCGCACGAGCTCGTCGAGGGCCTCGACGG
>JAAYBZ010000021.1 GCA_012744445.1 Myxococcales bacterium | reverse complement strand
GCGACCCGACCCTCGCGCCGTGGATCGTCCGCTCCGTCTTCACGGGCGTCTTCGCCTCCGCGAGCTTCGCCTTCACGCGCGTGGAGATCGCGCGCGTCCGCGCCAAGGGCCTCCGCTCCCTCGCCGAAGAGCGCGCCCGCGTGCAGGAGGAGAGCCGCTTCTTCCGGCTCGCCGCGCCCGCGACGCGCAGCGAGGGCGACGAGGAGCGCCTCTTCCAGTCGAGCGTGGAGGAGCTCCACCACTCGCTCTACCACCTCCTCCGGCTGCTCCATCAGACGCTCGAGCTCCACACCGCGGCCATCCTCATGTTCGACGAGGCCAAGTCCAAGCTGCGGATGGTCGAGTCGGTGAGCGACTCCGACGACCTCGCCGAGGGGCCCTTCAGCCCGTCCGAGGGCGCGGTGGGCGCGGCGCTCAAGCGCGGCGAGGCGATGAACCTCCGCAACCTCAAGCCGGGCTACGGCGGCCTCGTCTACTACAACGGCCCCGCGCTCTGCCGCGCGTTCGTCGCCACGCCCATCGTGGATCGGGGCGAGATCGTCGGCGTGCTCTGCGCCGACCGCATCGTCGACCGCCCCTTCACCGACCGCGAGCAGGCGCTCCTCGAGGAGGCGACCCGCCAGGTGCTCCGCGCGCTCGAGAACGAGCGCGTCTTCGTCCAGCTCGAGCGCAGCAAGCGCGAGCAGACGGTGCTCTACAAGGCCTCGCAGGCCCTCGGCGCCGCGCTCGATCGCGACGCCGTGATGAAGGCCGGCCTCGAGGCGGCGCGCGAGATCGTCCGCTACGACGTCGCCGCGATCACGAGCTTCGACCCCGAGCAGAAGAAGCACCGCGTGGAGCGCGTCGAGGGCGAGAGCATCGCCTCGCTCGAAGGCCTCGAGTTCAAGGACAACCACTCGCTCGCCGCGATGGCGGTGAAGAACCGCCACTTCCTCCCCTATCGCGGCGAGTACGACGCCCGGAGCCAGGTGGTCTTCACCAAGCGCGCGCGCATCGAGGGCATGAGCAGCCTCCTCGTGCTCCCGCTCGTGGTGCGCGAAGACGCCATCGGCACGCTCGTGCTCGGCTCGCGCGAGCCGCAGAAATTCCCCGAGGCCGTGCGGCAGACGCTGCAGGTCCTCGCCAACCAGCTCTCCGTCTCGCTCGCCAACGCGGCCGCCGTGAGCCGCCTCGAGGAGATGGCGACGACCGACGGCCTCACGGGCTGCCTCAACAAGCGCGCCTTCCTCGAGGAGCTCGAGAAGCGCATGCGCTCGGCCGAGCGCTTCGGCCGCAAGCTCTCGCTCATCATCACCGACATCGACCACTTCAAGAGCGTGAACGACACCTACGGGCACGCGACGGGCGACGTCGTGATCCGGGAGCTCGGCCACGTGCTCAAGCGCGTAAAGCGCGAGACCGACATCGTGGCGCGCTTCGGCGGCGAAGAGTTCTGCGTGCTCTGCGAGGAGACCGACACCGAGGGCGCGTTCCAGCTCGCCGAGCGCGCGCGGCACGAGCTCAACGCGACCGTCTTCAACACCGAGCTCGGTGAGCTCCGCGTGGGGCTGAGCCTCGGTGTGGCCACCTTCCCGGAGCACGCCGCGCACCCGCAGGCCCTCTTCGAGGCCGCGGACCGCGCGCTCTACCAGGCGAAGAATTCGGGCCGCAACCAGACCTGCGTGGCCTGAGCCCCCGACGCCTCGGCCCGCATCGCCCGGTGACGGAAACGAAGAGGGGCGGCGCCGTGGATCCGGCCCGCCCCTTCGTCTGCGCCCTGGGCGCGCGCGCTCAGATGAGCGCCGCGGCGCGCTCGCCGATCATGATGCTCGGCGCGTTGGTGTTGCCGCCCGTGACCGTCGGCATGATCGAGGCATCGGCCACGCGGAGGCCCTCGACGCCGCGGACGCGGAGCTGGGGATCGACCACGCTCTCGTCGTCACCGCCCATACGGCAGGTGCCGACCGGGTGATAGACGGTCATCGCGCGGAGCTTGACCTGCGCGGCGAGGTCCTCGTCGGAGACGTGCTGCGCGCCCGGCTGGATCTCGAACTCGATCATGTCGCGCACGGCGGGGTCCTTCATGATCTCGCGCACGATGCGGAAGCCGTTCATGAGGAGCTCTAGGTCTTCCTTCTCGGCGAGGAAGTTCGGATCGATCACCGGCGCGGCCGTGGGATCGGCCGAGGCGAGCGTGAGGGTGCCGCGGCTCTTCGGGTAGATGAGCGTGGGCATGACGGTGAGGCAGCGCCCCGTGTCGACCTTGGCGCGGCCCGGGCCGTCCTGGTTGGGATCCGGGTAGCCCCAGGGCAGCGAGTGGAGCTGCATGTTGGGGATGGGCTCCGAGGGATCGGTCTTGATGAACGCGCCCGCCTCGAAGACCGTGCGGCCGAACCAGCTGTTGCCGACGAGGAACTCCTTGAGCATGCCGCCGAGGAAGTGGAACGGCGTGCCCTTGTGGTTGGAGTACTTCGAGCGGAAGGTCATCGGCACGAAGAGGTGGTCGTGCAGGTTCTGGCCGACGGCCGAGTCCACCACCACGTCGATGCCGTGGGAGCGGAGGTGATCCGCCGGGCCGACGCCGCTGAGCATGAGGAGGTGCGGCGAGCCGACCGCGCCCGCCGAGAGGATCACCTCGGCAGCGGCGTAGAAGTCCTTGGTCTCGCCGTTCTGGCGGACGCGGACGCCCTTGGCGCGGCCGTTCTCGATGATGACGCGCTCGACGAGGCAGCCGGTCTCGACCGTGAGGTTCGGGCGCTCGCCGTTGCGGAGGAAGCGCTCCGAGGTGCTGTGGCGCACGCCGCCGTCGGCGGTCATCTGGTAGAAGCCGGCGGTGAACTGATCCTCGCCGTTGAAGTCGCCGTTGGCCGAGATGCCGAAGTGGTTCGCGACGGCCTGCGCGAAGGCCTTGGAGACCGGGCTGATCTCGTCGTCCGGGTGGCGCGTGACGCGGAGCTCACCGCCCGCGCCGTGGTACTTGCTCGCGCCGTCCTGGTGGTCTTCGTGCTTCTTGAAGAAGGGAAGCACCTCCTCGTACGACCAGCCTTCGCAGCCGGCCGCGGCCCACGAGTCGTAGTTGGCCTTGTTGCCGCGGAGGTAGAGCATGCCGTTCACGGCGCTGCAGCCGCCGAGGACCTTGCCGCGCGTGTACGGGATCTTGCGGTTGTTCATGTGGCGCTGCGGGACGGTCTTGAATCCCCAGTCGCACTTGGCCTTGAGCTGATCGACCTGGTGGACGAAGGCGATCATGCCCGGCTTGCGGTACATGGCCGAGGTGTCGCTCCCGCCTGCTTCGACGAGGAGCACGCGCGTCCCTGCACGATCCGCGAGTCGAGCCGCGAGCACACAACCCGCCGATCCAGCGCCCACTACGATATAATCGAATTCCTTCATCTGCGTCTCCGGCAGCTCCAGCGAGCAATAGAACGTGTTCTAGTACGCGCGCCCCAAAATGTCACCTGAAATGAAAGCGCATCGCGTCGCCCCCCGGTGGGCCGCCCACCTCGTGTGGATAGCGCTTTCCTTGACGTCCGCGTGGGGCTGGCCGATGAGCGTATCGGCGGAGATTCCCACGTTCCGGATCGCACGGACCACCTCGCTCTCGGTGGCCGACCAGGCCGAAGTGCTCGCCGACCCCGACGACCGGGCCGATCCGCGCGCCATGCTCTCGCCGGAGACGCGCTTCGATTCGCCCCTCGGGGTGCACCCGAACTTCGGCATCGACCCCACCCCTCGCTGGTATCGCTTCGCGCTCACCAACGACTGCGAGACGGCAGCGCAGATCTACTTCGACGTGGGCTACACGGGCCTCGATCGCGTCGTGCTCCACTACGTCGAGGACGGCGAGCTGATCTCCGAGGTCACGGGCAACGCCCTCCCCTTCACGGCGCGGCCGATCCGCTTCCCCACCTTCCTCTTCCGCGTAACGCTCGAACCCGGCGAGACGCGCGTCTTCGCCTTCGAGATCCAGTCGTCCAGCGTGCACTCGGTCTCGATCGCGGTGAGCGGACAGGACGCGTTCATCGACAAGTCGAGGCGCGAATTCCTCGGCAAGGGCGCCTTCTTCGGCATGCTCTTCTTGCTGACGATGCGGCGCGCCATCGCCTTCTTCACGCGGCGGCGGCGGGAGGAGCTCTGGTACGTGCTCCAGAGCGTCGCGGCGGGCCTCTACGTCTCCTCGCTCATGGGCTCGCTCTACGGGCGGTGGCCCGAGGCCGTCGACTTCAACCGCGCCGCCCCCACGCTCCTCATCGGCGCGGCGATCTTCTTCACCGGGCGTTTCGGCGTGGCCTACCTCGGCACGCGCGGGAAGCTCCGCGCCGTGGTCGACGTCGCCTCCTACGTCGTCCTCGCGTTCACGCTCCTCTCGCCCGTCCTTCCCTTCGGCGCCGTCGTCGGGACCTATTTCGCAGGCGTCGTGACCCTCGGCTCGATCCTCCTCGGCTCGGCCGTCGAGCGCGCGAACGCCGGATCGCGGCCGGCGGCGGTGTACTTCGTGGCGTGGGCGCCGATCTTCGTCGTGGGCTGGGTCTTCGGCCTCGGCGCCCTGGGACTGCTCCCCGTCTTCCACCTCGGGCCGTACATGATCGGCGCGTCGCTGCTCTGGGAGCGCACGATCGTGAGCCTCGGCCTCGAGCTCCGCGTCGCCGAGGCGATGAAGAACGAGCTCCAGCTCCGCGAGGAGGCGCTCGTCGCGGCCGAAGAACGACGCAAGCTCGAGATCGAGCGCCAGCGGGGGCGACGCCTCGAGAGCCTCGGCCGTCTCGCCGGCGGGATCGCGCACGACTTCAACAACCTCCTCCAGGCCATCGGCGGCTTCATCCACATCGTGCGCCGGCGGGAGGAGCTCAGCGCGCGCGGCGCGGAGATGCTCGAACAGGCCAACCGCGCCGTGCAGCGCGCCGCCGAGCTCACGGGCAAACTCCTCGTGCTCGGGCGGAACACGCCCGCCGAAGCCTCGAAGACGCTCGAGGTCGATGAGACCCTCCGCTCGCTCGAGGAGCTCCTCCTCCGCGTCCTTCCGTCCGACGTCACGCTGCGTCTCGACCTCCGCGCGCAGGGCGCCGCCATCGCGTGCGATCGCGCGCAGTTCGAGCTCTGCATCACCAACCTCTGCCTCAACGCGCGCGACGCGATGCCCAAGGGCGGTGAGATCGGCATCGTCACGCGCGCCGACGACGCGCACGTGGAGATCGTGGTCGAGGACACGGGCGAGGGCATCCCCAAGGAGCACCTCGACCGCATCTTCGAGCCCTTCTTCACCACCAAGGCGATCGGCGAGGGCACCGGGCTCGGCCTCGTGATGGTCCACGGCATCGTCACCTCCGCCGGCGGGACGCTCGAGGTGGAGAGCGAGGTCGGAAAGGGCACGCGCTTCTCGCTGCGCTTCCCCGCGGTGACGGCCGAGGCGCGCGCGCTCGCCGCCGCGAAGGACACGGCGGTCGTGGGCGGGAACGAGCGCATCCTCCTCGTCGACGACACCGACGCGGTGCGCGAGGTGGGCGCCTCGATCCTGCGCGACGCGGGCTACGAGGTGGTCTCGGCCTCAGGCGGCCTCGAGGCCATCGAGATCATCCAGCGCTCGCCGTCCTTCGACCTCTTCATCCTCGACGTGGTGATGCCGCGCATGGGCGGTGCCGAGCTCTACGAGTGGCTCCTCAAGGAGCGGCCCGGCGTTCCCGTGTTGATCTGCACGGCCTATCGCCCCGACGAGGCGGCCATCCGCCTCGATCGCGCGCAGCTCACGCTCCTCCGCAAGCCCTACGAGCCGGAGGAGCTGCTCCGCACGGTGCGCTCGCTCCTCGACGTCAGGAGCGGATGCGCGCCAGCTCCGCCTTCGCCTCGTCGAGCGTGACGGAGCCGATGAGGTTGATGGCGGCCGCCACGCGATCGACCTCGTGCCCGCGCGCGCCGGCGGCGATGGCCACCTGCCGCGCGTGGAGCGCCATGTGCCCGCGCTGGATGCCGAGCGTCGCGAGCGCGCGGAGGGCGGCGAGGTTGGACGCCATGCCGGCCGCGCCGGCGAGCATCGCGAGGGTCTTGGCCGAATCCACGCGGGCGATCTTGAGCGCGAGCTGCGCGCCCTCGTGCACGCGGATCATGCCGCCCACCACCCCGAGCGCCATCGGCATCTCGAGCCGACCCTCCAGCGCGCCGTCCTCGGCCACGCGGAAGGTGCAGAGCGGCGAGTACTTCCCGCTGCGCGCCGCGTAGCCATGGGCGCCTGCCTCGACCGCGCGGAAGTCGTTGCCGGTGGCGAGGATCACGGCGTCGACGCCGTTCATGATGCCCTTGTTGTGCGTGACGGCGCGGTAGGGGTCGGTCTCGGCGAAGCGGGACGCGCGGACGATGGCGTCGCGCACCTCTTCGCCCGATTGCTCGCCCACGGCGAGCACCGAGGTGGGCACGCGCCCGCGCACGCGGACGAGCCGCCGGTCGGCGAGGTTGGAGAGGATGCGGAGCCCCACGCGGCCGCCGGAGAGCGACGCGAGCGTCGGCGCCACGGTCTCGGCCATCGTGTTGACGATGTTCGCGCCCATCGCGTCGAGCGTGTCGACGAGGAGGTGCACGACGAGGAGGCCGTCGCCGAGATCGCGGATCTCGAGATCCCGCATGCCGCCGCCGCGGGCGATGATGTTGGGCACCGACGAGTCGGCGAGCGCGATGATCTCGACCTTGGCGTCCTCGATGCGAGCCCGCGCCACCTGGACGTCGGGGACGCCGTCGAGCTGCACCTGGGCGATCATGAGGCCCTCGTCGACCTCGGCGTGGAAGCCTCCGCCGGCGCGGACGAGCTTGGCGGCATTGGAGGCAGCCGCGACGACGGACGGCTCCTCGACCACCATGGGGAGGACACGATCGACGCCGTTGACCTGGAAGTTCAGGCCGAGAGCGAACGGCAACGCGTAGGTGCCGATGACGTTCTCGATGGCGTGCTCGGCCTTTTGGATGGGCAATCCGCCCGCTTCGAGGCAATGCTCGAGCTCGGCGAGCTCGATCCCGAGCGCGGCGGCCGCGACCCGCTTTCGTTCTTCGAGGGAGAGGCTGTAAAAGCCCGGCATTCGGGAACTCATGGTGTGACTCCTAGCAGCCTCGAACATGGATGCACCTCATTCTCGACGCATGAGAAGACGCGACAAAGATGACCCGCCGGCCACGAGAGAAGCGCTGATGGAAGCGTCGCTCTCGTATCTTGCGCGATTCTCCTCGACTCGCGCCGGCCTCGCACGTCATTTGAAGAAAAAGTTCCGGCACGCCGAGGGGGAGGCGCTCTCCGCGCTCCTCGAGGAATGCCTCGCGCGCCTCGAGGAGCTCCGCCTGCTCGACGACGCGCGCTTCGCGGCCGATCGCGCGCGCGGCCTCCGCGCCCAGGGCAAGAGCGGCCGCGCGATCCGGCAGAAGCTCGCCGAGAAGGGCGTGGATCGCGCGCTCGTCGACGAGGCGATGCGCGACGAGGACGCCCACGCCGAGCTCGTCGCCGCGGTGCGCCTCGCCAAACGGCGCCGCCTCGGGCCCTTCCGCACCAAGGACGCCGACGAGATGCGGGAGCTCGCGGCGCTCGGTCGCGCGGGCTTCTCCTACGAGATCGCGCGCAAGGTCCTCGCGCTCGACCTCAGCGACGCCGAAGCCATGATCGCGGCGAGGTAGCCCAGCGCGCCGGCATCGGCGCGGCGCGGAGCAGGTGGCCGAGATCCGCGCTGCTGAGCGTCGCGAGGTAGAGCGGGCGCCGGAAGCGCCTCTCCTCGGCGAGTCGCACCAGGTAGGCGAACGAGCGCGCCGTGTAGGTCGGGTCGGTCTGGATCCCGTCGGCCGCGGCGAGCTCCTTGGCGCGCGCCGCCTCCGGGTGCGGTGTGCCGTAGCCGTCGCCGTAGAGCGAGGTCTCGATCGTGATGCGCGAGAGCGCCGCCGTGGTCACCTCGGGGAAGGCCGGCTCGCGATCGCGGAGGAGCCGCACCGTGCGACGGATCTCTTGGCCGAGCGCGATCTTGTTGGCCACCACGGCCGGTGTGGCGCGCACGGCGTGGATCGGCGTGGGGATGCCGGCGGCGGCGAGCCCGATGGCGAGGCCGGAGGCCGTCCCCCCGCTGCCGAGCGCCACGACGATCACGTCGGGCTCGGGGACCTCGCCGCGCTCGATCTGCGCCGCGAGCTCGAGGCCCGCGTTCACGTAGCCGAGGATGCCGATCGGCGACGAGCCGCCGTGCGGGATCACGTAGGGCCGGAAGCCCTTGCGCTCGAGCGTGGCCGCGTGGTGGCGCATCGCGAGCGGCGCGAGGACCGAAGCGCGGATGGGCATGAGCGTGGCCCCCACCGCGAGGTCGGCGCGGAGGTTCTCCTCCACGTGCCGAGTCATCGGCTGCGGCGAGAGGAGCGCGTGCACCCCGAAGCCGGCCTTGATGCCGTGGATGGCCGTGGCGAGCACGTGGTTCGAGCCGATCGCGCCGGTGGTGACCAGCACGTCGGCGTGCTTCTCGCGCGCGTCGCCCATGAGCCACTCGAGCTTGCGCACCTTGTTGCCGCCGTAGCGCGGCGAGGCCTTGTCCTCGCGCTTCACCCAGCACGACACGCCCGTCATCGCGCTCAAGCGCGAGAGCTCGTGCACCTCGGTGGGCGCGTCGACGAGCGGCACGAAGGGCAGGGTGGAGAGCCCCGGGAATCGTTCAGCGAGCGGGTTCATCGTCGGTCTCGTGGGCGGCCGTGCGGGCCGCGAGCATCTCTTCGGTGCGCTCGAGGAGCTCGCCCTCGAACCGGCCGGCGTACTTCTGGTGGAGGAGCTTGGCGCGGACGATCCACGCGCGCTCGTCGCGGGGGTCGCGGAGCACCACGGGCGAAGGCTGCGAGAGCACCCACGGCGAGGCGAGCGCCGCGTCGTAGAGGGCCGCGCGCACGTCGGACGCGTGGGCCTCGCGGACGATCTTCACGCGGACCTCCTGCATCGCCTGCTCCGCCGACTCGATGACGAGCGTGCTCGAGAGGACGCGGCGGTTGGGCACGGCCTCGCGGTGCCCATAGACGTCGCGGAGCCAGGTGGCGCGAACGCCCACGCGGTCGACGAAGCCGCTGAAGCCCTCGCCCGAGATCCACACGCCCGCCCGGATCCGCGCCTCGAAGAGCAACACGAGCCCCGCGAAGATGTCGGGGAAGAAGTCGCGGAGCGACCACCCGATCGCCGCGGCCATCGCGATGAGGACCATCATGGCCGCGGGCATCATCTCCTCGGGGATGAGGTGTGAGGCCACGATGAGGAGCGCGACGAAGAGGCTCGCGCGCGCGAGGAGGTGTGCGAAGCCGCTCGCGCGCGGGAGGACGCCAGAGCGTGGCAGCCGCGTCCTGAGCTTGCCGATCCCGAAGGTGAGGAGCCCGAGCAGCGCGAGGATCGCGATGCGCGCGGGCCAACTCCGCCGCGGCGAGGGGAGCCAGGGGATCCAGTCGTCGAAGATGCCCCAGAAGGCTTCTTCGTGTGCCGGCTCGAGCCGCGGCACGCGGAGCAGCGGGCGGTCGTCGACCTCGGCCTCCGCCCGCGGCGCCTCGACGCGATCGTCGACCGACATCTGGAGCTCTTCGTCCTCCGCCGCGAAGGCGACGGCCGGCGTGAAGAGGATCACGAGCGGGAGCAGCCACCTCGTCACGAGCGCCACCCCCTCTCGTCGAGCACGCGGAGGAGCGCGCCGCGGAGGTGCGCCGCCACGCGGTAGTAGCCGCCCTGCCGCGTGAGCAGCCCGAGGTGCTCGAGCCGCGCGAGCTCCGCGCTCGCCGCCGACTCGTCGGTGCGGAACAAGAAGGCCATCGTCTCGGCGTCCATCCAACCCTGGCGCACGATCTGATGGAGGATCACGAGCGTCCGCTCGGGCAAGCGCGACAGCGGCCGGAAGCCCGAGCGCGGCACGATGCCGAGGTGGACGAGCTCGTTGCCCTCGATCTTCTGGATGGAGGCGAGCCAGAGGCGGAGCGCGTCGCGGACGAGCCCGCCCGACTCGCGGTGGAGGTCCTCGAAGTAGCGGTCGTAGGGCCGGCGCCAACGGGCCGCGAGGCGCCCGATCGCCTTCGCCAGCGGGCCGTCGCCCACGCCGCGCTCGAAGACGTACGCGTAGCCGCTCATCTCCTGGCGCTCGAGGATCGCGGCCTTGAGCTCCTCGGGGTCGAGCGGACGGAGCATCACCCGCGTGGGGAAGGCCGCCTCGAGCTTGGCCACGCTCGACGCGAAGGCGAAGAAGACGATGTCGGCGTTCACGAGCCAGGCCCGCTTTCCGCCGTCGCGGACGACGACGTCGACGAAGCGGCGGAGCGGCTCGAAGCCGCCGGGCTTCATGCTCGCGAGCCATTGGATCCCGTCGACGACGACGAGCTGCCCGTCGCCCTTCTCGGCGAAGAGCGCCTCGACCTCGTCGGGATCGAGCGGCTCGGTGATCTGCACCTTGCGGACGCTCTTCCAGCGGCGGCTCCGCACGATGGCGCCCGCGAGCGCGCCCTTGCCCACGCCGTCGCTCCCGATGAGCATCACGGTGCGGAGCGCGCCCTTCGCTTCCGCCGCGAGCGCCTTGGACGCGCGCTCGATCTCGGTCTCGTAGCCGCTCAGGACGTCGACGGCCTCCATCGTGTCCGGCGAGAAGAGCCGCCGGTAGACGAGCGGGAGATCGGCCGAGGGCGCGGGCGGCGCGAAGACCTGCGGCGTGATCTCGAGATCGACGCGCGTGACCGGAAGACCCACGCGATCACGGAGCTCTTCGAGCCGCTCGTCGCCGAGCACGCGGCGGAAGGCCTCGCCCGCCTCCTTGCCGCTCTGCTGGAAGCGCCGCGGCAGCTCCGTGAGGAAGCGGACGAAGGCGCCGCGCCCCTCGGCGCGCCGGCGGGCGGCGAGCTTGGCCTCGGAGATCTCCCCAGTGACGAGGTCGTCGCGGAGCTCCTCGAGCACGCCGAGGACCGAGTCGCGCATCCCGCTGCCGAGATCGCGCGGCCAGTGGCGCGCGGCGTTGACGTAGCCCTGCACGATGCCGCGGCTCCGCTCGAGGTGGCCCGTGATCATCTCCTCGAGGAGCTCGCGGATGGGCTGCGGCACGGACTCGTCGTGCACCACCTCGAGCTCGGCCAGCGCGAGCTCGCCGTTGAAGGCCACGAGCCGCTCGAGCTCGGCGAGGCTCTCGCCGAGGGGCCCCACGCGCTCGGCGGCGTCGCGCGCGCTCGCGAGGAGCTTGGGCGCGACGTGGCTCTCGATGCGGTGGAGGACCTGCTCGCGGAACTCGATGGTGATCGGCTGGCCGGCGGGCGGGAGCTTGTACTCGCCCGAGACGAGGCGCCCCGGCGAGACGCGGTAGGTGCCGGTGAGCGCCGACGCGGCCTCCGTGAGCGCGTCGAGGAGGGGTGCGACCTTCCGCTCGTCGAGGAGATCGGCCTGGAGCTCGCGCGCGATGCGGCTCGCCTCGCCGGCGACCTTCTCCACGCGGTCGGTGATGCCACGGAGCTCGGACGCCATCTCGGCGCCCGTCACGTCGTCGCGCGCGATCGTCTCCTTCACCTCGCGGACGGCCTCGTCGAGGCGCTCGAGCACGCGCTCGGCCTGGAGGGCGGCGCGGCGCTTCACCTCCTTCTCGACGCGGGAGACGTTGGCCTCGAGCGCGTCCTTCACGCGCGCTTCGAGGCCGACGATCTCGAGCTCCATCGCGAGGAGCGGATAGCCCCCGGCGCCCGCGCGGCGGATCGCCGTGAGCTGCTGCGAGAGCGCCGCCACCGAGACGGTGCGCTGCCGGTGGAGGTTGCGGAAGTTCCGGCGACGATGCGGCAGGTCGAGCGTGCCGTAGACCTTCGCCTCCTTCTTCACGCGGGTCACGGCCTCGCCGAGCACGCCGGCCACGCGGCGCGTCCCGTCGAGGTGGATGCGCCGCAGCTCTTCGAGCGCGAGCGAGATCTCGCGGTCGACCTGCTGGCGCAGGCTCTGGAGCGCGCCGTTCACGTCGAACTCGGGGTCGTCGACGCGCGAGGCGAGCTGGTCGTAGCCGCGCACGATTCCGTCGAAGATGCTGCGCACGCGCGAGGCGAGGTGCCGGTCGGCGGAGATGAGGAGCGCGGCGATGCCCTCGAATTGCGTCGGCGCCCAGCCGCTCAGGTAGTAGCGGGCGAGCGCGCGGAGCTCGAGCCGTCGCGGCGGCACCTCGCTCCCGATGAACTTGTGGAAGGTCCGCCGCCAGCGCAGCCACGAGCGGCGCGCCGTCTGCGCGACCGACTCGCTCTCACGGTGGACGAAGCTCTCCTCCTCCCACGGGACGTCCATCACCTCGGGCATCGCGTCGGCCGCGCGATCGAGCGGGATGCAGAGCTCCTCCGGCGAGAAGCCGCCGCGCCCGAGCTTGGCGGAGCGGCCGAGCACGATGCCGCGCCAGCGATCGGCGAGCTTGGCCTGCTCGAGGCGGAGCATCCCGGCGAGCCCGGCGCGCTCCTCGTTGGTGCGCGCCTGCACCGTGAGCCGGCGGTGGTGGCGGAGGAACTCACGGCGGAGATCGCGGATGAAGAACTCCGCGTCGCTGCGGAAGCTCTGGAGCGGCCCGTTCGTGACGTCGCGGACGATGTTCTGGAGCTCGCCCTCGAGCTCCTGGAGCTTGCGGTTGAGCTCGCGCGAGGCCGTGCGCGCGGGCGGCCCCCAGAAATCGCGCGGGCCGGCGCCGGGCCGCCACGGCTTGAGGCCCGTGGTGCTGAGGCCGTCTTCGCCCTCGGGTTTGGGCGGCTCGACCGGCTCCTCCCGGAGCGGCGAGGGCGACGAGGGCGGCGCGTCGTGGACGAGGCCGGGCGCGCCGTGGGCTTCACCCCCGAGGCCGCGCTGCGGGGCCTTGCCGATCTCGCCCGCGAAGCCGAGGGCCAGCTTGAGAAGGACGGGGCCGACGAGCTCGTTCAAGGCGATCATGCCGAAGAGCACCGTCGAGAGGACGCGGCCCGGCTCGCCGAGGTCGCGACCGACGACCGCGGCGAGCGAGAGCGCCACGCCGGCCTGCGCGACGAAGCCGAGGAAGCCGACGCGCCGCATCGGGTCGGTGGCGGGGAGGCTGCGCGTGGCGAATGTGGCGCCCGCCCAGATCGACCCGAAGCGGATGAGCGCGAGGCCGGCCGCGAAAGGCAGCACCTGCACGAATTCCTCGAGGTGGAGGCGCGCGCCGGCGAGCGTGAAGAAGACCACGTAGACCGGCGCGGAGAGCTGCTCGATGGTGTGGATGAGCGAGCCCGCGCGCGGCGAGAAGTTGGAGAAGACGAGACCGGCCGAGAGGAAGAGGAGGATGCGGTCGAGGTCGTAGAGCTCGGCGACGTAGCTGATCAGGTAGACGACCGCGAGCAGGAAGATGAGGAGCTGGCGGCCGACGAGGCGGAGGTAGAGCGCCATGCCCGCGCCCACCAGGACGCCGAGCGCGATGGCGCCGCCGATGTGCATGGCGAGGTAGGACGCGAGGCTGCTCGAGCTCTCCCCGAGGCCGATCGCGCGCGCCGCGAAGACCGACGTGAAGCCGAAGAGGATGACGACCACCACGTCGATGAAGACGACGGCGCTCAGGATCATTCGGGTCATGTCGCCGAACGAGCGCGTCTCCGTGATGACGGCGATGACCGCGGCCGGCGAGGTGGCAACCGTGATCGACGCCATCACGAGGCCGAGCGCGAGGCGCTGCGCGAACGTGAGGTCACCCAGGCCGGGCAGCTCGATCGCCGGGATCACGCCGGAAATGGCCAGGATGAAGAGCGTGGCCGTGACGCCGATGACGCCCGTGAGGCTGCCGACGAAGGCGAGCACGCGGAGCGCGCCCTTCTTGAGCGCGTCGATCTTGAGCTCACCGCCGGCCGTCATCGCGATGAGCGCGATGGCCAGACTGTCGAGGCGCCCGAGGTCGTCGATGACCGCGTCCGAGAGGATGCCCTCGTCGAAGGGCGGCGGGACGCTCGTCACGCCGAAACGCTCGAGGACCACGGGCAGGACGTGGGCGAGCGACGGACCGAAGACGATGCCCGCCACGATGTAGCCCGTGATGTGGGGGAGCCCGATGACGTCGAAGCCCGCGCCGATGGCGTAGCTCGCGAGCACGACGAAGCCGAGGGCCATCATCGGCCGCGGGTCGAGCGCGGTCTGGGGATCGCCGGCGAAGTAGTAGAGGGCATACAGCGCCGCGACCAGGATCAGGACGATCGTGGCCGGCGTGAGCGCATCGGTCTTCTTCGCGGTGCCGCTACCCGCCATTCATCGCCTCCAGAAGCTCGGCACGAAGAGCGCGAGCACGGTGAAGAATTCGAGGCGCCCGAGGATCATGATCAGCGCGAAGAGCACCTTGGAGAAGGAGGAGTAGTCCGCGAAGTGGTCTCCGCCCAGGAAGAAGGGCGAAGGGCCCGCGTTGGACGCGCACGAGAGCGTCGCGCCGAACGCCGTCGTGAGCGGGACTCCGTCGGTGAGCGTGACGACGAGGGTGCCGACGAAGATGGTCGCGACGTAGATGATGAAGATGGCCGCGACGTCGGCGAGGAGCTGGTCGTTGATGATCGTCTTGCCCAACCGGACGAGCTGAACCGCGCTCGGGCGGAAGCTCTTCTTCACCTGCGTGAGCGCGATCTGGAAGAGGAGGATGAGGCGCTCGACCTTGAGGCCGCCCGCCGTCGAGCTCGAGCACCCCCCCACGAACATCATGAAGAGGAACAAGCCGAGCGCCGTGTGCGACCACGCCGTGTAATCCTCGAGGGCGTAGCCGGTGGTGCTCACCGTGGAGGCCACCATGAAGAACGACTTGCGGATCGTCGCCTCCACGTCGCCGTGGAGCGGGTAGTTCATCATGGCGACGGCGATCCAGAAGCAGAGCGTCATCCAGAGGAAGATCCGCAGCTCGATGTTCTTACGGAGGACGCGGAGCTTCCGTTGACCGAACGCGGCGTAGTAGAGGCCGAAGTTCACGCTCGACACGAGCATCACCACGGCGAGGAAGTACTCGACGGCCGGGTTCTGGAACGCCGCGATCGACGCGTCGCGCGTGGAGAAGCCCGCCGTGGCCACGACGGTGAGCGCGTGGCAGACGGCGTCGAAGGGGCTCATGCCGAGGAGCGCGAGGACGACGCCGACGATGACGGTGAAGGTGACGTAGAGCTTCCAGATCGCGAGGCTCGTCTCGCGGATGCGCGGCTTGAGGCCCTCGGTCGTGACGCCCGAGACCTCGCCCTTGTAGAGGTGCTTCCCGCCCGCGCCCACGTTGGGGAAGACGGCGACGAAGAGCACGACGATGCCCGCGCCGCCGAGCCACTGGATGAGCGAGCGGAAGAGGTGCATCGAGCGCGAGAGGCGCTCGTCGAGATCGGTGATGACCGTCGATCCCGTGGTGGAGAAGCCGCTCACCGACTCGAAGAAGGCGTCGGCGGGCGAGAGGCCCGCGCCGAAGACGAACGGGAGGGCGCCGAAGGAGCCCGCGGAGAGCCAGATGATGGCCACGGCGAGGACGGCCTCGCGGCGGCTCATGGTCTTGGTCTGGTGCCCGTGGCCGTAGTGGTAGAGGAAGCCCCCGGGGAGGATCATCGCGACGGCCGAACCGACGAGCGCGTAGAGGCCCCCCGGATAGGTGGCGTCGAGGGGGTCGAGGCTGTCCCAGATGCCACCGACGAGCGCGCACACGAGCGTGGCGAGGCCCATGCCAATGACCACGGCCCCCACGGGCTTGGCCACGGCACGGAAGTCTCGTCGATTCGAGGCCGCCTTCGTCAAAACCTGCCTGCCCTGAACTGCTGCTCGACGCTCGAGCGCGCCGCGCGCACGGTCATCACGATGACGCGGTCGCCGGCCTGCACCTGATCGTCACCCCTCGGGATGACGATGTCCTCACCGCGGACGATGGCGGCGATGAGGGCACCGCGCGGCAGATCCATCCGCCGGATCGCCTTGCCGGCCGCGCGGCATCCGGGCTGCGCCGTGAGCTCGAGCACCTCGGCGGCGCCGTCCTCGATGCTCACGAGGCTGAGGATCTCGCCGCTCCGCGTGTAGCGGACGATGTGGTCGCTCGCGACGGCGCGCGGCGAGAGGACGGCGTCGATCCCGAGCTGGCGGTAGATCGGCGAGTAGTCCGCGCGCTGCACGATGCACGCGGTGCGGGGGACGCCCACGCGCTTGGCGAGGAGCGAGGCCATGAGGTTGATCTCGTCCTGGCGGGTGGTGGCGACGAAGAAGTCGAAGGATCCGATCTCCTCCTCTTCGAGGAGGGATTGATCGGTGCCCTCGCCGTGGATTACGTCGACGCCGATGAGGTCGGCGCCGAGCCGCTCCGCGCTCTCGCGATCGCGCTCGATGACGAGGACGCGCGCGTCCTGCCGGACGAGCTCGCGCGCCAGCGTGGCGCCGACGACGCCGCCGCCCACGATGCAGATCTTCCGCGCCTGGCGCTGCTTGTTGAAATACTCCTCCGTGCGCTGCACGCCGTCGGGCGTGCCGATGAGGTAGACGCGATCGTCGGGGAGGAGCACGTCGGCGCCGCCCGGGATGAAGAACTCCTGGTTCCGTACGACGCCCGCGACCAAGGTGGCCGCAGGGAGATCGAGGCTCGCGAGCGGGCGCTCGGTGAGGCGCGAGTCGGTGACCTGGAGCTGCACGAGCTCGAGGCGGTCCTGCGCGAGGTCGATGACGTCGTTCGCGCCATGCGAGCGGGCGATGCGCGAGAGCTCCTGCGCGACGAGGATGCGCGGGTTGATGACGACGTCGACGCCGAGCAGGCCGTACTTCACGCCGTCGGTCCACTTGGACCACTCGTTGCCCTGCACGCGCGCGATGACGCGCTTGGCGCCGAGCTGCTTGGCCGCGAGGGCCGCGATGAGGTTGACCTCGTCGTCCTCGGAGACGGCGACGACGAGATCGGCGCGGCGGACGCCCGCCTGCTCGAGCACGTCGTGGCTCGCGCCGTAGCCCACGAGCGACATCACGTCGTAGTGGTCCTCGGCGTAGGCCACCGCGGAGGCGTTCTTGTCGATCGCGACGACGTCGTGCCCCTCCTGATCGAGCTGGGAGAGGAGGTGCCGGCCGACTTCGCCGAGTCCGATGACGATGATGTACATCTCAGCTCACCTCCGCGGCGCCCGACTCGGGCGCGGGTCCGACCGGCGGCTCGACGTCCTCACGGACCATGAGCCCGCCCGCGTCGGCGAGGAGCCCTCGGAGGAGGCGCGGCCCGAGCAGGCCGTGGAAGACCACCGAGAGCAGGATCACGATATAGGCCACGTCGACGAGCTCGCCCTCGACGACGATGCGGAAGGTCACGGCCATGGCCACCACGACGGCACTCTGGGCGACGAAGCCGCGGTGGAGATCGGGCCGGAGCGCCGTGCGGAGCGCCGTGATTCGCGCCGCGAGCATGCTGCCGAGCGCGCGGAGCACGATGAAGGCGAAGAAGCCGATCGCCACGGAGAGCACCGGCGCCGGGCGCACGAGCGCGCCCGCGATGACGAAGAGCACGATGGTCATGGGGCGCTCGGTGTCGCGGAGCGTGCTGCGCACCGCCTGCCCCGCGGCCGAGAGGTTCACGAGGACGATCCCGAGGATCAGGTTCACCATGAGCGCCGAGAGCGCGAGGAAGTACGCCGCGCCCGACGCGAAGAAGATGATGCCCACGAGGGCGAGGAAGCGCGCGTGCGTGCTCTGGCCCTCGGCGACGAAGGGGCGCGAGAGCAGGCCGAGCCCGGCGCCGAGCACGAGCGTGACCTCGGTCCACTGCCACCAATTGAGCGTGGGGGCCCCCGGCGTGCCCTCGTGGAAGACGCAGAAGACGAGGCCGAAGGCGAGGATCACGAGGACGTCGCCGAGGCGCGAGGCCTTCTCGACCAGCGAGGCGACGGGGCCGAAGACCTGGTAGCGCGCCGAGAGCACGGTGAAGGGCTCGCTCGAGTGCGCCGCGGCCACGCAGCCGAGGAGCGCCGCGATCATGGCGTTCACCTCGAACGCGAAATAGGCGATCAGCCCCACGAGGAGCCCCGGCACGACGAGCTGGAGGAGCATCGCGGTGCCGAGCCCGTCGGGCGCGCCGCGCACCTCGTGGATGCGGAGCTCGGTGCCGCGGAGCAGACCGAGCCAGCCGGTGGTGAGCGCGATGACCGGGAAGATCGGCTGGAGCGACTCCACGTCGCGGATGCCGGGGAGCGCCTGCCCGAGGATCACGCCGAGGAGGAGGTATTCGACGCCGCTCAGGATGAGGAAGCGCTCCTCGAGCCAGTCGACGAAGACGTCCGCCGCGATGTAGGCCGCGCCCACGAGGAGGAAGACGGCGACGAGCGCGAGGCCGGGGTTGTCCTTCAGGCTCGCGCCCTGATCTCCACAGCCG
Source organism: Myxococcales bacterium (assembly GCA_012744445.1). GTDB lineage: Bacteria > Myxococcota_A > Polyangia > Polyangiales > Houyiibacteriaceae > JAAYBZ01. The sequence goes on along the minus strand of JAAYBZ010000021.1, from coordinate 21,766 downwards.
GCGAGCCCGATCGACGAACCGATGATGAGAGCCGCGGCGACGCGCGACTCGTGCCGCTCCCAGAGAGGCATGGCCGGCTAGTGTGGCCGACCTCCCGACCTTCCCGCAATTACTAGGAGACCCCGAGGGGTGTTCGTGCGTTCAGGCCGCCGTCGCGCTGACCGCCGCGCGCCGCTCCCGCCGCGCCCGATCCTTCGCCTCGCGCTCGGTGCCGAGGTAGGGCTCGCGCGTGCCCATCACGTAGTCGAAGAGCGGGAAGGTGACGCACCAATTGGCGTGTTGGTTCGGCCCCATGTGGTGGTCGTAGTGCCAGGGCAGGTGCGCCTTCGCCCACTCCGGGTCGTTGTGGGACTTCTTGTGCACCCGATAGTAGTTGGCGATGCCGACGAGGAAGCCGGCGGTGAAGCCCGGCGCGACGGGCGCGAGCGGGAGGACGGCGAGCCCGGCCGCGGCGAGGCCGAGCGCCTCCTTGCTCTGCGCGTGCAATCCGCTGAATAGCGAGCGCTGGTAGTGCGGATCGTAGAAGTCGTTCCGCCGGCTCTCCTTGTGGTGCTCGTGCCAGTGGAAGGCCCAGAACGAGTCCTTCTTCCGAGCCATTCCGTGGAGGATGTACTTGTGTGCGAGCCATTCGCCTGCGTTCTGGGCGACGAGTCCGAGCGCGAATCCGACGAGCATCCGAGGCCTCCGTTATTTGATGACCGTTTGGTCATTGTAAAATGAAGTCCCCAGGTTGACAACCTCCGTCCTCCAATCAGAGTCGGGGGGATGACAGAGTTGGTACGCGGCAAGGTCCCCAAGGATCGGCCCGGTCCCGAGGGGGGGAAACGAGATACGAATCGCAAGGAGCGCATCGATTCCCTCCTCAAGGCGGGCGTCGAGCTCTTCCTCGAGCACGGCATCGAGCAGGCGTCGATCGACGACATCGCTCGCGCCGCCGGCATGGCGAAGGGCAACTTCTACCGATACTTCGACGACAAGGGCGCCCTCGTGCAGGCGATCCTCCTGCCGCTCGCGGTGGGCTTCCGCAAGCACATGTCCGAGTGCAAGGAGGCGCTCGAGTCGGCCAAGGACGCCGACGAGGTGACCACCGCCTACGGCGAGCTCAGCCTCGCCCTCGGCCTCCTCGCACAGCGGGAGCACCAGGCCTTCCGCCTCTACCTCCAGGAGCGCCGCGCGCCCAACACGCCCTCGCGCGCCGCCGTCGCCGAGCTCGCCGCCGAGATCGAGAGCTCCGCCGTCGCGCTCAGCCGCTTCGCGAACGACCACGGCCTCATCGACGTCGAAGATCCCTCGGTGAGCGCGATCGCCGTCATCGGCGCCGCCGAGCAGCTCGCGCTCGGGCGTCTCCGCGGCGAGCTCAACGCCGACGACCTCACCGCCACGCGCATCCTCGTGAAGATGGTGCTCGACGGCGTGCGCCGCCGCGCCTGATCAGCCTCGTCGCCGGAGCACGGCGACGAGCTCGAGGTGCCCCGTCTGCGGGAGCGTGTCGAAGGCCTCGACCGAGACGCGCGCGAAGCGCCGCTCGAGCACCGCGAGATCGCGCGCGAGCGTCTTCGCGCTGCAGCTCATCACGCGGATCTCGGACGGATCGAGGGAGAGCAAGGCCTCCGTCACCGTCGCGCCCATCCCGCCGCGGGGCGGGTTCGCGACGACGAGCTCCGGGCGATCCCCCCGCGCGAGCGCCTCGCGCAAGAAGTCCTCCGCCGTCTTCGGGGGCACGCCGAGCGCCGCCGCGCTCTCCGGGAAGGACTCGCACGGCACGACGCGCTCGAAGCGCCGCCGGAGCAGCTCCGTCGTCACCCCCGCGCCGGCGTAGAGATCGAAGGCGAGGCGGCCGCGCGCCTCGCCCGCGACGAGGGCGCGATACGCGAGGGAGGCGACCTCGGGGTTGGGCTGGAGGAAGCCGAGCGGTCCCGTCGCGCGGCGCACGCCCTCGAGCTCGATCTCGATCGCGTCGATCCCGGCGAGCCGCTCGAGCGTCTGCCCGCGGAGGGCGTCGCTCCCGGCGACGCGGCGCGAGTGGTGGACGCCCTGGCTCTTCACGAGCGCGCCGGCGAGCGCGCGGAGCGTCGCGTCGGGCGGCGTCGCGCCGAGGAGCGTGAGCAGGACGCGCTCTCCGTCGGTCTTCACCCAGACGCCCTCGAGGACGCCGCCGGCCGCGCGGATCCCTCGCGCCCGCGCCTCGGCGCGGAGCTCCGCCACGGCCTCCTCGATGCGCGGATGCTCGACGAGGCAGCCCTCCATCGAGGCCGGCCGGTGCGAGCCGCGCACGTAGCTCCCGAAGTCGATGCCCTCGCGCGCATCGAAGGCGATGCGCTTGCTCGCGAAGCGATAGCCGAGCTCGCGCGCGCCGATCACCGCGTCCACCCGGATCCCGTAGCGCGCCTCGAGCGTCGCCCGGTGCGCCTCCCGCTGCGCGTCGATGGCGAGGCCCGAGAGCGGGCAGCCCGTGCAGCGCCCGCCGCGCGCGACGTCGCGGGGGCACGGGCTCTCTCGCCGCAGGGGATGCGGCGTGACGATCGAGACGAGGCGCGCGTGCGCCCGCGGGTGGTGACGGCTCACGGCCTCGATCCGCACCTCGACCTCCTCGCCCGGGAACGCGCCGGGCACGTGGACGTCGACGCCCTCGAGGCGCCCGACACCCTCGCCCTCTTCGCCCAAGCGCTCGACGCGCAGGCGGCGGATCGCGGTGGACGAGGGTCGCAGGGTGGTCATCGCGCCTGTTCTGACAGATCCTGGGCGTGGATCATCCCGATGAAGAAGCGCCTCTTCGCCCTCACCCTCCTCTTGGTCCTCGCCGTCGTCTTCGCGTATCGCGCGCTGCGCTTCCCCGGCGGCGTGCTCGAGACCTCGCGCGCCGTCCCGCCGCCCGACGCGCTCGGCGCGCATTGCGACGAGGTGATCGGGGAGAAGCGCGTCGTCTCGATCGGCGATCGGATCCACGTCGCCATCGGCTTCGACCTCGCCAACGTGATCCTCGTCCGCACCGACGAGGGCAACGTGATCATCGACACGGCCATGAGCCCCAGCCGCGCCGAGGAGGCGCGCGCCGCGCTCGCCGAGGTCGCAGACGGCCCCGTCGTCGCCGTGATCCTCACGCACAGCCACATCGATCACGTGGGCGGCGCCTCGGTCTTCGCGGGGCCGGACACGCCGATCTGGGGCACGGCCGGGTTCACCCGCCACTTCGTGAAGCAGTACGGGATCTTCCGCGAGATCGAGACGATCCGCGGCGCGCGCCAATTCGGCGCGCACCTCCCGGACGAGGACCAGCCCTGCTCGGCCCTCGGGCGCCCGATCGACCTCGACGCGGCCATGGCGCTCGGCGTCCGGATGCCCACCCACACCTTCGAGGGCGAGGCGCGTTTCTCGATCGGCGGGCTCACCTTCGAGCTCGTCGAGGCGCGCGGCGAGACGCACGACCACCTCTTCGTGCACGTGCCCGAGCTCGAGGCCGTCTTCCCCGGCGACAACTACTACCGCGCCTTCCCCAACCTCTACTCCATCCGCGGCACCGCGCCGCGCGACGTGCGCGGGTGGATCGCGAGCCTCGACGCGATCCGTCGGCGCGATCCCGCCGTGCTCGTGCCCTCGCACACGCCGCCCGTCGAGGGACGCGAGGCCGTCCGCGACGCGCTCACGAGCTACCGCGACGGCATCCAGTTCCTCCACGACGCGGTGGTGCGCGACGCGAACCGAGGCTTCGACGTCGACCGCGTCGCCGAGCGCGCCGCGCTCCCCAAGGCGCTCGCCGCGCACCCCGCGCTGCAGGAGCTCTACGGCCAGCTCGATTGGTCGGCGCGCGCCATCTACGCCAATGCGCTCGGCTGGTTCGACGGACGGCCCGAGGCGCTCTACCCCAAGCCGCGCGGCGAGCGGGCGCGCGTGCTCGTCGAGATGTCTGGCGGCGCCGACGCCGTGATCGCGCGGGCGCGACGGGCGCGCGACGAAGGCGATCCCGCCCTCGCCGTCGAGCTCCTCGCGCTGATCCGCGACGCGAGCGACGACGACCCACGCCACCACGCCGAGCTCGCCTCGGCGCTCCGCGATCTCGCGGGCACGCTCGCCAACACCAACGGGCGTGCTTACCTTCTGGAGATGGCCCTCGAGCTCGAAGGGCAGGCGCGCGCGCCCGAGCGACCCACGCCCACGCCCGAGCTCGTCGACGCCGTCCCGCTCGAGATGGTCTTCGAGGTGATGGCCACGCGCCTCCTCCCCGAGCGCGCCGTGGACGTGCACGAGAGCGTGCGCTTCGAGCTCGGCGACGAGGGCGGGACGAGCCTCACCCTCCGCCACGGCGTGCTCGAGGTGGTCCACGGCGCGCCGCTCCCGGGCACGCCCGAGCCCATCGCCGTGATCCACACGACGCCCGGCACGTGGAAGCGCCTCGCGATGGGCGTGGAGTCGCCGGTCGCCGCCATTGCGAGCGGCGAGCTCCGCGTGGAGGGCTCGGTGACGGGGCTCCTCCGCTTCCTCGATCGCTTCCGCCGCGGCCTCTGAGGCTCAGTCGATGTAGCCCAGCTCCTGGAGCTGGCGCCGCGTGGACTCGTCGAGCTCGGCGTCGGAGACGCGCGAGGCGACGAAGAGCCCACGCCGGAGCTCTTCGAGCAGCGCCTCGAGCCGCTCCACCTCCTCGGGCCGCTCGGCCGCGAGGTCGTGCCGCTCGTGGGGATCGCGGCGGAGGTCGTAGAGCTGCGTGACGGCGGGCCGCGGATAGGTCCGCACGATGAGCTTCATCCCGCGATCGATGACGCCGCGGATGCCGAAGGACTCGAGGAGCACGGGGCGGCTCTCGGGGAGCGGGCCCACGAGCGAGCGTCCGGGCTGGGCGCCGTCGACGCGGAGGCCGACCTCGGCGAGGATCGTGGGCAGGACGTCGAGGAGGCTCACGACCTCTTTGCGTCGCGCGGGCTCGCCGCCGGGGAGGCTCACCATGAGCGGCACGCGGACGAGCTCCTGCCAGAGCCGCCGCCAGCCGTGCGAGACCGAGCCGTGATCGAAGAGCTCCTCGCCGTGGTCGCTCGTGAAGACGAAGATCGCGTCGTCGAGGATCCCGTGCCGCGCGAGCGCGCGCTTCACCCGCGCGAACTGCCGGTCGTGGTAGCTCACCTCGCCGTCGTAGAGCGCGACGAGCCGCTCGCGGTCGCGCTTCTTCAGGGGGATCTCGCCGCGGCGGATGCGCTCGATGAAGAGCTTGTCGCCGCCGAAGCGCACGGCGCCCTTGTAGGGCGCGCGATCGTAGTGCGCGAGATCGCGGGGCGGCGGCTCGTAGGGCGCGTGGACGTCGGTGGTGTGGACGTAGAGGAAGAGCGGCTGGTCGAGCGGGCGCTCCTCGAGGATGCGCTCCACCTCCTTGGCCACGAAGTGCCCGCGGGCGAGCCCGGTGTCCTTGGCGTGGATCACGCGATCCCAGGCGCGATCGAAGCCGTACTCCTTGGTGAGGTAGCCGTTGGTGAGCACGCCCGCCGTGTAGAAGCCGTGGGCCTTGAGCATCTCCATGAGGAGCACGTGCTCCTCGCCGAGCTTGTGCTCGTGGGTGAGGGCGCCGTGTCGGTGGACCTCGAGGCCGGTGAGCAGGCTCGCCATGGCCGACTTCGTCCAGTTGGAGGTCGAGTAGGCCTGCTCGAAGACCATCGCCTGCCGGGCATGGTGCGCGAGGGCGGGCGAGTGGATCCGCGGCGCGGCGAGCGGCGGGACGCGATCGGCCCGGAGGGTGTCGGCGACGAAGAGGACGACGTGCCGCACGCGCCCCTCTCCGACGCGCGTCGGGAGGGCCTTCGCGGGCAGCGCCGCGCGGGGCGCGGGCTCGGCCACGACCGGCGGCTCGGCGGGAGGCGCGACGGGCTCCGACCCACGGCACGACGCCGAGAGCGCGAGGACGAGGGCGATCGCCGTGAGGCGGAGCGTAGGCATGAACCGCGAGCCTAGATCCCCCCCATCCAGGTCGGCAATCCGGATCCCTCCGATCGCCCCCGCGGGCGGTTTCCTTCGCACTCTCGGTCCGCATTCGACAAAATGAGCCGCCATGCGACTCTCCACCCTACTCGGCCCCGACCTGAAGGCCGTCCTCGCCCGAGGGGAAGAGGCGCTGCGCGCGGCGCTCGAAGACGTCCACGCCGAGGACATCGCCGAGATCATCGAAGACCTCGAGCTCGAGGACGCCGTCACGATCGTCCGCTCGCTCCCGGCCGACCGCGCCGCCGACGTCGTCGAGCGCCTGCCGACCGAGATCCAGATCGCCGTCCTCGGCGCCATCGGGCACGTCGACGCCGCCGAGATCCTCGTCGAGGTCGACCCCGACGACCGCGTCGACCTCGTCCAGGAGCTCGACGAATCCCAGCGTGAGTCCGTCCTCGCGGCCCTCGAGGAGCGCGAGCCCGAGATCGCAGAGGAGGTCCGCGAGCTCGTCGGCTACGACCCCGAGACCGCCGGCGGCCTGATGACCACCGAGCTCGTGCAGCTCGGGCCCGAGACCACCGTCGCCGAGGCCATCGCCGAGATCCGGCGCCTCAGCGACGAGGACGAAGCCGAGACGGTCTACTACGTCTACGTCGTCGGCTACGGCGGGCGGCTCCTCGGCGTGGTCTCCCTCCGCGACCTCATCCTCGCCAAGCCCGGCGCGACCCTCTCCCAGATCATGACGGAGAAGGTGATCACGGTGCACCCCGGCGATCACCAGGAAGAGGTCGCGAACCTCATGGCGCGGTACGACTTCACCGCGCTCCCCGTCGTCGACGACCACGGCGTGCTGCTCGGCCTCGTCACGGTCGACGACGTCGTCGACGTCGTCATCGAGGAGGCCACCGAGGACGCGCAGAAGCAGGGCGGCGTCGTCCCCCTCGAGGACAGCTACTTCGCCACCTCGCTCCGCGAATTCGTCTGGAAGCGCGGGAGCTGGCTCGTCGTGCTCTTCATGGGGCAGCTCCTCACGGCCACCGTGATGCGGCGGTACGACAGCCTCCTCGCGCAGACGGTCGACCTCGTCATCTTCATCCCGCTCATCATCGCCACGGGCGGCAACGCGGGCTCGCAGAGCTCGACGCTCGTCATCCGCGGGATGACGCTCGGCGAGATCAGCCCGGGCGACTGGCTCCGCGTGGTGGCCAAGGAGATCACCATCGGCCTCGCCCTCGGCGTCCTGCTCGCCGGGCTCGGCTTCCTCCGCGCCTTCCTCGAGGACGCCGAGCTCGACGCCTTCGCCCTGAGCAGCGCGGTCGCCACGAGCATCGTCGCCGTCGTCACGCTCGCGAGCGTCGTCGGCTCCGTCCTCCCCATGGCGCTCAAGCGCCTCGGCTTCGACCCGGCCGTGTCCTCGACCCCCTTCATCGCCTCGGTGGTGGACGTGATGGGGCTGATGGTCTACTTCGGCGTCGCCACCCTCATCTTGCACCTCGCCTACTGAGCGAGAGACATGGAGTCGACATGGGCAGCGTGAAGTTCCGATTCGAACAAGACCCCGACACCGTCATGGCGTTCATCCGCGATCCCGAGGTGATCAAGCGTCGCGGCACCGCGCTCGGCGAGCGGAACATCCAGGTGGTGGTCGACGGGAACCGCGTCACCACCACGCGCACGGTGGAGGCCGAGATCCCCGCGTTCGCGAAGAAGTTCCTCAAGCCCACGAACGACGTCGTCGAGATCAAGGACTGGGATCCCACGACGCGCACCGCCAAGCTCGACGTCGACATCAAGGGCGCGCCCACGCGCGTCACCGGCACCATCCGCATCCGCCCCGAGGGCACGGGCACGAGCTACGAGATCGACTACCAGGTGAGCTGCTCGATCCCGCTCGTGGGCAAGAAGATCGCCGACTACGCCGACGATCTCACCGCCAAGGGCATGCGCGAAGAGTACGAGTGGAACAAGCGTGAGCTCGACTCCCGAGGTTGAAGCCCCGATCCGTCGGCGGACCTTCGGCGACGGCCTCGCCTTCACCGAGCTCACGCTCGGCCTCTTCGGGCCCTCTACCGGGGCCTACGGTGAGGTCTCCCACGAGGGCCGCGCCGCGCTCGTCGAGCGCGCCTTCGAGCTCGGCGTGCGCTGCTTCGACGTCGCCCCGCTCTGGGGCGATTCGGAGACGCTCGTCGCGGAGGTCCTCGGCGCGCGCGTGAACGACGTCGCGATCGTCACGCGCGCCGGGCGCCGCCTCGTGGACGGCGCGCTCGACGTGGGCTTCTCCCTCGACGCCCTCCGGCAGGATCTCGAAGCGAGCCTCCGCCGCGTCGGCCGCAGCCAGGTCGACGTGGTCCTCCTCCACGCGCCCATGCCCATCGCCTTCCGCCGGCGGGGCGAGGCGCTCGACGCGCTCCGCGTGCTCAAGGAAGAGGGCCTCGTGCGCGCCGTGGGTGCCTCGGTGAGTAGCGCCGCGCAGGCGCAGGCCGCGCTCGACGCCGGGACGGAGGTGCTGGCGATGCCCCTCAACCTCCTCGCCGCCGACGAGTTCGAGTCGATCCGCGGCGAGCTCGCGCACCGCAAGATCGGCTTCTTCGCGACCTCGCCCCTCCTCCACGGGCTCCTCGCCGACAAGCTCACGTTCTCCCACGCCTTCGGGCCGGAGGACCACCGGAGCCTCCGCTGGACGCGCGAGAGCCTCCGGGTCCGTCTCCGCCACGTGGCCGCGCTCCGCTACCTCGTGGGGCAGGACACCCTGCCGAGCATGGCCGTGGCGAGCCTCCGCTACGTCCTCGCGCAGCCCGAGGTCACGAGCGTCTGCCTCGGCCCGCGCACGGTCGAGCAGCTCGACGAGCTCGTGCGGAACGCAGGCGCGCCGCCCTACCTCTCCGAGACGGCGCTCGCGCGGCTCCCGCAGATCCTCGCCGCGGCCGGGGCCTGAGCCTCAGCCCGGCCCGCCGACGAGGGCGGCCTCGCCGCCGCCGATCGCGTCGAAGCGCACCTCCACGTCCTCGAAGCCGAGCGAGCGGAGGAGCCCTTCGACCGTCTTCTGCACGCTCGCCTCGGCGCGCTCGAGGATGCCCGCCTCGAGCGCGGCCTTCTCGAGCATCCGCTCGGCTTCCTGCCGCGCGCGGGTCTCGAGGTCCTCGCGGCGGGCGAAGGGATCGGTGGTGCGCGTGTGGACGTAGGTGCGGTCGTTGTCGAGGCGGCGGCTGAAGATCGTCGCGCGCGGCAGCGTAACGCGCGCCCGCTTGGCCTCGAGGTCGGCGTCGACCGAGCTCGGGCCGAGGCCGCGGAGGTCCACGCCGGCCACCACCTCGCCGCCGGCGACGAGGAGGATCGCGTCCTCCACGCCGAGGAGGTCGAAGAAGACGCTCTTCCGCTCGCGGAGGTCGATGACGCGCTCGGCGTAGACGACCATGCCCTCGAGGCGCGCGAGCTCGCGCAGGGCGACGACGACGTCGGGCGAAGGCCGGAGGATCACCTCGGGCCCCTCCTCGGCCGGCGCGCCGGCGAGGGAGTGTCCGAGGAACGCGCCGAGCGCGCCCACGACGACGAGGAAGAGCAGCGAGAAGCCGCGCGAGGGCGGCGCCTGGGTCACGGGAGCTCCTTGCTCGGCCATCGCTCCGAGTCTCGACCTCGCCGGCCCCAGGGTCAACCTCAGCGTTCGCCGAGGCGCACGGCGAGCGCGCCGAGCCCCCCGAGCTTTCGCGGCGCCGAGGTGAAGGCGAGCACCTTGGACGACGCGCCGCTCTCGGTGAGCGCGTCGATCACCACCTCCTTCAGGACCGGCGAGCCGCCCACGCTCCCATGGCCCCGCCCGTGGATGACGAGGACGTGGCGCTTGCCGAGCTGGTACGACTCGCGGATGAAGCTCACCACGGCCCGCGCGGCGACCTCCGCCCGCATGCCGTGGAGATCGAGCGTGGCCTCGGGGACGAAGCCGCTCGAGAGGTGCTGGAGGTGTGAGACGTGCGCGCCCTGGCGCCTCCCGACGATCGTCCCGTCGGACTCGCGGCGCACCTCGAAGCGGACGCCGCCCGCGACGAGGGCGTCGAGCCGCGCGCGCACCTCCTCGTCGGCCTCGGTGCGCTTCGGCGGCTCGACGCGGACCTTGGGCGCGGCGACGGCGGCCTTCTTGCGCCTTGGCGGCGTGGCGCCGAGCGGGCGGACGCCGGCGAAGGCCTCGCGGAACGCCATGCGGTCGTCGTAGTCGTAGCGCGCGATCGGATCGTCGGTCGCCGCCTTGGCCCGCCGCTCGACCCGCGGCGCCGGGGGCTCGGGCCGCTTGGGCGGCGCCTTCGGCGGCGCGGGCTTCTTCGCCTCCACGCGCACGCCTCGGAGGGCGGCCGCGAAGGGGTTGTGCTCCATCTTCTCGACGTGCTGCGTCGGCTCGTCGCGAGGCTCGGGAGCCTCACCGGGGGGTCGCCGTCTCGAGCGGGCCATGAGGTGCATCGTGACGCGGCCGGGCCCCACGCGCGAGCCCTCCCGTGCGTCCCGGGACGCGGACGTGCGTCGGGAATTTGGTCCGGGGCTCGCGCCTGCCGATACCATCGCGCGAAATGAACGAAGACGAGGACGTCACACGCATCATCGTCGCGCGCGCCATGCGCCGCTTCGAGCGTTGGCAGCGCCAGGTCCACGAACGGAGCGATCGGATCTTCGGCTACCTCTTCGTCGGTCAGTGGCTCTTCTGCATCGGCGTGGCCGCCTGGGTCGCGCCCTACGTCATCGACGACCTCGACGGCGCGATCCACCCGCACGTCGTCGCCGCCACGACGCTCGGCCTCGGCGTGATCGCCTTCCCGCTCCTGCTCATCCGCACGCAGCCCGGCGCGGTCGCCACGCGGCACGTCGTCGCCGTCGCGCAGATGCTCCTCTCCGCGCTCATCATCTACGTGACGAACGGCCGCATCGAGTCGCACTTCCACGTCTTCGGCTCGCTCGCCTTCCTCGCGTTCTACCTCGACTGGAAGGTGCTCGTGACAGCGACGACCGTCACGCTCCTCGACCACGCGCTCCGCGGCGCCTTCGATCCCCGCTCGATCTACGGCGTCGACGCCGTGGAGTGGACGCGCTTCGTCGAGCACGCCTTCTGGATCCTCTTCGCGCTCGCCTTCCTCGTCCACCACACCTCGCGCACGCTCGCGAGCTGGCTCCGCTTCGCCGAGGAGGGCGGCATGCTCGAGGCGATGGCCGAGAGCGAGTGGCGCGCCCGCTCCGTCGTCGAGCGCGAACGCGAGGAGCGGGAGGAGCGGACGGCATGAGGCTCTTCGGGGGGGGCGGCGCCAAGCGGGAGGAGCGCGCCTTCGATCGCGTGGTGGTGCTCGGCGAAGACGGGTCGGCCGAGCGCACGCTCACGCCGGCGGAGTTCCACACGCTCGGCCTCGACGAGCGGGTGCGGCTCATCCTCGGCAAGCGGCTCCGGTTCTACGCGGGGACCCGCGAGATCCCCCTCAAAGAAGCGCTCCGCGACTCTTGAAGGATCCTTGACCCGGGGCGAGCGATTGGGCGAGCTTGTCCGGGCGTTCTCCCTCGACCTTCGCGCGCTCCATGCTCAGCATCCTCATCACCGACAAAGACGGCACGCATCGACGGCAGGAGCTCTCGGCGGAGGAGGCCGTCATCGGCCGCGCCGACGACGCCGACGTCGTCCTCCCGCGGAACAGCGTCTCCAAGAAACACGCCCGCATCGTGCGGAAGAACGGCCGCTACGTGATCGCCGACCTCGGCAGCACCAACGGCACCTACGTCAACGGGCGAAAGATCCACGGCCCGCTCCAGCTCACCGAGGGCGACAAGATCTACCTCGGCGACTTCATCCTCACGGTGGAGAAGGTCGAAGGCGCGCCCGCGGCGCCCTCGGGGCGTGAGACCGTGCCGCACGAGCCGTCGGTGATCTTCGAGACCCGCGCGCCCGCGGGCGACATCCGGGCCGCCCTCCGCGCCGTGATGGCCCGCCTCGACGCGATGATCCCGCCGAGCGAGCGCGAGGGCGCGCACGCCATGGCCAAGGCGCGCGAGGCCGCCGAGCGCGCGGTCGGCGAGCTCGCCCGCGCCGGCGCCGTGAACGGCACCATCGATCCCTCCGGCCTCGCCGAGCTCGCGGCGCGAGAGCTCGTGGGGCTCGGCGCCCTCGAGGGCCTCGTCACCGATCCGCGCGTCCGCGGGATCCGGGTGCAGGGCCCCGGCCTCGTCGAGGTGGACTTCGGCCTCGGCTACGAGCCCGTGAACGCGGCCTTCTCCGACGCCGCGCGGCTCACCCAGGTGCTCGCGCGCCTCCTCCGCCGGGAGGCGGGTTGGGACGCGGTGGAGCCGCTCCCCAAGGTGGTCGAGGCGATGCTCGGCGACGGATCGCGCCTCTCCGCGCTCCTCCCCCCGCTCGCGCCGCGCGGCCCGTACATCACGCTCGAGCGCCCCTCGCCCGCGCCCACCAAGGAGGCGATCCTCGAGCGCGGCCTCCTCGACGCCGAGGGCTTCCGCATCCTCGAGACGCTCGGCAAGCGCGGCCACTCCGTGGCGCTCATCGGCCCGGAGGGCAGCGGCGTCACCGAGCTCGCCGCGGCCCTCGCGGCGCGCGCCGAGAGCGAGGGCGGCCTCGTCTTCGCCGAGCGGATTCCGCGCCTCACCCTCCTCCGCGAGGACGCCATCGGCCTCGTCGAAGGCCCCTTCGGCGAGCCCTCGCTCGCGGCGGTCGCCGCTCGAGCGGCGCGCCTCGACCCGAAGCGCCTCTTCGTCGACGGCGTCCGCGGCGGAGAGCTCCGCGAGGTCCTCGAGATCTTTGCCGGCCGCCGGAAGGGCGATCTCCTCGGCGTCCGCGCCGCCCACGAGGGGCGCGTCGGGCCGCCGCTCAAGGCCCTCGCCTCGCTGTCCGGCGCCTCCTCGAGCGCCCTCGATCTCCTGATCGTCCGGGCGATCCGCGCCGCCGCGCTCTGCGTCGCCACCCCCGAGGGCCCGCGCGTCGCCGCGATCCGCGAGCTCCGGCCGGGCGACGACGGCATCGCCGAGAAGGTCCTGTGGAGCCCGTGAGATCCCTCTTCCACCGCCTCGCGAAGGGCGCGCTCTTCGGCGTCGTGGTGGGGCTCGTCGTTTCGGCCGGCCTCGCCGCGCTCTCCATCCTCCACACCGAGGGGCTGCTCGGGAACCTCGTCGCGGCCGGGACCGCGGCGACCTGCTTCCTCCTCGCCGCCCGCTCGCAGAGCATGCTCGAGGCGGTCTCGCGCGCGATCTTCGGCGTGGTGGCCGGCGGCGCGCTCCACGCGGTCGGGGCGCGCTTCGTCGAGGCCGACACCCCGCGGGCCCTCTTCGGGATCGAGGCCGGGACGCCGCTCTTCGACGTGCCCTTCTTCTATGCCCCGATCGTCGGGGCGCTCGCCGCGGCCCTCATCGTCGCCCTGCCCCCGAGGAACGCTCCCTGACGGGCCAGCGTATTCCCATGGCACACGTCGATGGCCTTTGTTATCCCCGGTGCCATGGAAGAGCATATCTCGGTCGGACCCAGCGCCCCTGCCCTCGTGGGAACCACCCTCGAGCGCCACGTTCTCGATCGGCTCCGCCGCACGCCGGGGGCCACCGGTGATTTCACCGGCCTCTTCCAGCAGATCTCGCTCGCGGCCAAGATCATCTCGAGCCGCGTGAGCAAGGCCGGCCTCGCCGACGTGCTCGGCCTGACGGGTGAGGTCAACGTCCAGGGCGAGGCGGTCCAGAAGCTCGACGACTTCGCCAACCGCACCCTCGTCCACTGCGTCGAGGCGGGCGGCCACGTCTGCATCATGGGGAGCGAAGAGGTCGAGGAGCCCATCCAGATCCCGCCCCAATACCCCAAGGGCAAGTACGTCCTCCAGTTCGACCCGCTCGACGGCTCGGGCAACATCGACATCAACGCGTCGATCGGCACCATCTTCGCCATCCACCGCCGGAAGAGCCCGGGCGACGGCCCCGGCCAGCTCTCCGACTGCCTCCAGCCCGGGCGCGACATCGTGGCGGCGGGCTACGTCATCTACGGCTCGTCCAACATGCTCGTCTACTCCACGGGCGATGGCGTCCACGGCTTCACGCTCGATCCCGCCATCGGCGAGTTCCTCCTCAGCCACGAGAACATCCGCATCCCCAAGCGCGGCGACACCTACTCGATCAACGAGGGCAACTTCACCCGCTGGGCGCCCCCGGTGCAGCGCTGGGTGAACTGGGTGAAGAGCGACGAGGGCGGCCGCAAGCCCTACTCGCTCCGCTACATCGGCGCGATGGTCGCCGACTTCCACCGGGTGCTCCTCCGCGGCGGCATCTTCGCCTATCCGGCCGACACCAAGAACAAGAGCGGCAAGCTCCGCCTCCTCTACGAGGCCTCGCCGCTCGCGTTCATCGCCGAGGCGGCGGGCGGCGCCGCCTCCGACGGCTCGCGCCGCATCCTCGACATCGTGCCCGAGAAGCTCCACCAGCGGACCCCGCTCTTCATCGGCAGCGCCGAGGACGTCGCCGACGTCGAGCGCTTCCTCGCGCAGGGCTGAGCGCCCGAGGCGCGCCCCTCATTCGCAGCCGAACGCGAAGAGGTGGAGCGCGCCCGCGCTCGTCCGCGCCACGATCCGCGGGTAGGCCTCGCCGACGTCGGCCAGGTACACGTCGACGAAGGGGCCGAGGCCCTGCCCGAACCCCACGTGCTGGATCTCGCGCCCCTCCGCGTCCACCTCGAGGAAGCCGAGCGCGGTGCCCTCCTTCGCGGTGTAGGCCACGAAGATCCGGTCGCCCTGGCGGGCGAGCGCGAGGGGCCGGTCGCCAGCGCGCGCGACCTCCGCCGGGTAGGCGCCGAGCTCGCAGCCCGCGCCCGAGGTCCCGCCCGCGCAAGCGAAGTCGCTCGGCGAGAAGAGCCGGAGGACGATCGCCTCCCCGGTGCCCTGGGCGATCGTCACCCGATCCGCCGTGGCGATCACGTCCGCGGCGACCACCGCGCCGAAGCCGCGCACCCGCGAGTACTCCCGCGCGCCCACGTCCTCGGCGCGGTAGAGCTCGAGCGCCTCGTGCCCCCAGACGACGACGCGTGAGGTGTACGTCACGCCGAAGGCCGCGACCCCGCGGAGCACCTGCCCGCCGGCCTTGAGTGGCGAGGCCGCCGGAGACGTGAGCGGCATCCCGCCGGCGAGGAGCTCGTCCCCGCGGCGGAGGAAGAAGCTCTCGAAGTCGAAGTCGCGGCGCGTATCGGTGAGCACGAGCGAGTCGTCGGGGAGGTCGAGGCAGCTCCCCGAGGTGAGGGCGAATTCCGGCGCCCCGCCGATCTCGCCGCAGACGACGCGAGGCGGCGAGGTGTGGACGGCCCGGAGGAGGAGCGTCTCGGTCCCGCGCGCGAACCGCGGCGAGCGGAGGTTCGGGTCGAAGCTCCGATCTTCGCGGAGGCGCTCCCCCTCCGGGTCCACGACGAGGAGCGACGCCGTGGAGGGCCCCCGGGCGACCACGACCATCCCGCCCTCGAACCCGCCGACGGCCGCCTCGAGGGTGGCTTCGTCGGTGAGCTTGCCCACCCATCGGACGGTCCCGAGCCCCTCGTCGACCATTCCGTCGCAGTCGTCGTCCTGGCCGTTGCAGACCTCCTCGGGCGCGAGGCAGGCCGCCTCGTCGTCCCGGAGCTCGCACGTGCTCGAGCAGATCGTCAGCCCCTCGCTGCCGCACGCCGTGGCGCAGGGCACGGCGCCGAGCCGCGGGCACTCGAAGTCCTCGTCGATCTCGCCGTCGCAGTCGTCGTCCTGGCCGTTGCAGACCTCGGCCGCGCCCGGATGGCGCGCCGGATCGCGGTCGTCGCAGTCGCCCGCGACCGTCACGATCGACGGCCCGAGCTCGCAGGACGCGAGCCGCGGACCGGATCCATACCCATCCCCGTCGGCGTCGAAGTAGCGCGGCTCGTCGCAGACGCACCGGCCGTCCTCGGCGCTCATGCCCGAAGGACATCGCGGTGCCCCTTCGCAGCCGAGCATGCCGAGCAAGCCGAGCGAGACGAAGACCACCCCGTATCTCATCGTTCGTACCTCCCGGCGGGCGGAGATAGCACGCATGAGCGTACAGTCACTTACCTTTTGCAGGTTGGACGGGGCCCCAGGTCACCCCGGAGGGGGAAGGAAATCGCGGTAGGACAGAATCCTACTTGTGCCCCTTGCGGAATTTCCGTGAAAGACGAGGATCGGAGCCGTCCCGACCCGACGATGCGTGAAGAAGCCATCATCCCGTTCAGCGGCCCCCCCGAGCTCACGCCTCCCGTGACCGAGGTGCGGGGCACGCTGCTCAGCTCCTCGCTCCAGATGCTCCGCGACCGCGGCCTGCGCGACCGCTACCTGCGCGCCCTCCCGGCCCGGTACCACGACGCGATCGAGTCCCTCGTCGCCGGGACGTGGCTCCCCATCGAGGTCGCGCATGCGCACTACGTGGCCGTCGACTCCCTCGGGCTCTCCGACGCGGACATCCTGCAGATCGGGCGGAGCGTGGGCGATCGGATCCAGAACGGACACCTCGGCACGATCCTCCGCGGCGCGCGGAACCTCGGCGGCATCGACCCCTGGTCGATCATCAGCCGCGTCGACGTGCTCCGGCAGCGGGTCTTCCGGGGCGGCGAGGCGGCCGCCTTCAAGCTCGGGCCCAAGGACGCCCGGATCGAATTCGTCGGGATCAGCCTCGCCCAGGTCCGCTACTTCCGGGTCGGCATGCAGGGGATCATCGAATCCGCCCTGAGCCTCTCGGCGCGCAAGGTCTACGTCCGCACCACCCACGGCGCCTGGGGGCCGGACAGCATGGCCTACACCGTCTCCTTCGTCTGAGCCCCGCGTCGGAGCGCTTGCAAGCCCATGATCCGTCCCTTTTGGGAGGGCGGCGTGGGTTCGGCCACTTAATTGACCCCATCGGGGCGGAACGATAAGCCCTCCCGGTCGTTGGGAGCGGTACGGAACGCCGCGTTTCTCCGAGGAATCGAATGGATCAGAAGACCAAGGCCCGGCTCATCCTCGGCGCCAAGCTCGCCGTCGCCGTCGGCATCTGGGCCGGCATCTACCTCAAGGTTTCGGGCCGCGAGAACGCCGAAGAGCTCGTCGAGCGCCTCAGCAACATCGACTGGAAGTGGGTGCCGGTCGCCGCTGCCGCGCAGATGGCCGCCGTCTTCTGCGCCACGATCCGCTGGGGCAAGCTCCTCGAGGGCCAGGGCATCTTCGCTCCGTTCCGCCACCTCTTCGGCAGCCTCATGGTGGGCCGCTTCTTCGGCGCGCTCACCCCCGGCGGCCTCGGCTTCCAGGGCTACCGCATCGTCGACATCGCCGCGCACACCGGGAAGAACGCGCGCGCCACGGCGACGATCGCCATCGAGCTCCTCGCCGGCCAGACGGGCTTCGCGGCCACCGTCCTCCTCGGCAGCGTCTTCGGCGTCGAGCACCTCGGGCTCGCCAACGTCATCCTCATCGACCTGCTCTTCGTGGGGATGCTCTTCGTGGCGGGCCTGCTCATCGTGCGGCCCTTCCTCTTCCGAAGGCTCGCGTCGATCTTCCTCGGCAACGTCCCGACCAAGATCCAGACCCTCGTCGACGGCGTCTGCGCCTACCAGGGGCAGGGCGGGCGCATCGCGCAGGCCTTCGGCCTCTCGCTCCTCGTCCACGTCTTCAACAACTTCATCTACGTGGCGGCGGCGTTCGCCCTCGGGATGGAGGTGACGGCCGGGCAGATCTTCTTCGTCTCGTCGCTCCAGATCTTCGCGACGCTCCTGCCCATCTCGATCAACGGCGTGGGCCTCCGCGAGGCGGCGGCGCTCTACGTCTACACCACCTTCTTCGGGGTCCCGCAGATCGTGGCGCTCCTCACGCCGATCCTCGGCTTCGCCGTCGAGATGGTGATCTCCTCCTTCGGCGGGCTCGTGCTCCTCGCGCGTGGCGCGAACTACAAGCCCGAGATCCGCGTCGAGGACGCCGACCGTGAGGACCGCATCGCCGAGGCCGTCGTCTCGCGCGAGATCGAGAGGCCCGAGATCCTCGAGGGCGCGCTCCTCGGCCTGTCCGGCGGCGCCGTGGGCGGTCTGCTCGCGGGCGCGGCCGAGGGCCTCTTCGTCGCCGCCCGCTCGGCCGCCAACCCCGATTGGGGCGTGCTCGCCTACGGCGGCCTCGTCTACGGCGTGATCTTCGGCCTCGTGGGCTTCGTGGGCGCAGGCACCCTCGCCTGGCTCGGCCGCCTCATCCACAAGCCCAAGCTCCCCTCCGGCGAGGCGTTCTCGCGCTACGCGAGCCTCGTCTTCTTCGTCCTCGCCGCGGCGCTCGGTGTCTTCCTCACCTGGCGCGACGTCTTCAAGAAGTCCTTCGCCTTCAAGAGCGGCCCCGGGCTCCTCCTCGTCGTAGGCGGCGCGCTCGCGGCGGGCCTCGTCGCGCTCGCGCTCTACGGCCTCTTCCGCGCCCTCTCCAAGAAGCAGGGCTCGCTCCTCTCGCGCCCGCTCGGCGGCCTCAGCCTCTCGGGCGGCCTCCTCGTCGCGCTCGTCGTCTTCGCCT
This sequence comes from Myxococcales bacterium, assembly GCA_012744445.1. GTDB lineage: Bacteria > Myxococcota_A > Polyangia > Polyangiales > Houyiibacteriaceae > JAAYBZ01. The sequence continues at coordinate 3,374 of JAAYBZ010000021.1, read as the reverse complement.
TCGTGATGACCCCGGCCACCGCCGAGGAGACCGAGGTCGCGCGCCCCGCCGCGCCCTCCTCGGCCAAGAACGTCATCCTCATCGTGGTCGACACGCTCCGCGCCGACGCGCTCCCGAGCTACGGCTACGCCGAAGGCAAGACGCCCCACCTCGACGCCTTCGCGCGCGACGCCGTGCGCTACGACCAGCACTTCGCCAACGCCTCGTGGACGCGCCCGAGCTTCGCGTCGCTCCTGAGCGGCCGCTACCCCTCGAACCACGGCGTGATGTCGCAGGCCTCCGTGCTCCCCGACGAGGTCGTCACGCTGGCCGAGGCCTTCCGCGACGGCGGCTACGCCACCTCGGGCATCGTCACCAACTTCAACGTCTCCCCCCGCTACAACTTCCAGCAGGGCTTCGATCGCTACGTCTACCTCGAGCCCAAGAGCCCGCTCGGCGCCAGCGAGGCCGGCATGCAGCTCATGGCGCTGCAGATCATCCGCCGCATCCAGGGCCGCCTCCTCGGCGTCCGCCCGGGCGAAGCCTACGTCGACGCCGCCGACACCAACGGCGAGGTCTTCCGCGAGCTCGATCGCCTCGCCGAACAGGACCGCCCCTTCTTCCTCTTCGTCGGATACATGGATCCGCACGATCCCTACTTCGAGCATCCGTACAGCGGCCCGGGCTGGGCCAAGGCCACCAACGGCGATCCCACGCCCGAGCAGCTCCCGGCGATCCGCGCGCGCTACGACCAGGAGATCACCTTCTGGGACGAGCACTTCGGCAAGCTCGTCGACGCGCTCCGAGAGCGCGGCCTCTACGACGAGACCGTCATCGTCGTGACCTCCGACCACGGCGAGGAATTCCTCGATCACGGCGGCTTCTGGCACGGCGTCACGCTCTACGACGAGCAGATCCGCATCCCGCTCTTCGTGAAGCGCCCCTATCAGGCGGCCGGCGGGAGCGTCGTCGAGCACTGGACGCAGAGCGTCGACGTGATGCCCACGCTGCTCATGATGAACGGGCTCCCCGGGGTGCAGGGCGTCCAGGGTGGTCTCCTCGACCACGGGACCGACGAGGTCTTCTCCGAGGAGGACCACGAGGGCAACGTCCTCCGCGCGCTCCGTCGCCGCGACGACTCGGGGGATTGGAAGCGCATCCTCGCCAACGCGGGCAATCCGCGCGGCCTCGAGCCCGAGGAGCTCTACCGCGTCGACCGCGATCCCAAGGAGAAGGAGAACCTCTCCAAGGACGAGGCGGAGCGCGGCAAGGCGCTCGACGAGGCCCTCGAGGCCGCCGAGAAGCGCTACGCCGAGGGCGCCGCGCGCAAGCAGATCGTCGAGGACATGAACCCCGCCGAATGCCAACGGCTCATGGCCCTCGGCTACATCGAGAGCTGCGACTGAGCGGGCGCTCGCTCAGTCGTCGCAGGTGATCCAGCGCGCCTCTTCGGCGGAGCAGGGGTAGCCGGGCTTGTCCGAGTCCCAATAGTCCCCGAGCTCCTCACACGTCTCCAGACCCGCCAGGCATTCGGCGACCGCACGCATCGCCTGGTAGCAATCCGTGGAATAGGCCTCGCTCCAGGCCATCTCGCTCGCGAGCTCCGCGACGCACTCCCGAAGGCTGCCCCAATTCTCCGGGAAGCACCCGAAGTCCTTGGTGCAGACCTCCTCCGCGAGGAGGATGTCCTCACGCGGGCCGCGCTCCCCCCCGTCATCCCCGCAGGCGACGAGCGTGATCATCGAGGCGACCATCATGCCGCCGATTCCAAGACGCACATTCTGCATGAACCCTCCCCCGGGGTGACCCGATTCCCCCGACTCTAACGAGTCCCCCGCCGAGATCAATCGCAGCGGACGGAGACGAGCGTCTCCTCGGACTCGCACGGATGGGGCGCCCCGACCTCGTTCCAGTAGTCGTCGAGCGCGGCGCAGGTCCTGAGATCGATGAGGCACTCGTAGAACCAGCGCACGGCCTCGTGGCAGCGCTCCGAGATGAGCAGGGAGCCATCGATCTCGGCCTGACCTCACGCGCCCGCGTCGCGCTTGGACTCGAGCGCCTCCCAGCGCGCCATCTTGGCCCCGAGCGCCTCGGAGACCTCGGCGCGCTCGCGCTCGAGCTTCGCCGCCTCGTCGCCTCCGCCCTGGTAGAGCGAGGGATCGCAGAGCTTCTCCTCGAGCGCCGCGAGCGCCTCCTCGAGCGCCGTGATCTCGCCCTCGATCTTCTCGAGCTCGAGCTGCTCGCCGAGGGTGAGCGCGCTCTTCTTCTTCTTGGCGGGCGGCGGGGCCTGGACGGGCTTGGGCTCACCCTTGGCCGCGCTCTCCTCGGCCTCGCGGCGTAGCGCGCGATAGGTGGAGTAGTCGCCCTGGTAGAGCGTCGCGCCGCCCTTCCCGTCGATCTCGAGGATCGCCGTCACGACGCGGTCGAGGAAGTGGCGATCGTGCGAGACGAGGATGGCGTTCGCGCCGAGCTCGAGGATCGAGGCCTCGAGGCTCGAGAGCGTCTCCACGTCGAGGTCGTTGGTGGGCTCGTCGAAGATGAAGAGGTTGGCGGGCCGGAGGAGGAGCTTGGCGAGGGCCACGCGCGCGCGCTCGCCCCCGGAGAGCGCCGCCACCGGCTGTCGCGCGCGCTCGGGCGCGAAGAGGAAGCGCGCGAGGTAGCTGCGCACGTCCATCGTCCGCCCGCCGAACTCGATCTTCTCGCGCCCGCCGCCGACGTTCTCGGCCACGGTCTTGTCGAGCTCGAGCCCGGAGCGCGCCTGATCGAAGTACGCCGGCACCGTGTGCTTGCCGAGGCGGATCTCACCGCCCGCGAGCTCGCGACGGCCGAGGATCGCCTCGAGCAGCGTCGACTTGCCGGCGCCGTTGGGGCCCACGATGCCGATGCGATCGCCCTTCACCATGTGCAGATCGAGCGAGCGCACGAGCACGCGGCCCTCGACCTCGAGGCGCACCTTCTCGAGCTCGAGGATGCGGTGGCCGAGGCGCGAGGTCTCGGCGGCGAGCTGCACGCGCCCCGGCTCGCGCGTGGGGCGGATGGCCTTGGCCGCCAGGGCGCGGTCGATGCGCGACTTGCTCTTGGAGGTGCGCGCCTTGGGCGAGCGCCTCAGCCACTCGAGCTCGGTGCGGAGGAAGTTCCGGCGATTCGCCTCGGCGCGCGCCGCGAGCTCCTCGCGCTCGGCCTTGGCCTCGACGTATTCGAACCAGCCGCCCTCGTGCGAGTGGACTCCGTCGTGCGCGACCTCGACCACGCGATCGACCACGGCGTCGATGAAGTAGCGATCGTGCGAGACGAGGAGGATCGCGCCCGGGAAACGATCGGAGAGCGTCGACTCGAGCCACTCGATCGTCTCGACGTCGAGGTGGTTGGTGGGCTCGTCGAGGATGGCGAGGTCG
>JAAYBZ010000020.1 GCA_012744445.1 Myxococcales bacterium | reverse complement strand
TGCCGGCCGTGTTGGCGATCTCGGGATCGACGGGGATGTGATCGAGCAGATCGACGAGCCGCGTGCCGCGCCGCACCGAGATCGTCGTCGGCGCGGGGAACTCGCCCTCGAGGTGGACCACCACGTGCTCCGCCCGCATCTCCTCGTGGAAGTCGAGGACGTCGCCGTCGCTGAGCTCGCGCCGCCCGAGCTCGGTCACGCTCATCGACTCGACCTGCGGGCGCCCGCCGCGGACGCCGCGGAGGGTCACCTCGGTGGAGCGCGGCGAGACGGGGGCGACCTCGAGGAGGGCGCTGCCGCGGAGGTCGTCGCGGCGCAGCTCGACGAGCGTGGGCTTGGCCACCGCGCCGACGACCTCCACCGCCGGGCCGCGTCGCCCCACGAGGATCGTATCGCCGTCGAGGAGCTCGACCTGCGGTAGGAGGCCGCGGAGGAGGAAGTCGTAGAGATCGACCTCGGCCACGAGCGCGCCGTCGCGGAGCACCTTCACGTCGCGGTAGCTGCCGGTGAGCGGATCCGGACCGCCCGCCTGGTGCAGGAAGAAGAGCGGCGAGTCCGAGGGAAGGCCAGCGTAGCGGCCCGGGCGGAGCACGCGGCCCGTCACGTAGACCGCTACCGGGCTCGCGTTGAGGAGGTTGGTGTAGACCTCGACGTTGCGGCGGTAGACGCGGCTGATCGCCGTGGCCACGTGGGCGTTGAGGTCGGCGTTCCGCACGCCGGCGAGCGGGATCGGGCCGATCTCGGGCAGGAAGATGTTGCCCTGCGTGTCGACGATGAAGACGTCGTTGACCTGGTAGGCGCCCCAGGCGTTCACGCTCACGCGATCGCCGGGGACCACGCGGTAGTTGGGGTTGATCCCGTCGTCGCGGAGCGTGGTGACCACGCCCTCGAAGAGCGAGGCGCCGAAGGGCTGCGCCGCGGGCTCCGAAGGCGGCTTCGTGGCAGGCGAGGGCGGCTTCTTCTCGGGCTCGCGGGGAGGCAGCTCGACGTCGGGCTCCGCGACCGGCGTCGTGAGCGGCATCTGCGCGCGCGCCGACGCCGAGAGCGCCAGGGTGCCGAGGAGGGCGACGAGGAGGGAGAGCCGGTTCATCGGAGATCTCAGAGGTTCGCGTGCTCGCGCACGGACGCCATGATCAAGGTGCCGATGCCGAGGAGCATCAGCGAAGCGAGGAAGACCGTGAAGATCCCCTGGACGCGGAGCGGGTGGGTGCGCGCGTCGGGCTTCGACGGCTCGGCCACGGTGACCAGGTAGCGGTGTTGCCGCGACGCCTCGAGGCGCGCGAGCTCGAGCGAGGCGATCGCGGAGCGGTAGGTCTGCTCGGCGAATTCCTTCTCGAGGAGGAGCGGCTCGAACTCGGCGATCGAGTTGCCGACCGTGCCATCTCCGCCCACCATGCGGTTCTTCTCGCGGGCGGCCTGGGCGGCGAGGGAGGCCACGCGGCGCTTCTGGGCCTGCACCTTGGGGGCGTCGGGGTGCATCACCGCGAGCATCGCGCTGAGCTCGGCGCGCGCCTCGGCGAGCTGCGCCTCGAGCGAGCCACGGATGGCCTCGACGGTGGCCGCCGATTGCACCGGGTTGAGCTCCGAGGTCTCGCGCTGCACCTCGATGATCTTCTGGCGCGCCTGCGAGAGCCGCTCCTCGGCCTTGCGCACCTCGGCCTCGGAGAGGCTGAGCCGGTCGCGGCGCGCGTCGTCGCTCATCTGGTTCACCATGCGCTCGCTCGCGTGGAGGATCGCCTTGGCGAAGCGCTCGGCGTCCTCGGGCGTGAAGGCGCGTACGCGGAGCGTGAGCACGCCCGAGGCCGAGTCGTGCTCGAGCGACACGCGGCGTAGGTAGTAGCGGTAGATGTCCTCGGAGTCGGCGCTCTTCCAGAGCCGGCTCACGAAGTCGCGCGACTCGTCGGCGTAGTGCTCGTCGAAGCCGTGCTCGTTCCGGAGGTACTGGAGCATCGAGCGGCTGAGCACGTGCTCCTGCACGATGAGCACGTCGCGGCCCACCGCGCTCCCGGGGAACGAGCCGAGGATGAAGTCCATCCCCGGGGCCGTCGGGCCGTCGGCGTTCTGGATCGTGAAGGCGGCCACCGACTCGAACTGATCCGAGGCGACGAAGCAGAAGTAGATCGTCGCGACGAAGGTCGGCAGGAGGACGAAGAGCGCGAGGCGGACGCCGAGGCGACGCATCCTCGCGCGTCGCACCGCGGCCGCCTTGCCGAGGGCGTTCAGCTCACGAGGCGCGTTCATGCGGCCACCTTTTCGTAGATGCGCTGAGCTTCGTCGAGATCGTCGTAGAAGTTGAGCTTCCCGCCCCAGAGCACCGCGCAGCGCGTGCAGTACTCGCGGATGGTCTTCATCTGGTGCGAGACGATGATCACCGACGAGCGTGCCTCGCGCGCCCGGAAGGCGTCGCGGCACTTCTTCTGGAAGCGTTTGTCGCCCACCGCCGTGACCTCGTCGACGAGGTAGATGTCGAAGTCGATCGCCATGCTCAACCCGAAGGCGAGCCGGGCCTTCATGCCCGACGAATACGTGCGCACGGGCATGTCGAAGTAGTCGCCGATCTCGGCGAATGCGCGCGTCTTCTCGACGACCTCGTCCACGTCGGCATCGTAGATCCGCGCCGCGAACCTGCAATTCTCGGCGCCCGTGAGCGAAGGGGCGAAGCCGCCGCTGAAGCCGATGGGCCAAGAGACGCGGCCGTGGCGCAGCACCTCGCCCGCGTCGGGGAGCTCGGCGCCGCCGAGCATGCGGAGGAGCGTGCTCTTGCCCGCGCCGTTCTTCCCGAGCACGCCGACGCTCTCCCGCTCGCCGAAGGTGCAGGTGATGTCGTCGAGGACGACCTTGAGGCCGTTCGGCGTCTTGTAGGCCTTGGTGACGTTACGGAGCTCGATCATTGGACCTCCACGCGACGTCGCACCAGGCGCTCGAGGGTGAGCCCGGTGAAGAGCAGGACCACGATCCAGCCGAGCACGTAGGCCGGATCGGCGTGGCGCGCCTCGTACGCGCCGAACCATCCGTCGCGGACGAGCTCGATGCAGTGGAAGAGCGGGTTCACGAGCAAGAGCTTACGCGCTTTCAGGGGGAGCGAGTTGGCCGTGAAGAAGATCCCGCTGATCCAGAAGAAGGGGCGCATCAGGGGCTGACGGAGCCGCTTGGCCGTCTCGGTGATCACCTGCGCCATGCAGAAGACGAGGCCGAGCGCGTAGCCGAGCACGGCCGTCATGAGGAGCCCCGTCAGCACGAGCAGCGGCGAGTGGATCACGTGGGTGGTCCCCGACACGAGCGAGTACCCGAGCATCAGCACGGCGAAGACCGCGAGGTAGGTGGAGGTCTCGAGGACGCCGCGCGCGAAGGTCACGTCGAGCGGACGCACCTGCGGATAGAAGAGGAGCGCGCGGTTCGCGCCGATGGCTTCGGCCACCTTCTCCCGCGTCTTGGCGAAGAGCTCGTAGGTCACGAGGCCCGTGGCGAGGAAGGGAAAGAGCGCCATCCCGCGCGGCGAATCCCGCTCGGCGATGGCGAAGATCGCGTACAAGGTGAGGATCCAGAGGAGGGGCTCCGCGAGCGCCCACAAGAACCCGAGCTGGCTGTTCCCGAAGCGGGTGCGGGTCTCTCGGAGGGCCAGCGCGAAGACGACGTTGAGCTGTCGATCGAGCCCCTCGAGGAGCTTCATCGGGGCGCTCCGCCGTCGAAGACGTCGGCGGCGAGGCGCCAGCCGTCCGGGGTCTCGCAGGCGGTGCGGACGCGGACGCCCTCCGACGTCACGAATCGCACGCGACGGCAGCGTCGGTTGCTCGCCGCGTGGTAGGGGGCCTCGACGAAGGCGCTCATGGAGCCCGCCTGCACCTCGCCCTCGCCGGGAATGCCGTCGAGCGAGGCGAGGATCGTCGCCTCGGCGTCGCTCACCGGCACCTCGGTGGGGCCGAGGGCGCGTGGATACCAGGGATCGGGCGGGGCCTTGTGACCGCAGCCGGCCGCGACCCCCAAGATCAAGAAGGCGATGCTCTCTCGTATCGGGAGGGTCATGGCGATCCAACGGAGAAAGGGGCTCACTCGTCGCGACGCGCCACCCCGAGGAGACGCCGGTCCTCGTCGACGACGGGGAGGGCGGCCATGCCGGAGAGGCGGATGCGCTTCACCGCCTGCTCCATCGAGGCGTCGGGCGCGAGAACCGGATGATCCGCGCTCGCGAGCCGGATCGCAAGCGACGAGCGGTCGATGGCGAGCGCCGACTCGAGCTCGCGCGGGCCGAGCACGCCGAGGAGCACGCCGCACTCGTCGGTGACGAGCGCCAGGCCGAGGCGGCCGCGAAGGGCCGTGACGAGCGCCTCCTCGATGGTGGCGTCGGCGGAGAGGAGCGGGAGCGACTCGGTCTGCATGGCGTCGCGGACGCGGCCGGTGAGGCGCCGGCCGAGCGAGCCGCCCGGGTGGAAGCGCGCGAAGTCCTCCGCGCGGAAGTGCCGGATGCGCGCGAGCGAAACGGCGAGGGTGTCGCCCATGGCGAGCGTGGCGAGGGTGCTGCTCGTGGGGGCGAGGTTGTTGGGGCAGGTCTCGCGGCGCACGTTCACGTCGAGGGCGACGTCGGACAGCTTGGCGAGGCGCGACTCGAGGTTGCCGACGATGGCGATCGTCGGGACGCCGAGATCCCGCAGGGAAGGGAGGAGGCGAAGGACCTCCTCCGTCTCGCCGCTGTAGGAGAGGAGGAGGACCGCGTCGTCCTCCGTGATCATCCCGAGGTCGCCGTGCACCGCCTCGGCCGCGTGGACGAAAAAGGAGGGCGTCCCCGTCGACGCGAGGGTCGCGGCGATCTTCTTTCCGATGTGGCCCGACTTGCCGATGCCCGTGACCACGACGCGACCGCGGACCTCGAGGAGCATCTCCACGGCCTGCGCGAATCGCCCGTCGAGGCGGGCGGCGATCGCGCTCAGGGCGCTCGCCTGTTCTTCGAAGCACGCCCGGGCCCGGTTGACGATGTCCAAGCCGTCCGTGCTCTCGAGGAGAGGAGATCGCGAATTGTCGATGGCAAGCTCTTCCATGCGAAGATCGGGGCCCGAGAGGTCGGTAAAGGGCGGCGCAGTCTAACGGACTGACACCACGCGTCAATCATGGAGCACACTCGCAACGCGCTGCGATGGTCGTGCATTCCGTGTAACACCCTTAAGCACGAAGCGTTCCACCGCGGTTTTCGAGAAGATTCGAGGGCTTCGGCGTCGTCGGAGGCGGGAATTCCCGGGATCCGAGGGGCTCGCCCTCGCCCGGATTCCGCGTTTGACCGACCTCCGCTGTCACAGGTGTGACATTTTTGTCAGGGTCGTGTCCCTCGGCCCGACCTCACCCCGTCGACCGAGGAACGTTCTTGCGCATCCCCGAGCGCACGACTAGAACGCGTTCTAGTCCGGCCATGCATCTCGACTATACCCCCGAGCAGCTCGCCCTCCGGGACGAGCTTCGCGCCTACCTCGACGAACTCATCACCCCCGAGCTCCTCGCCGAGCTCGACGAGAGCGAGGGCGGGGGACCGCTCTATCACAAGGCCCTGCAGAAGATGGGCGCGGACGGTTGGCTCGGCATCGGCTGGCCCAAGGAATACGGCGGCCAGGAGCGGGGCCCCATCGAGCAGTTCATCTTCTTCGACGAGGTGCAGCGGGCGGGCTTCCCCATCCCGATCCTCACGCTGAACACCGTCGGCCCCACGCTGCTCAAGTACGGGAGCGACGCGCAGAAGGCCGAGTACCCGCCCCGCATCCTCGAGGGCAAGTGCCACTTCTCCATCGGCTACACCGAGCCCGGCTCCGGCACCGACCTCGCCTCGCTCAAGACCACGGCCGTGCGTGAGGGCGACGAGTGGGTGATCAACGGCCAGAAGATCTGGACGAGCCTCGCCGACCACGCCGACTACATCTGGCTCGCCTGCCGGACCAACCCGGATCCCAAGGCGCCGCCGCACAAATCGCTCTCGATCATCATCGTCCCGACGAACACGCCGGGCTTCTCGTTCACGCCGATCCACGCGCTCGGCGAGAACAACGTGCACGCCACCTATTACGACAACGTGCGCGTCCCCTACTCGAACCTCGTGGGCAAGGAGGGCGAGGGCTGGAAGCTCATCACGAGCCAGCTCAACCACGAGCGCGTCGCGCTCTGCGCCGTCGGCCCGCTCCGGAAGATCTTCGAGGACACCGTCGCCTGGGCGCGCGAGACGCCTGCGGGCGATGGCCGCACGCTCCTCGACGTCCCCTGGGTGCAGCAGAACCTCGCCAAGGTGCACGCCAAGCTCGAGGTGCTCGAGCTCCTCAACTGCCGCCAAGCCTTCCACATCGCGAGCGACACGCTCAGCCCCGCCGACGCCTCGGCCATCAAGGTCTTCGGCTCGGAGTTCTACGTCGAGGGCTCGCGCCTCCTCATGGAGGTCCACGACGCGGCGGGCTGTCTCCACCACTCGAGCCAGGGCGCCGTCATCCGCGGCCGCCTCGAGAAGTTCTACAAGATGAGCCTCGTGCTCACCTTCGGTGGCGGGACCAACGAGGTCCAGCGCGACCTCATCGCCGGCTTCGGCCTTCGTCTTCCGACCCTTGGACGTTGAGCAATCACCATGGATTTCAGCTTCACCGAAGAGCAGACGAGCATCCGGCAGGCCATCCGCGAGATCCTCGCGGACCTCGTCACCGACGAGTCGCTGAAGGCGCTCGAGAAGAGCGGCTCGAGCTTCCACGAGGTCGCCTGGAAGGCGCTCGCCGAGGCCGAGATGCTGGGCATCGCCATCCCCGAGGCCTACGGCGGCGCCGCGTTCGGGTTCATGGAGCTCTGCCTCCTGCTCGACGAGGTCGGCCGGACCGTCGCGCCGATCCCCGCGCTGCCCACGCTCGTGAGCGCCGCGCTCCCGATCGCGGCGTTCGGCACGGACGAGCAGAAGGAGCGCCTCCTCCCCGGCGTCGTGAAGGGGGAGCTCCTCCTCTCGGCGGCCTTCGCGCAGGTGGGTCACCAGGATCCCAAGCGCCCCGCGGCCAAGGCGGTCCGCACCTCCTCGGGCTACGCGCTCACGGGTGAGTTCACCAACGTCTCCGTCGCCGATCGCGCCGCGCGTATCCTCGTCGGCGCCGAGGTCGAGGGCGAGGGCATCGCCGTCTTCCTCCTCGACCCCAAGGCCTCGGGCGTGAAGCTCGGCGCGCAGCGCGGCACCAACGGCGAGCACCTCGCGCTCCTCACGCTCGACGGCGCAAGCGTCGACGAGCGTGACGTCCTCGCCGGTCCGGATCGTGGCGCGGCCGTCCTCGGCTACGCCATCGACCACACGCTCGTGGGCATGTGCGCGCTCGAGCACGGCATCGCCGACGGCGCGCTCCACATGACGGCGCGCTACGCCACCGAGCGCAAGCAGTTCGGCATGCCCATCGGCGCGTTCCAGGCCGTGAAGCAGCGCCTCGCCGACGCGTACATCGACGCGCAGGCCATCGAGGTCACCATGCTCAAGGCGGCCTACAAGCTCTCGCGCGGTGAAGCGGCCGAGCGCGAGGTGGCGGTCGCCAAGTACTGGGCGGCCGACGCGGGCGCGCGCGTGCTCGCGGCGGCGCAGCACATCCACGGCGGCATGGGCTTCGATCGCGACTACCCGCTCCACCGCTACTTCCTCCAGTCGAAGCACTGCGAGATGACGCTCGGCGGAGCGAGCGCCTCGCTCGCGCGCCTCGGCTCCGACATCGCCGCCCGCGGGCTCACCTGAGCTCGCGCGGCGCGCGCCGCCCACCACGCGCCGTATTGAACCGGGCGCATCGATCGGCGAAAGTCGTGGGCATGAAGCGTTCCCGCCTGCCTTCGGATCCGGAGTCCCGCCGCGCCTTCCTCTGGAAGAGCTTCACCGGCTTGGGGCTCCTCGCCATCGGCCCCAGCCTCTTCTCCGGCTGCAACGACGACGAGGGCGGCGACTCCTCCTGCACGGCCAAGCCGGGCGACGGGAAGCCGTACCCCACCACGAGCAACATCGCGAACCTCGGCCCGCTCCAGCCGCCCGACGAGAACGGCCTGATGCTCCCGGCCGGCTTCAAGTCGAAGATCCTCGCGCGCTCGGGTGAAGTCGTCGCCTGCACGAGCTACGTCTGGCACGGCGCGCCCGACGGCGGCGCGACCTTCCCCACCGAGGACGGCGGCTGGATCTACGTCTCCAACGCCGAGGTGCCCGTCCCCAACCAGGGCGGCGCCGGCGCCCTCCGCTTCGACGCCGCGGGGAACGTGATCGACGCCTATCGCATCCTCAAGGGCACGCTCATCAACTGCGCCGGCGGACCGACGCCGTGGGGCACCTGGATCTCCTGCGAGGAGCACGGCCAGGGGCATTGCTGGGAGTGCGACCCCAAGGGCGAGGTCGAGGCACGCGAGCTCCCCGCGCTCGGCACCTTCCAGCACGAGGCCGTCGCGATCGATCCCGAGACCCTCTACGTCTACCTCACCGAGGATCGGCCCGACGGGGGCTTCTACCGCTTCCGGCCCGACGCGAGCACGATTCCCGGCGGCCGCACCGACTTCAGCGCGGGCGTGCTCGAGATCGCGACGCTCACGGAGGTCGACGGCGACACCGAGATCGTCTGGGCCGAGGTGCGCGATCCCAACCCGGCCGACCCCGAGTCCGGCGACAAGTCCACGGCCACGCGCAACCAGGTGGAGGACGCCGCGCGCTTCAACGGCGGCGAAGGCATCTTCTTCCACGACGGGATCGTCTACTTCACGACCAAGGGCGACAACCGCGTCTGGGCCCTCGAGGTCTCGAGCAACATCCTCACGGTGCTCTACGACCCCGAGACCCACCCCAACCCCATCCTCCGCGGAGTGGACAACGTCACGGTCTCACCGGCGGGCGACGTGATCGTGGCCGAGGACGGGGACGATCTGCAGATCGTGGCGATCACCCCCTCGGGCGATACCATCCCGCTCGTGCAGATCACGGGGCAGGAAGGCACCGAGATCACCGGCCCCGCCTTCGACCCGAGCCACACGCGCCTCTACTTCTCGTCGCAGCGCGGGCAGGGCAACGGGAACTTCTTCAACAGCGGGATCACCTACTGCGTCGAAGGCCCGTTCTTCGTCTGAGCGCCGGTGTGACGGCGGGAGCGCGCCTGGCGCGCCCCGTCAGTCGCGGACGTCGCCGCGCGCGAAGATGCTCGCGACGTAGCTGAGGACGTCGGTCGCCGACGCCTCGTTGTAGCCGTAGTACTTGATGAGGCGCCCCTTGATGACGTCGATCTTGTCCTGCGTCTCCTTGTCGATGACGTTGGACACGAAGGACGAGAGCTTGATCGAGTCCTTCTGGTCCTCGAAGAGCTTCATCTCGAGCGCGCGGCGGAGCCGGTCGTTGGTCGAGTACTCGAACTTCTTCCCCTCGAGGGCGAGGTGGCCGATGAAGTTCATGATCTCGCGCCGGAAGTCGTCCTTCCGCGCCTCGCTGATGTCGATCTTCTCCTCGATGGAGCGCATGAGCCGCTCGTCCGGATCCTCGTCCTTGCCGGTGTAGCGATTCTTGAGTTTCTGCTTCATGAGGTAGGCGCGGATGTTGTCGATGTAGTTCGCGCAGAGGCGGGCGATCGCCTCCTCGTCGGCGCTGATCGCGCGTTGGACCTCGTTCTTGACGATCTCGTCGTACTCCGACTTCACCACGGCGATGAGCTCGGCGTAGCGACGTCGCTGCTCCTCGCTCGCGATGAGGCTGCTCGTGAGGCCCTTCTCGAGCTCGTTCAAGACCATGAACGGGTTGATGTATCCCTCGCTTCCGTCACGGACGAGCGCGTTGGAGATCTTGTCTTGGACGTAGCGCGGGCTCATGCCGTCGAGGCCTTCGCGCTTGGCCTCCTTGCGCAGCTCCTTGACGTTGTCCTGCGTGTAGCCGGGCAGGATCTTGCCGTCGTAGAGCTTCATCTTCTGGAGCAGCGAGAGCTGGTGCTTCTTGGGCTCCTCGAGGCGCGTGAGCACGGCCCACATCGCCGCGACCTCGAGCGTGTGCGGCGCGATGTGCTTGCCGCGGAGCCGCTCGGCGCTGAAGTCCTTGCGGTAGATCTTCACCTCCTCGTTCACCTTGGTGATGTAGGGGATGTCGATCTTGATCGTGCGGTCGCGGAGCGCCTCCATGAATTCGTTGTTGAGGAGCTTCTTGTACTCGGCCTCGTTGGTGTGGCCGATGATCACCTCGTCGATGTCGGTCTGCGCGAACTTCTTCGGCTTGATCTTGTGCTCCTGCGTGGCGCCGAGGAGGTCGTAGAGGAAGGCCACGTCGAGCTTGAGCACCTCGACGAACTCGATGATGCCGCGGTTCGCGATGTTGAACTCGCCGTCGAAGTTGAACGCACGCGGATCGGAGTCGGAGCCGTAGAGGGCGATCTTGCGGTAGTTGATGTCGCCCGTGAGCTCGGTGGAGTCCTGGTTCTTCTCGTCCTTCGGCTGGAAGGTGCCGATGCCGACGCGATCCTGCTCGGAGAGCACGAGCCGCTTCACGCGGATGTGGTTGCGGATGACCTTGCCCCAGTCGCCTTGGTACCGCTCCAACAAGTTCTGGAAGATGAAGCGGCACGCCGGGTTGAGCTCGCCCATCACGCGCACGCGGTGCCGGTCGTTGCCGAGCGCGAGCTCGCGGATGGCGCGCTCGCGCCAGGCCACCGGGATGAGCCGGAGCGGCTCGTCGTGCATCGGGCAGGGCATGCGGTCCTCGTCGCCCGCGAGGCCCGTGCCTGCGAGGTTCACCCACTCGTAGGTGTAGAGCGCGCCCTCGGGTGTGCGGGAGTAGTGCTCGAGGCCCTTCTTGAGCAGGCGCGCGATGGTACTCTTGGCCGAGCCCACCGGGCCGTGGAGCAGGATGATGCGCTTCTCCGGCCCGTAGCCCTGCGCCGCCGCGTGGAGCACGTGCATGAGCCGCATGAGCGGGATGTCGAGGCCGAAGATCGCGTCCTT
>JAAYBZ010000168.1 GCA_012744445.1 Myxococcales bacterium | reverse complement strand
CCGAGACGGGCTTCGGCTATCTCGAGATGGGCGAAGCGATCGCGGAAGGCGTGTTCCGGGCCGCGCGCTTCGTCGAGAAGCCCCCGGCCGAGCGCGCCAAGGCCTTCCTCGCTTCGGGGAACTACCTCTGGAACGCGGGGATGTTCTTCTTCCGGGCCGACGCGATCCTCGAGCAGATCCGCGCCCACCTGCCCGAGCTCGCCGCGGGCCTCGCCGCCTTCGACGAGGCGGCCAAGCGGGGCGACGAGGCACGCGTCGTCGAGGAGCGCTTCCCCACGCTCCCCGACATCTCCATCGACCACGGCGTGATGGAGAAGGCGCCCGAGGTCCTCGTCGTGCCCGTCTCGTGCGGCTGGTCCGACGTGGGCTCGTGGCAGGCGGCCTGGGAGCTCGCCTCCCGCGACGACGACGCGAACGCCATGCGCGGCGACGCGGTCGCGATCGACACCCGGGGATGCTACGTGCACGCCCCGAGCGACAAGATCGTGGCGTTGGTCGGCGTCTCGGATCTCGTCGTCGTCGACACCGACGACGCGCTCTTGATCCTGCCGCGCGACCGCGCCCAGGACGTGAGGGCCATCGTCGACGCCCTCAAAGCGCGGGGCGACGACCGTATATGAGCAACCGAGTCTTCGTGGATCGATGGAGAGTCCGATGAACCCGAACATCTTTCGCGAGTACGACATCCGCGGCGTGGCCGATCGCGATCTCACCGACGAATTCGCCCGTGATCTCGGGCGCGCGCTCGGCACCTTCCAGCGTCGCCTCGGCCACCACCGCATCGCCGTGGGGCGCGACTGCCGGCTGAGCTCCGATCGGCTCCACGCCGCGCTCTGCGAGGGCCTCGCAGAGGCCGGCGTCCACCGGATCGACGTCGGGCGCGTGCCCACGCCCCTCCTCTACTTCGCCGTCTTCCACCTCGACCTCGACGGAGGCGTGCAGATCACCGGCTCGCACAACCCGCCCGACGAGAACGGCTTCAAGATGATGCGGGGCAAGGCGAGCCTCTTCGGCGACGACGTCCGCAAGCTCCGCGAGATGATCCTCGCGCGCGACTTCGAACTCCCCGGCGGCGGGACGAGCGAGGAGGTCGACGTGATGCCCGCCTACGCCGGCTTCATGAAGGGCAACATCCGCCTCGCCCGGCGCGACCTCCGCTTTGCCATCGACGCCGGCAACGGCGCGGGCGGCCCCGCGGCCCTCGCCGCGTGCAACGCGGTCGGCCTCGATCCCATCCCGCTCCTCTGCGAGATGGACGGCCGCTTCCCCGTTCACCATCCCGATCCCACCGAGGTACACAACGTCGAGCTCCTCCGCCGCACCGTGCTCGAGCGCGGGCTGGAGTTCGGCGTAGCCTTCGACGGCGACGCCGATCGCATCGGCGTGATCGACGAGAAGGGCGAGATCCTCTGGGGCGATCGCCTGATGATCCTCCTCTCGCGCGCCCTTCTCGAGGAGCGCCCCGGCGCGGCCGTCCTCGGCGAGGTGAAGTGCTCGCAGACGCTCTACGACGACATCGAAGAGCACGGCGGTCGCCCCATCCTCTGGAAGACCGGCCACTCGCTCATCAAGACCAAGATGAAGGAAGAGGGCGCGCTCCTGGCCGGCGAGATGAGCGGTCACATCTTCTTCGCCGATCGCTTCTTCGGCTTCGACGACGCCGTCTACGCCATGCTCCGCCTCGCCGAGATCGTCGCCCGCGAGCGGCGGCCGCTGAGCGAGCTGCTCTCCGACGTGCCGACCACCTTCTCCACGCCCGAGCTCCGCGTCCCTTGCGACGACGAGCTGAAGTTCGGCGTGGTGGAGAAGGTCCTCGCGCACTTCGCGCGGACCCACGAGGTGGTCGACGTCGACGGCGCGCGGATCCACTTCGGCGACGGATGGGGGCTCGTGCGGGCGTCCAATACGCAGCCCGTCCTCGTCCTCCGCTTCGAGGCCGAGAGCGAGGCGCGCCTCGCCCAGATCCGCGAAGAGGTCGAGAAGGTCGTCGAGGACGCCCGCCGCGCCTGATCAGCGCGCTTCGGCGCGGCAGCGGTTGCGGAGATCCGAGCTCCGGATCGAGCCGCAGTCGCTCGGCTTCTTCCCCACGACGGCGCGGCAGTAGGCCCGCTGATCGGCGTCGCGGATCGAGCCGCAGTCCGAGGTCTTCCCGGAGGAGCGCGCACGGCAGAGGGCGCGCGCGTCGGGATCGCGGACGGAGCCGCACGACGAGCCGCCGCGTCCGGCCTCGGCGCGGCAGCGGTTGCGGAGGTCCGAGCTCCGGATCGAGCCGCAATCGCTCGGCTTCTTCCCCACGACGGCGCGGCAGTAGGCCCGCTGGTCGGCGTCGCGGATCGAGCCGCAGTCCGAGGGCTTCCCGGACTCCCGGGCGCGGCAGAGCGCGCGCTGGTCGGGGTCGCGGATGGAGCCGCAGCTCGAGGCCTCGGCCTCCCGTCCCGCGAGGAGGACGGCGAAGGTGACCACGGCGAGCGATGCCACGAAGGTTCGGCGAAGGGACATCCGATCAACCTAATGACTTCGCCGACCGCGCGATACCCCCCCTCGGGGCGATTTCCGCCGGGAGCGCTCAGCCTCGCTTGGGGACGTCCCCCTGGAAGTAGCGCACGGCGAGGACCCGCCGGGCGATGCGCGGCCCCTCGGGCGTCGCGCGCCACGCGTCGCGGTACTCGCCCCCGAGCTCGAAGAAGCGCATGGGACCGCCCTCCGCGCGGTAGCCGTGTACGGCGCGCACGTAGCAGACGGTCGACGCGCCCTCCGGGTCGAGGATGCGGAGGTTCGAGACGAAGTGCTGGAGGATGGAGAAACGAGCCATCGCGCCCTCGAGCCACGCCCGCACTTCGGCGTAGCCTCCCGCGATCCCGCCGGCCTCGCGGAAGTCGATGGCGGCATCGGGCGTGAAGACCTCGTCGAGGAGCGCGTGATCGCCCGTGTCGATGGCGGTCGCGTAGCGGACGAGGACCTCGT
>JAAYBZ010000019.1 GCA_012744445.1 Myxococcales bacterium | reverse complement strand
TCGAGTTGAGGCCCCAGCAGGAGATCCGTCCGTTCGCGAGGCGCGCGCACGTGTGGATATCACCGGCGTGCACCGAGACGACGTTGGTGATCGACGAGACCTGCACGGGGATCCCGCTTTCGAGGATCTGGCCGTTGCCGAGCCGCCCCTCGCCGCCTCTGCCCCAACACCACGCGGTCCCGTTGCTCCGGACCGCGCAGGTGTGCTCCAGGCCCGCGCCGATGGAACGCACGAAGTCGTTGAAGTTCCCACTTCCCACCCGGACGGGACTGTTGCCGTTGCCGGGTGCGCCGAGCCGACCAGAACTACTGGCGCCCCAGCAGTAGGCCTCGCCTTTGTGCCTGATCATGCAGGTGTGCTCGCCGCCCGCGGTGATCGACATCGGATCGAAGAGGTCGACCCATCGACCCTCGATGCAATGGCTCACGGAGGTGCAGAGGTCGAAATCCGGGCAGATCTCGAGATCGCCCATGGCGCCGTCGAAGCACACGTCGGAGTCAGCGCACTCACCGACATCGGTCCAGTCGCCGTCGACGCAGCGCTGCGTCCGTAGACCGCGGCCGTTGTACCCGCAGGCGAGCGAGCGCTCGTCGTCGTCGACGCATACGTCGTCGTCTACGCATCCGCCGTCACCGACCCAGAAGCCATTCACGCAGACTTGCGCTCGAGTCCCGTTGCCGTTGAGGCCGCAGGCGATCACGCGCTCCTCTCCGTGTTCGCACAGGTCGTCGATGCAGGATCCGTCGTCGACCCACGCGCCCTCCACGCAGAGCTGCGGCTGCGCGCCCTCGTCGTCGGCACATTCCACGTAGCGGCGGTCTTCGTCGATGCAGATGTCATCGTCGATGCAGGCGCCTTGGTTCACCCATGCGCCGCGATCGCAGACCTGCGCTTGTAGGCCGCGTCCGTTGAGTCCGCAGGGCCGCTCGCGCGTCGCATCCTGGTCGCATGCGGATATGCCGGCGTCTCCGCCGTCGGGCCGCGTCGCGTCGTCGCCACATCCGGCGATCGCCGCGAAGAAGAGCGTCGAGAGCGCCAAGGAGGGACGCCGTGGGCCGTCGGCCGTGCGGGAGCGGAGTCGGATCGTTTCTTCTTGCATGGTGCGTCCTCGAGATCGGCTTGGGGGGGGGTGGCAGAGTGAGGTTCAGGAGGCGTCCGGCATCTGTTCGGCCATAGGACGGCGACCGGACGCGTCTGGACGTCGTTCGGGTTTCCGTTGCCGAGGCGACCGCAGAGGCCGTCCCCCCAGCACGAGGCCTTGCCCTTCGAATGGCTCACGCACGTGTGCGCCTCGCCGGCTTCGACGGCGATGGCATCCCAGATGCCCTCCACGACCAGCGTCAGCGAACGGAGCGGCGCGGCGTGCGGGGAGCGGCTGGTCGGAATGGCGCGAGCGACTTGTCTTTCCATGGGGCGTGCCTCCACACGGCTCCTGAAGGTTCTCGTGGACGCCTCCCAGACGATGCGCGATGGCAAGCCCCTCGCGACCGCGCTCGCGACGTCGGGAGAGCACGGCTCCCCGGTCGTCGTGAGAGGACGATCGGGACGAGCATGGATGAGGATCGCCCGCCGAGGGCGCGATTTCCCCTGATTTCCGTCGATTTCCGCGGATTGCGTCGCAGCCTCCGCGGAGACGCGGCGCCGTTCAGCTCGCTTCGTGCGCGGCGAGGAGAGCGCGCGTCATCGCGCGGGCGAGCTCGAAGCGCGAGCCCACCTTGAGCTTGCGGTAGAGCGCGGCCGTCTGGTTGGCGACGGTGCGCTTGGAGACGCCGCGGCGCGTGGCGATCTCGGCGTCGCTCACGCCGGCGATGAGCATCGGCACGATGGACGACTCGGCGGGCGTGAGGCCGCGCGCGGCGCAGAGCGATTGGACCGCCCACGCGATGCGGAGCACGGAGCACGTGGGGTCGTCGGGCACGCCACGTGCTTCGCCGGCGAGGGCGGCGAGCGACGCGAGGAGGAGCGCGCATTCGGCGCGGGATTCGATGCCGAGCTTGCGGTACGCCGACGAGGCCCTCCGCGCGAGGGCGGCCTCGGTGATGCCGAGGTCGTCGGCGATCGCCTTGGCGGGTGCGTCGGTCATGAGCGCGCGCACGGTCTCCACCTCGAGCTCGGTGAGCTTGCGCATGGGCGTCGCGTCGACCGGGTTGCGCACGGCGAGGAAGTGCACCGCGGCCGCCGTCTCGCGCCGCGCGATGATCGACCAGTTCCCGTCGAAGACCGCCTCCATCCACGTCGCCGATCGCTCGGAGGGCCGCACGTCGACGTGCGGGAGGCGATCGCGCAGGCGATCGACCGTCTCGTCGTCGGCGGCCGAGGGGGAGCCCGACCAGGCGTTGCGGTAGACGAGGGATCCCCGCGCGTCGAAGACGAGGTCGGCGTCCTCGATGGTCGCCGTGATGCCTCGTTGCCGGAGCCGCAGCGCGGCGCTCAGGTGCGCGCAGACCGACTCCCAGCCGCGGCGTTCGTTCGAGCGCATCTTCCGCGGCTCGGGCATCACGCCCGTGAGGCAGAGCGTCTCGCCGCGGCCGTCGCGCGCGCCGATGGTGAGGATGTCGCGGCCGCCGAGCTCGGCGAGCGCGGGCGCGACCTGATCGAGGCCGCCGGTGTCCGGCGCGTCGGCGTGGCGAAAGGCGAGGAGGCCCGTCGCGCCCTGTCGGCGCGTGTGCTCGATGAGCTCGGGCGGCGTCTGCGAGGCCGAGCCGAGCACCACGGGGAGATGCGAAGTCCCGGGCGGCGCGCCCGCCTCGATCACGCGCATGACCATGTCCTCGACCACCGCGTGGAACGAGGTGGGGGCCACCATCTCGGGCACCGCCGTCTGGATCGAGCACGCGAGGCGCACCATCCAGTCGGGAGGCTCGAGCTCCACCTCCCACGCGGCCTCCACCACCGAAAGCTTATCCGTCGCGACCACTTCGACCCCGCCTCGAGGTTCCCCGGCAGCCGCGCGAGCGATCGGGCGACCGGGAGGCATTTCACCCCGATCGCCCTACAATTGGAAGCCCCCTCACAACTCGGAGATCACGGCCCCGACTCGTGCCCCTTGGGCCATGGGTTGGCGAAGGCGGGATCCTTCAGGAGGGGCTCGTCGGTGAGCGCGTTCAAGAAGGCGAGGATCGCGCGCTTCTCGCGCTCGAGCATGGGGAATTCGCGGACGAGGTCGCTCTTCCACGGGTTCTCGGCGCCGTCGCCGGCGAAGGGGCCGTCCTCGATGAGGCGCCCGCCCCGCGCGTAGTGGTCGAGGACCTCCTCGAGCGTCGCGGCGCTCCCGTCGTGGAAGTAGGGCGCCGTGACGGCGACGTTACGGAGCGAGGGCGCGCGGAAGCGGCCCATGTCGCTCGGCTCGAAGGTGAGCTCGAAGAGCCCGGGATCGTGCGCGGGGTAGCCGCCCTCGCCGTCGACGTTGTAGAGGCCCGTGTTGTGGAAGGGCAGCTCCTCGAAGAGCACTCCGTCGTGCGAGATCGAGTCGCTGAAGAGGAAGCCGCCGTGGCAGTGGAAGCACTCGAAGCGCTCGCTCAGGAAGAGGTTCATGCCCTCGAGCTCCTCTGCCGTGAGCGCGCTGCGATCGCGGCCGTACATGAAGCGATCGTAGCGTGAGCGGAAGGAGACGATGGAGCGCTGGAAGGCCGAGAGCGCGACGACCACGTTGTGCAGCGAATACGGATCGTCGTCCTCGGGGAAGGCGAGCGGGAAGAGCGCCTGGTAGCGCGGATCGTCGCGCAGGCGATCGATCACCTCGTCTTCGTGTCCGCCGATGCCGAGCTCGATCGGGTCCTCGCCGGTGAGCGGCACGAGGGCTTGTTGCGCGAGCGAGCGCAGCAACGGGTTCGCCCAGGTGAGCGTGGGGAAGTACGCCACGTTCACCACGCTCATCGCGTTGCGGTGGTGCTCCTCGCCCGTCGAGCCCACCGAGGTCTTGCGGCCGTCGGTGAAGGCGCGCTCCTGCCGATGGCAGCTCGCGCAGGATTGCTCGCGGTTGAGCGAGAGGCGGACGTCGTAGAAGAGGTGCCGGCCGAGCTCGACGCGCGGGCGCGTGAGCGGCTCGCCCTCCACCTCGCGAGGCGGCGGGATCCCTTCGGGGAGCGCGTAGACGAAGGGCTCGTCGGGCGGCGGCTCCCACGGGGGCGGCACGGAATCGCCGCAGGCGGCGAAGAGGAAGAGGAGGAGGGCGATCGTGACGCGCATGCTCAGTCGTTCGAGAGGCGGAAGGCCGACCACGTGGGCTCGGCCTCGCCGAAGGAGAGCCCGAGCGCGGTCATGGGGACGACGCACTCGGGGTCGGTGGGCGCTGCCTGGCAGCCGAGGCCGGTGCCCTCCGTGTTGAAGTCGAGATCCACGCCGGAGAGCAGCGCGGTCAGATCGAGGACGACGACGCTCGCGTCGGCGTCGAAGCCTTCGAGCGTGAAGGTGGGGCGGTTGGGGCGCGCGCACGCCTCGTCGGGCGGGAGGGTCGGCGCCTCGCTCACGCAGCCGGTGCTGCCGAGGTGGACGTGGAAATCGCGCCCGTCCTCCGACTCGAGGTCCACGCGGAAGAAGATGTAGCCGCCGCGCCAGGTCCAGTAGAGGCGCGTGAGGTTGAGCGGCGAGGGCGAGGTCGTCACGTCGCGGTGGTTGAGCTCGAAGGGCACGCCGAGCGTGAAGCGGATCGCGTCGTACTCGCCCTCGGGCACGTGCACGGCGACGTGGTCGCGCGTCGGGGCGGTGCCGTTGGAGCAGCCGGCCGAGGCGTCCTCGAAGTCGAGGAGGGCGACGCCGTCGGCCTGCCAGGGCGCTTCGTCGACGATGGTGGCGGGGACGAACTCGCCGTCCGGGTCGCGGAGCTCGATGGCGTGGACGTAGAAGCGGAGGTCGGCGAGCGAGGCCGCGCGATCGCCCTCGGGGCCGAAGCCGGGGAGCAGATCGCCGCAGCGGGCGGGGACGTCGCCGGCGCGGGCGTCGAAGCGGATCGTGAGCGTGGGGCGCAGATCGCCGCCGTCGGGCTCCGCGCCCGAATCGGCGGAGCCGTCGGGCTCGTGTTCGCGGGGCTCGGTGTCGTCGCCGCAGGCGGCGAGCAGGGCGATCAGGGCGGTGGAGAAGATCAAGCGGGCGCGAGACATGATGGCCCGGTTCTAGGGCGCGAGGCCGTCCGTGAAAATGCGGCAAATGGTCGCATTCGTGGGAGGGGCGCGCCCCCGCGCCGAGGTCACGCGACGCGGGCCCTCATGCCCTCACCCACCGATCGGGAGGTCGAGCGCCTGCGCCCCGAGCTGATCGAGCGAGGTGTGGCCGGTGAGGGCCATGGCGACCTGCATCTCCCGCTCGAGGATCGTGAGGACGTGCTCCACGCCGGCCTGTCCACGACCGGCCACCGCGTAGGCCCAGGCGCGGCCGATGAGGCAGGCCTTGGCGCCGAGCGAGAGCATCTTCACCACGTCGAGGCCGCTGCGGACGCCGCCATCGACGAGGACCTCCACGCGATCGCCCACGGCTTCGGCGCAGCGGGGGAGCGCGTGCGCGGTCGCGGCGACCGAGTCGAGCTGCCGCCCGCCGTGGTTGCTCACCACGATGGCGTCGGCGCCCGCGGCGGCCGCGTCGCGCGCGTCCTCCGGATCGAGGATGCCCTTGAGGACGATCTTGCCGGGCCAGTTCTCGCGCACCCAGTCGAGGTCTGCATAGGAGACGCTCGGATCGAATTGCGAGTCGACCCACTCCTTGAAGGCGGCGGGGTTGCGGGCGCCGGGCACGGCCTTCTCGAGGTTGCCGAAGGTGAGCGGCTTCCCGCCGATGGCCACGTCACGCACCCAGCCGGGATGCGAGACGATGTCCCAGGCGCGGACGAGCTTCTTCCCGAGGGGGATCGGGTCGGTCATGCCGTTGCGCGTGTCGCGGTAGCGCGCGCCGACGACGGCGAGGTCCACCGTGAGCACGAGCACCTCGCAGCCGGCCTCGCGCGCGCGGCCCATGAGCTCCTTGGCGTAGCCGCGGTCGCGCATCACGTAGAGCTGGAACCAGAAGGGCGCGGTGGTGTTCGCGCGGACCTCCTCGATGGAGCAGATGGAGACCGTGGACTCGCAGAAGCGCACGCCCTTGGCCTCGGCCGCGCGCGCCGCCTGCACCTCGGCCCGCGGGGCGAACATGCCGGCGAGACCCACGGGGGCGAGGATCACGGGGAGCCGGAGCGATTCGCCGAGGACGGTCGCGCCGAGGTCGATGCGCGAGACGTCGCGGAGGATCCGTTGCCGCAGCTTGATGGCGCGCAGGGCCTCGACGTTCTCCGCCAGGGTCCGCTCGGCGTAGGCGCCGCCGTCGATGTAGTCGAAGAGCTGCCGCGGCAGGGCGCGGCGCGCGAGCTCGCGGTAGTCGTCGATGCTCGCAGGGGCGAGCTGCATGCTGCGGTCGGGGGAGGTCATGGGCCGGAGCATACCCGCGCGGGGGCTCTTTTCGTGACGGCCTTGACGCAGAAGTGAATAGCGTTTACAAAGTGAACGTGATTCACGAAACGCCCGCCGAGCGCCGCAAGAAGGCCCAAGAGGCCCGCATCCTCGACGCCGCCCTCGCGATCGTCGCCGAGGGCGGGCTCGACGCCCTCTCCATCAAGGCGATCGCCGAGCGCGCGGACTACTCCCCGGCGGCGCTCTACCGCTATTTCGCCTCCAAGGACGAGCTGGTCGCGGCGCTCGCCATCCGCGCGGTGCGCACGCTCGGCGAGGCGCTGGCGGAAGTCGATGCGTGCGCGCCGCCGCTTTCGCGCGTGACCTGGCTCGCGCGGCGCTTCGTGGACTTCGCGCACGAGGACGCGGCGCGCTTCGGGCTCATCCACGTGCTCCTCGCCGAGCCCCGCGTGCTGGTCGACGAGCCGAAGCTCGTGGGCGAGGTGCTCGCGGCCGTGATGGAGGTGCTGGCGCCGCTCGCCACGGCGCTCGCGGAGGCCGCCGAGCGCCGTCAGCTCGCGCCGGGCGACGCGAGCGAGCGCGCGCTCCTCCTCGCCACCTCGCTCCTCGGCCTCCTGCTCCTCCGCAAGCAGGCCTCACGCCTGCCGCGCGCGCTCGAGCTCGACGACCTCGCGCGCAAACAGGTCGAGACGATGCTCCGAGGTTTCGGCGCCCCCGAGAGGGCGCTCGCCACCATCGCATGGAGGGTTTGAGATGAAGATCGCCATCGCCGCGCTGCTCGGGATCTGTAGCTGGTCCTTCCTCGAGTACCTCATCCACCGCTTCCTCGGGCACCACCCGCGCTTCCGCCCCAACCCCTTCGCCACCGAGCACGTGCGCCACCACGCCGAGGGCGACTACTTCGCGGCCACCTCCAAGAAGGCGCTCGCCGCGCTCGCCTTCTTCGCGCTCGTCACGCCCCTCGCCGTCGCCGTCGCGGGCGTTGCGGCCGGCCTCGCCTACGCGATCGGTCTCGTCGCGATGTACGTGGCCTACGAGGTCCTGCACCGGCGGCTCCACACGCACGAGGGCTTCGGCCCCTACGGCCGCTGGGCGCGGCGGCACCACTTCCACCACCACTTCGGCAACCCCAAGGCCAACCACGGCGTGACCTCGCCGATCTTCGATCTCCTCTTCGGCACCTACGAGCGCGTCACCACGGTCCGCGTGCCGCGCAAGCTCGCGATGCGCTGGCT
This sequence comes from Myxococcales bacterium, assembly GCA_012744445.1. Taxonomy (GTDB): domain Bacteria; phylum Myxococcota_A; class Polyangia; order Polyangiales; family Houyiibacteriaceae; genus JAAYBZ01. Next base: position 10,689 of record JAAYBZ010000019.1, on the reverse strand, counting down.
CTTCGACGAGCGCGGCGACGTGCGCAAGTCCGTCGCGGGCGTCTACTCGCTCCGGTGATATCGTCGCGGGCCGTGGACCCCGAGACCCATCCCCGTTGCGTGCGCGTCGAGCGCACCATCGCCGCGCCCGCCGCGCACGTCTGGCAGGTGCTCGTCGACTTCGCGCGTTATCCCGAGTGGAACCCCTTCACCTACGGCGTGGAGGTCACGCGCGAGATCGGCGGGCCCGTCACGCTCCACGTCGCGCTCGGCGGGAAGAAGCTCACGATGCACGAGCGCCTCACGCGCTGGGATGAGGGGCGCGCGGTGGCGTGGGGCGTGCGCTGGGGCGGGGGCTTGCTCCTCGACTGCGACCGCGTCCAGTCGGTCGAGCCGATCGACGAGACGACGACGCGCTACCGCGGCCACGAAGCCTTCGACGGCTTGCTCGCGCCGCTCGTGATCGCGCTCTATCGGCGGCCTCTCGAGGAGGGCTTCGCGGCGGCGGCCGACGCGCTCGCGCGCCGCGCCGAGCTCACCTACGCCGGCTGACTCAGTAGCGCGCGCCGTTCTTCGCGGACGGCTTGCCGAGCATCACCTGCGCCCACGAGATCGCGGCCTCTTCGTTCGAGAAGTTGTTCGCGGGCCAGGGCGTGCTGCCGGTGAGCCACGAGACCGCCGTGATCGCGCCCGCGATGACGGCGTTGGCGTGCACGCGCGCGTCGGCGCCAATCTTCCGCACGTGAGGCGATTTGGCGATGCGGCTCACCCGCTCGGCGATGGCCTGGCGGTTTGCTGCGTTCACGGAGAGGAGATCGACGGGCCGAAAATCGTGGATGAGGGCGAGCGGCTCCTTCGCCTCGGCGAGGAGCTGCTCGACGCGGTCGTACCAGCGATGGATGGAGTCGATCGAGCCGTGCTTCGGCATTCGAAGGATGATGATCGGGTACCGATCGAGCTCGAAAACGACGTCTCCGGGAGTCGACGACATGGGAAGCGGACTTTGAACGACCCCCCGTTGCACGTCGAGTCGGAGGACGCGACGTGATGACCTCGCTCAAACCCAGGAATGGGGCGCAACAGTCCCCATTCATGGACATCTATTCGATGGCGAAGCTCGACGAATGTACGACGAGCGGCCCCTCCACCGTCGGGACGGTCACACGGAAACGGTGCGCGCCATCGAGCGGCGGGATCGTGGACGGAACGCGGCGCACGGCGGGCATGGCGAAGGTCCAGCGGAAGGTGCGGCCTTCGGGCGCGGGCTCGGTGTAGGGCGGGTCGACCTCGAGCTCGACCCACATGTCGTAGCCGTCGCTGTCGACCGCGACGCCGTTCGGGCGGCGCACGGCCTCGAACTCGCCCTCGACCTCGCGCTCGAGCACGGCGACGGGCGTGCCGAGCCAGGGATCGGCGCCCTGCACCGTGAAGCGCACGAGCTCGTCGCGCGCGACGGTGGAGGGAACGTCGGCCGCGATCGTGCCGGGCGAGACCGCCGTCTCGGGGACGTAGGGCGCGTAGGCGTAGCCGTCGAAGGGCGGCACGGGCTCGGGCTCCTCGAAGGGCGGCGTGAGGTAGAGGTCCTGGTAGGTCTCGAAGATCTCGATGGCGCGGGCGGCGAGGTAGTCACCCTGCTTCGGCCCCCAGAGCGCGCCGGAGGCCTCGTAGCCGCCCTGCCACCAATCCGCCTCGTTCAGGCTGTATCCGGTGTAGTCGTTGGCGTAGCCGATGAACATCACGTCGCCCCCGGTGCGCGCGCGGATGGCCGCGACCACGCCGTGCGCGAGGTTCGTCGACCACTCGCCCGGGGCCGTGATGAAGGCGAGGCCGCCGATCTCGCCCGCGGTGAAGAGCGTCTGCTTGGGGAGCCGCTCGTTCTCGCTGATCTTCACGCAGATCCTGTCGAGGCCCGTGCGCGGAGAGACGTGGCTGCACACGCCGTCGAGGCCGAAGCCGCAGAAGACCGCGCCGTGCGCGTAGTTGAACTCCCCCCGCGCGTAGCCGAGGACCTCGCGATCGAGGCGCGCGCGAAAGGTGCGGGCGCGCACGGGCACCTCGCTCGAGAACGAGACCGACTCGATGACGGGGAGCGCGGCGTCGGCGACGATCCGACCGAGCGACTCCATGCGATCGAAGCCGAAGGGCTGGTGCGCCGAGGGCTCCTCGTCGTCGAACTGCGCGCTGCCCGGCGACATGTCGCCGCCCCAGGAGTTGAAGAAGAGCACCGTCACCGGGTGATCGAAGCGCTCCTCGACCTTCTGCTCGACCACGGCGCCCATGTCCCCCGAGAGGGTGAGGTCGCCCATGCCGAGCACGGTGCCGTGGTAGGCGTAGCTCATCACCACCGCGTCGACGACGCCCTCGCGGCGCACGACGAAGAGCGGCATGGAGGGATCCTCCTGGAGCTGATCGAGCGGGTCGTTCTCGCAGCGGCGGTCGTTGTGCGCGTCGCTGCTGCTCGCGATCCCGATCCCGATCTCGGCAGGCGCCTGGTCGGCGATCGCGGCCTCCACCACGTCGGCGAAGGCGCTCACCATGCGGTCGTAGAACTCGGGGAAGAAGGTGTCGCCGAGGAGGCGGAGCGCGCCGTCGGTCATGAGCACGCGCCCGGGCCCGGAGTGCGTGTGGTTGCCGGCGAGGACGAGCGCGTGCGAGAGGTCGCGCCCGAGCCGCTCGCGGAGCTGGTCGAGCACGGCTTCACGGAGCTGTTGGAAGACCCCCACGGTGTCGGAGCGGACGAGGATGACCTCGTGGCCCGGGCCCCGCGAGAGCGCCACGGCTTTGACCGTGAGCGCGGCGTGTTGGCGGATCGTGCCGGGGAAGGTGTCGGCGAAGGGCGTGACGGAGGGCGCTTCGCCGATGGCGCCGTAGCCCATCGTCCCGATGCCGAGCGGGACGGGGAGCTTCACCGTCGCGACGCCGGCCAAGAGCGGCCCCGGCTCGGGGAGCGTCTCCTTCTCGCGGACGGGCGGCTCGGGCGGCGGCTCCTCCTTGGGGTCGCCTCCGCAGGCGGCGAGGGCGAGCGCGAGGACGAGCGCGGCGTGGCGGGCGAAGTTCGAGGCAAAGGACATCGGTTCTCCTGCGGCGCGGATCCGGCGACCTTATCCCGAGGCGGAATTCGATGGAAGCGTGGGGAGGACGCTTGGGCCCTCGCGCGCCGGCGTGGCACCTTGCGGCGAGGGGTATGGAGCTCGGAGACCTCCTCGACGCGCTCGCGTCACCGGACGCATATGGACTCTCGCCCGAGGTCGAGGTCGAGGTCGTCCAGACCCACATCTCGGCGGTCTTCCTCGTGGGGGAGGACGTCTACAAGCTCAAGAAGCCCGTCGCGCTCGAGTTCCTCGACTACTCCACGCTCGAGCAGCGGCGACATTTCTGCGAGCGCGAGGTGGAGCTCAACCGGCGGCTCGCGCCGGACGTCTACCTCGGCGTCCTCCCCGTGGTGCGGCGCGGCGAGGCGATCCGCGTGGGCGGCGAGGGAGAGGTCGTGGACTACGTCGTCCACATGCGGCGTCTCCCGGACGAGGCGCAGCTCGGCCGGCGCGTCGAGGCCGGCGAGATCTCCCCGCGCGAGATCGAGGCCCTCGGGCGCCGCATCGCCCGCTTCCACCGGGACGCGAGGCGAGGCGACGACGTCTCGGCGCACGCGCGGTTCTCGGAATTCGCCGGGCATTGCGCGCAGAACCTGCATTACGTCGAGCCCCTCGACTTCGTCTCGGAGACGCTCGAGGCGCGCGTCGTCCGCGCGATGGACGCGGCCCTCGCCTGCGCGCGGCCCGCGATCGAGCGACGCGCCGAGGCCCTGGTGCCGCGGGACGCGCACGGCGATCTCCGGCTCGATCACGTCTACCTCTTCCCCGATCGCGCGCCGCCCGACGATCTCGTGATCGTCGACTGCATCGAGTTCGGCGACGCGCTCCGGTGCGTCGATCCCGTCTCCGACCTCGCCTTCCTCTCGATGGACCTCCGCCGCGTGGGGCGCGACGACCTCGCAGAGGCCCTCGTCGCGTCGTACTTCGACGAGCTCGCGCGTCTCGGCCCACTCGGCGTCGTGCGACCGCCCGAGGGCGACGAGATCGAGGAAGGGCGCGCGCTCTTGCCGCTCTTCGAGGCCTATCGCGCGAGCGTGCGCGCCAAGGTCGACGGGCTGCGGGCGCGCGATCCCCGCTTCTCCCTCGAGGCGCGCGCCGAGGCCGAGCGCGGAGTCCACCGTCACCTCCTGCTCACGCTCCGCGCGCTCCTCCCGCCCGCCGAGCGCCCCTGCCTCGTGCTCGTCGCGGGCCTGCCCGGCACCGGGAAGTCCACGCTCGCGGGAGGGCTCGCCGAGGAGGGCTTCGACTGGGTGAGGTCCGACGTCCTGCGGAAGCGCCTCTTCGCGGAGGCGTCGCAGCGCGGCGAGGAGACGGGGCCGATGTACGGGAGCGAATTCTCCGATCGCACGTACGCGGCCTGCCTCGACGAGGCCCGCGCCACGCTCCTCGACGGGGGGCGCGTGGTGGTCGACGCCAACTTCCGGAGCGCAGCGCGGCGCGCGCCCTTCGTCGCGCTCGCCCGAGGGCTCTCGGTGCCGCTCGTGATCTTCGAGTGCGTGCTCGACGAGGCGACGGTGCGCGACCGCCTCGAGCGCCGCGTGGACGATCCCTCCGACGCCGACTTCGACGTCTACCTCGCGGTCCGTGGCGAGTGGGAGCCCATCGGCGAGGAGCTCACGCCGGTCGCCATCGAGACGAGCGCGACCCCGGAGGAGGCACTCGCGAAGGCCAAGCGTACGCTCCGTGGAATGGGGCTCGCATGATCAAGAAGGTCCTCGTCGCGCTCTCGATCTCGATCGCGCTCGCCGCGATCGCGGTCATCGGCGTGGAGCTCACGCTGCGCACGGCGTGGGGCCGCGAAAAACTCGCCGACGAGCTCGAGGAGATCGTCGAGGACCAGATCCCGGGCTCGCTCGAGATCGGCGCGATCGAGCGCTACCGCTTCGGGCACGTCGTCGCCAAGGCGATCGAGTTCACCTCGCCCGACGGAGAGACGGTCATCGAGGTCGCCCGCGCCGAGGCGCGGCTCGCGCTCCTCCCCCTCCTTTGGGGGAAGCTCGCGTTCGAGGGCGTGCGCGCGCGCGGGGCCACCGTGGTGATCGCGCCGGGCCGGCGCGCGCTCTCCACCTCGATCGCGGAGACCTTCAAGGAGTCCGAGGATGCCGGCGGTGCGCTCGACGTCGACACGGGGACCATGCACTTCGAGCGGACCTCGCTCGTCCTCGCGATGGGCAAGCCGCGCGTGCGCTTCGATCGCCTCGAGGGCTTCGCGCGCGTGATCCGCCCGAGCGGGAAGAAGGCCAAGGTGCGTCTCGACCGCGTGAAGGGCGTGTGGTCGCTCCCGGACTTCCCGAAGCTCGGCCCCAAGCGCGAGTTCCACGCGTCCGGCGTGGTCGACGTCGAGGCCGAGCCGATGGTCGACGTCGTGGTGCGCGCCTGCTTCGACGACGGCGAGCTCCCGATCGCCCTGCGGCTCACGCCGTCGCGCGACGTGCGGCTCGACTACCGACCGGGCGAAGCCGGCGCGATCGAATTCTTCCTCCGCCTCGCCGATCGCTTCTCCGGGGATCACGTGACGGTCGACGAGGGCGAGGTGGATCTCGGCGAGCTCGCGGCGTGCGGGGCGATCTCGCCCTAGCTCAGTGGACGGGCGCGTGGCTCGGCCGATCGGCGAGCCAGTCGACGGGCTCACCGCTCGGCTCGAACCCGCGCACGGCTTCGCGGAGGATGCGGCGCGCGGCATCCACGCTCTGCGTGGCCTCGGCGGCGCGCAGCTCCTCGAGCACGCGCCCGAGCGTCTCGGGGTCGAGGAGCTCCTCGTTGGCGCGCATGATCTTGGGGTGGTCGGTGCCCTCGACGTCGCGGCCGATGAGGAGCTCTTCGTAGAGCTTCTCGCCGGGGCGGAGGCCGGTGAAGAGGATCTCGATGTCGCCGTCGGGGTTCTGCTCTCCCCTCACCTCGAGGCCGCTCAGCTCGATCATGCGGCGCGCGAGGTCGACGATCTTCACCGGCGAGCCCATGTCGAGGACGAAGACCTCGCCGCCCTTCGCCATCGAGCCCGCCTGGATCACGAGGAGCGCCGCCTCGGGGATCGTCATGAAGAAGCGCGTGATGTCGGGGTGGGTGACGGTGACGGGGCCGCCCGCCTCGATCTGCCGGCGGAAGAGCGGCACGACCGACCCCGACGAGCCGAGCACGTTGCCGAAGCGGACCATCGAGAAGATGGTCTCGGTGCGGCGCGTGGCGAGGTCTTGGAGGATGAGCTCGGCGAGGCGCTTGGTGGCGCCCATCACGCTCGTGGGGCGCACGGCCTTGTCGGTGGAGACCAGGATGCAGCGCTCGACGCCGAGGCGCGCGGCCGACTCGGCGACGACCTGCGTGCCGAGCACGTTGTTGCGGACGCCCTCGAAGACGTTGTGCTCGACGAGCGGCACGTGCTTGTACGCGGCCGCGTGGTAGACGGTCTGCACGTCGAAGCGCCGCAGGATCGACTCGACGCGCGCGCGATCGCACGCCGAGCCGAGGAGCGGGACGACGCGGGTGTCGAGGCCCTCGTCGCGCACGATGGCGGAGAGCTCCTGGTCGATCGCGTAGAGGGCGTACTCGGCGATGTCGAGGAGGAGGAGCTTCCGCGGGGCGATGCGGATGATCTGGCGGCAGAGCTCGGCGCCGATCGAGCCTCCCGCGCCCGTCACGAGCACGACCTTGTCGCGGATGCTCAGGTCGAGGAGCTCGCGGCGCGGGGGGACGGGCTCGCGGCCGAGGAGGTCTTCGATCTCCACCTCGCGGAGCTGATCGACCGTGGCCTCGCCGGAGACGATCTCGGGCATCGAGGGCACGGTGAGCACCTGCACGGGCACGCCGTCGAAGAGGTCGATCGCCCGCTTGCGCGCCGCGCGCGACGCTTCCGGCATGGCGAGGAGGACGCGCTCCACCTTGTGGCGCGCGACGAGCGCGGGGCCTTCGCTCGCGTGGTGGACGCGCACGCCCACGACCGAGCTGCCGACGAGCGCCCGGTCGTCGTCGAGGAAGGCGTGGACGTAGTACTCGCGCCCGCTCGCGAGCGCGTTGGCGAGCTGTACGCCGGCCTCGCCCGCGCCATAGATGATGACGGCCTGCTTCTGCGCGTAGTGCTTGTTGAGCCACTGGTAGTAGGCGCGCACCAGGAAGCGGCTCCCGCCCACGTAGATCATCGCGACGAGCCCGAAGTTGATGGGGATCGAGCGCGGGAATTGCTGGAGCCGGAGGAGGTAGGCCGTGGCGAGGAGCGAGAGCGAGAGGAAGGTCACGCCCTTGAGGACGGCGAGCATCGCCTGCGTGCCCATGTACCGCACGACGGCGCGGTAGAGGCCGAGGCGCGCGAAGACGAAGACGCCCACGACCGGCAGGACGGGGAAGAGCCACCAGGCGGCGGTGATGTAGGGCTCCGGCCAGAAATCCGAGAAGCGGAGCGCGTACGCCGACCAGAGCGCGAGCGGGAGCGCGACGAGGTCGGCCGCGATCATGATCGCGCGCTTCGCCGGCCGGCTCATGCTGGCGACGCGCTGATGGAGGCGGCGCCGGAGCTTTCGACCCTTCTCCTCGCTCTCGACGCGGTCGATCATGCGCTCATCACCGTTCGGGGCCCTGGGGGCGCACCCGATCACCCGCGCCTCGGCCGGCCACGGTCTCGAGAATATACCCGAGGTAGGCTCTGACCGTGAGATCCGCGAGCATCCGCGCGTCGGTCTCGGCGAGGAGGCGCGGCGTGGACATGTCGATGCCGCTCACCTGCGCGAGCCCCGTGATGCCGGGCCGCGCCGCGAACACGCCGCGCGACTCGCGCTCGGCGATGAGCTCCTCCTGGTTGAAGAGGCAGGGGCGCGGGCCGACGAGGCTCATCTCGCCGCGGAGGACGTTGACGAGCTGCGGGAGCTCGTCGAGCTTGGTGCGACGGAGGAAGCGGCCGAGCGGCGTCACCGCGTCGGGGCTCGCGAGGTGCGTCGCCACGTGGGCCGTATCGACGCGCATCGTGCGGAACTTGAGCAGCTTGAAGGGACGCTTGCCCCTGCCCACGCGCTCCTGCGCGAAGATGGGCGAGCCCGTGTCGAAGAGCCCGAGCACGTAGAGCGCGGCGAAGAGCGGCGCGCCGACGACGAGGCCGATGAGCGAGAGGACGATGTCGAGCGCGCGGATCACGGGGCCGAATGCGCGATCTACGCCTCGCCGCGCCGAAGGTCACGCCCTTCGTGCGTCGCTTTTCGACCGAACGGGGATGGTGCCTCCGGCCTCGCGGGACATAATCGCGCGAATGTCTTCCCCCCGTATCGCCGTACTCATCAACCTGAACGCCGGGAGCGCCTCGGCCTCAGTGGCGAAGGCATGCGAGCGTGCGCTCCCCGAGGCGTACGTGGTCGCCTCTCGCACCATCGACGAAGCCCGCGCCTTCGCGCGCGCGGTCGAGGCGAACCCGCCCGATCTCATCGTCTCCGCCGGCGGCGACGGAACCGCCATCGGCCTGCTCAACGAGCTCCGCGGCGGCCCGGCCGCGCACGTGCCCGTCGCGTGTCTCCGCCTCGGCACGGGCAACGGCTGGGCCCGCGTGACGGGCTGCCCCAAATGGGACCAAGCGATCCGCCTCCTCGAGAAGCTCCCGCGCGGCCCGCTGCCCACTCGGCGCTTCGACCTCGTGGAGGTGGACGGCACGCTCGCGCACTTCGCGGGCACCGGCTGGGACGCCGAGATCATCGACGACTTCCACGCGCAGAAGACGGGCTTCGGCCTCCTGCCCACCTCGTGGCGCTATGGCCTCGGCGGTTACCTCCAGGGCGTCGCCCTCCGCACCGTGCCGCGCTACTCGCTCGGCCGCGCCCAGCCCATGGAGGTCGAGCTCTACAACACGGGCGAGGACGCGCTCGCGGTGGACGACGAAGGCCGCCCCACGCCCTGCCCGGGCGGCGAGCACGGCGCGCTCCTCTTTCGCGGGCGGGTGAACGTCTGCGCCGCGGGGACCACGCCGGAGTGGGGCTTCGGCTTCAAGGCGTTCCCCTCGGCGGGGCTCGTGCCGCGGCGCATCTGCATGCGCATCTACACCGGCACGGCGCTCCAGGCGGTGCGGAGCTCGGCGGCGCTCTGGCGGGGCGTCCATCCGATGGAGCACATGCACACCTGGCTCCTCACGCGCGCCCGCGCCGTCTTCTCGCGCCCGGTGCCCTTCCAGATCGGCGGCGACCGCGTGGGCTGGCGGAGCGAGGTCGACTACGTGCTCGCGCCCGAGCAGGTCGACCTCCTCGATTGGAACGCCCTCGGATGAGGCGCGCCCGCGCTTCGTGAGGCTCCCCGTCCGCGGGGCGCCCGCTTCGCCCTCGCGAGGTAGGCTTCTCCGAGGAGGGGAAGATGCGAGGCTTCACGATCTTCGGCGCGGGCGTGCTCGTGCTCGCTTCGGCGTGTCAGTGGATGAACGAGGCGCGCGACGACGACGTGCTCCGTGCGCCCTACGAGGACGAGATCACGGTGGACATCGCCTCGGGCGGCGTCGACCTGCGCGTCATCGAGGCGCAGGCGGTGCTCGAGCCCGTGGGCGACGGCGAGGCGAGCGGCGTGTTCAGCCTCGGGACGGAGGACGAGGGCGTGCAGCTCGTCGGCTCGGTGCGTGGGCTCGATCCCGACGACGCGATTACCGTGCGCATCCACGAGCGCGGCGACTGCAGCTCACCCGACGGTCCGGGCGCGGCGATCGCCGGCGAAGGGCTCGAGATGGACGGGCTCGCCGCGAACGACGAGGGCCGCGCCGCGCTCAGGCGCGTCGTGCCGGGCGCGTCGCTCGGCGACGGCGGGCCGCAGGATCTCTCCGGCCGCGCGCTCGTCGTCCGGGACGCCCAAGACGGCACACGCCTCGCCTGCGGCGTGATCCGCGCCGCCGGTCACGGCTGAGGGACGCGCACCGCGAGGCGCTCGACCACCGCGCCGGAGACGAAGGTGAGGAGCGAGACCGCGAGCGCGCTCACGTAGGGCGCGTCGACGTGGAGCACGTGGGCGAAGAGGATGTACGCCACCGTGCCCACCACGAGCGTGGCCATCGCCGTGCGCGCGCCTCCCGTCTTGGTGAAGAGGGCGAAGAGGCCGCATACCACGAACCCCGCGCTGGCGAAGGCCGAGGCCTCGTAGACGAGGTCGTGCACGCTCTCGCCGACGATGGCGAAGAAGGTCGCGAGCGCGCCGAAGGCCACGACGGAGCGGCGCGCGAGCGCGAGCGGATCGACGCGGCCACCGGAGACCGGGCCGACGAAGTTGTGCGCGAAGACGGAGCCCGCCACGAGGAGCGCGCTGTCGACCGTGGAGAGCACGGCCGAGAGGAGCGCGCCCACGAAGATGAGCTGGCCGATGGTGCCGAGGTGATGGGCCGCGAAGGCCGGGAGGACCTGATCGCCCTCCTCGAGGCCGGGGAGCTCCACGCGGGCGAGGGCGCCGAGGGCGACGGGGATGATGCCCACGACGAGGTAGAGGAGGCCGGCGCCGACCGTGGCGCGGCGCGCGACCGTCTCCGATCGCGCGGCGAGCGTCTTCGACGCGAGCTCCTGCGCCATGAGCGAGCCGATGATCGGGATCGCCCACGCCTCGACCGTCTCGAAGATCGAGATGCTCTCGTGCGTGTCGACGAAGGTGAAGGCCGCGTCGATGGCCTCGGGCGAGGCGCTCG